>CAYILT010000151.1:0-8635 GCA_964364055.1 uncultured Nitrospiraceae bacterium | reverse complement strand
GCGACGCTCTGGATGTTCGCCGACATCTCGTGCATCGTTGCCGTGGTCTCCTCCACGGACGTCGCCGTCGAATCGTTGTTCTTAGACGACTCTTCGGCCGTCGCCGCGATCTGTGTCGTCGCGGAGGCGATCTGGCTTGCGCCCGCGCGGATCTCGGCCACCATCCCCCGCAGGCCGTTGATCATCTTTTTGAACGCGTTGCCGAGCGCGTCCTTGTCCGATTTCGGCGCCACGTCGCTCCGGAGGTCGCCCCCGGCGATCTCCTCGGCGGTCCCGGCCATTCCCTTCATATAGACGATCATCTCCCGGAAGGAATCCGCGAGCTCGCCGAGCTCGTCTCCTCGGCGGATATCGATGTCGTGGGAGAGGTCGCCCTCGGCGATCCGCTTCGCCGCATCCGACATCTCCTTCAGCGGCTTGGCGATGAGCGCGGTTATGAACAGCCCGGCCGCGATCGCCGCCGCCATGCTGAGGATGCCCGCGATCCAGATGATCTTCGTGGCGGATTCCTTGGCGGCCAGCCCCGCTTCGTACATATCTTTCCCGTCGTCCGCCTGCGTTTTGACAAACGCTTCGAGACGTTCATCGAACAGGTCATACTTCCTTCCCGCGTCGTTCTGCGCGTTCTGGCGGGCTTTTTCGATCTCTCCGGCAAGCGCCCACCGCATGGTGTTCGTCCGGGACTCGTTATAGGATTTCCACGAATCGATCAGGGACACGATCTGCTTTCTTTCGCTCGCCGACAGCCCCTTATCCACCTCATACTTTGCGAGCAGTGCATCGGCTTTTTTCGCCAGTTCGTTCGACTGACTGAACAGCTCCTGCAGGCTGTCCTTGTACAGGCCGGACACCATTTTCAGCGCGTTCATGCGTATGCTGACGGCGTCCTCGTTGAGATGGCCGAGATCAATGGCCATGACGAGGCTGTCGGAGTACATTCTGTCCAGATAGCCGTGCATAAGCGTCATCCGCGACAGACCAAGCATGCCGACTGCCAGCACGACTAGCGCAAGGGCAACGAACACTGTCAAGAGTTTTACCGACGTTTTAACATTACGATACCAGGTAAGCATGGCGATCTCCTTTTTTCCTGTCCCTAATTTTCATGCGATATTCGATTAAACACCCCTGTGCGACATATCCATACTGCTCTGTAAATCAATGCCGCGCGGCCTCACGCTGCCTTGGTTTCCTCGATCCGCTCAACGCTCTTCCCGATCTTCTGCATGTCCTCGATGTTCAACACCTTGTCGAGGTTCAGCAGGATGATCAGCCGCTCCTGCATCTTTACCACGCCGGTGATATATTCGATGCCGACGGCGGCGACCATGTCCGGCGGCGCCTCGATCGCCTCCGTCGCGGTCCTCCGTATCTCGCTCACCCCATCGACGAGGAGGCCGACGGTGGTCCCCGCATTTTCCGTGATCAGCACCCGCGTCGACTTCGTCATCTCCGCCTGCGGGAGCCCGAAGCGCCTGCGCAGGCCGATCACGGGCAGGATCCTGCCGCGGAGATTGATCACCCCTTTCAAAAAGCGGGGCGCGTCGGGCACCTCGGTGATCTCCGGCACCCGGACGATCTCCCGGACGAGCTCGATCCCGATCCCGAACAACTCCTTTCCCACATGAAAAACGACGAATTGAAGATTCTTTGCCATGGTCTGTTCTCCTTCCTCCGTGATCTGTCGTTTGCCCGTCATACTCGCCCGGGCAGCCGCGGCGCCGGCCCGCTCCGGCCGTTGCCGGAAGCGGATGCCTATCGCCTCATCCTCTCGAGCGACCGCTCCAGCCCCAGCCGCGTGTGGGAAAATCCGAGCTCCGTGGGCTCCTCTTCTTTCTTCACCGCGTTCATGAACTCGCAGCGCCAGCAGTTGTTCAGCTTCTGCGCGTAGGTCCCCTGGATTTTCCCCCCGCAGAGCCAGGGTCCTGTCATTGTTCGAGAAAACATATCGATAACAAATCCTTTTTTTGCATATCAACATCTCTATCCGTCATTCCGGCTTGTCCGGAATCATTCCCTTGTTTTTCAGAAGGATTCCCGACGCGCTTCGCTTGCGGGAATGACGCTACTGTGGGTTTACGAACGACTTTGACGTGACCGTGCCGCAGAGCGAACCGGCCACGACCCAGCAGGCCCTGCCCGCGCCCTTCCCGTCGTGGGCGCCGTCGAGGACCTGGTCCACGGTCACGGGACAGACGCCCAGTTCGACCGCCTTGTGCCCGCCCGGCTGCCTGCCGCAGTTCTTATGCTCCCGGCAATTCAGCTTTTTCACGTCCTGTCCCCTCCTTGCCGTTCATGGTTCGTGTGCCGCTATGAGCGGCACGGCTGCGTGATCGATCGCTCCGCGATCTCTGCCTCATCTTCCCGGAGAGCGGCGATGACGAATCTTCCCGCTCCTTCAGGGTCAGCCTCTGCCGGATGCCGGCCTCTCTCGCGCTTGCAATGATCCCGTCGGACATTTCACCCAAAGAGCACGCCATGGCCGTCTCCTCTCTTGCGTCCATGAATTGCAAGAGGAGTGCCGAAAGATAATCAAATGATTTGAATTTATTAACCATGATGATCGATAAGCGCTCCCTGCTCAGCATCCGCCGGCCGGATCGGCGAACCCCGCAGGCGGCGGACCATGCCCGGCAGGACGTTCAGGTTCTCGAACTTCCGCACCGCGTTGACCGCTCCCAGGCTCAAACCTTGGGCGATATCCCCCTCATCGCCCCGCTGGGACAGGAGAATGACGGGGACTTTTCGATAGCTGTCCGTTTCCCTGATCGCGGCAAGCACGGCCAGACCGTTCATGGCCGGCATATGGATATCCAGCAGTATCAGGTCCGTATCCGGGTGTTTTCGCAGCATGTCGAAGGCCTCGCAGCCGCTCCCGGCGGGGATGATCTCGCGCACCTGTCCTTGCAGCGCCATCCGGCACAGCTCCCGCACCAGGGGCGAATCGTCGATCTCCAGCACCTTTTTTCTCATATAACACCGCTCCCTTCGATAGATCGGCTCACCTGCCGGTCTGATGCGTTACATAGCAATATCAGTGCCGGTAAAAAAGTATTGTTTTATCAAGAGGAAGGCTCATCGGACGGCGTGTGAAGAGGGCATTCCGCCTTGAGAGCAGGGCATTCTGCCTGAAGAATTGCGTTGTCTTGAGGAAATCAGGAAAGCGGAAGGAGAATGGTAAACGTGGTCCCCTGTTCCGGCGATGAGAACACGTCGATGGTCCCGTTATGGTTCATGATGATCCTGCGGGCGATCGAGAGGCCCAGGCCCGTGCCGCCCTTTTCCTGCTTGGTCGTGAAAAAGGGGTCGAAGATGCGGGGCTGGAGCTCTGCCGGTATCCCCGGTCCCGTGTCGGAGACGCGGACCAGGACACTTCCTTCGCGGCGCTCCGTCGCGAGGGTCAGGATGCCGTTGTCCTGCATGGCGTCGAGGGCATTGATGATGATCACCAGAAGCACCTGCCGCAGCTCTCCTTCGCTCGCCTGAACCACAGACAGTTCCGGCACGAAGCGCTTCCGTACCTCGACATGCTTCAGCCGTCCCTGGAACCCGATGATTTCCAGGGTCTTTTCGAGGAGCTGTTTGACGTCCACATCCATTTTCTCATAGGTGTTCTTGCGCACGAACGAAAGCATGGACGTCGTGATGGTCTTGCAGCGGAACACTTCTTCCTGGATGATATTCAGGTACTTCTCGAAGATGCCGTGGTCGTACCGGTCCTCCCTGTTCCGCGCCAGCAGCCCTTCGGAGCAGCCGGCGATGGATGCCAGGGGGTTGTTGATCTCGTGGGCGATGCCCGACGCCATCTGACCGAGCGACGCGAGACGCTCGCTCATGATCAGCCGCATCTCCTTTTCCCGCTCCTCGGTAACGTCCCGCGCAATGTGAATGATGCCGCGGTTCTCGGACCCGGGAAAGGTCATGGGAAAGATCGTGATGAAGTAGGTGCGGCCCGACCGGTCGTCGGTGAACTCATGGGTCCCCGGCTCATTCGCGCACAGCGCCCCCGAGAGAGGACAGCTGTGGACCGGCTTGTTCGTGCCATGGAAGAATTCGTGGCATTTCCTGCCCACGACCGCCTGGGGGGTCGTGTTGTAGCATTGAGCGAAGGCCTTATTGGCCCTGACGATCGTGTGGTCCGCGTCATGGATCGTGACGAGGTCCGTGATGCTGTCGAAGGTCTCCTGCCACTCCTTCTGGGAGCGTGAGATCACCTTGAGCTGCTGCGCGCTTTCCCTGTTTTTCTTTTCAAGATGCTCGATGAGCGACCTGTTCTCGATCGCCGAGGCCGCCTGATTGGCGAAGACAACGAAGACTCTGATCCGTTTACGGGTGAAATACCCGGGCTCGCCGCTGTAGAGATTCAAAACGCCGAGCGCTTCCCCGTCGGAGGAAAGGAGGGGCAATGCCATCGAAGAACGGCACCCCCGTTTCATCGCCTCGTCCCTCCAGGGCGCGTATGCGGGATCGCTGTCCATATCATTCACAATCCGCGGAGTTTTCGTCCTGATCGCCATGCCCGTCGGCCCTGTCCCGGCAGGGGTGTCGTCCCAGGTTATTCTTACGCTCGACAAGCAGCCTTTCTCAAAACCGTACTGCGCAACGGGATCGACCTCGCAGCTCCCCTTTTTGAGGAGCCCGATCCACGCCATTTTCAGTTTCAATTCCTTCACGGCGATGTGGCATACGGCCTCATGGATATTTTCCGTCTCCGGGACCGCCGACACGACGTTGGACGAAACGGCAAGGGAAAGAAGTTCTTCAGCGTACTTTTTCAACTCGCGCTGGGACCGGGATATCTCCTCCGACATTTCGTTGAAGCCTTCCCCGAGCCGCGTTATTTCATCGTCTCCCGTGAGCGCAATGCGCGCGCCGTAGTCGCCGTTCTTGAATTTCCGCATCCCCTCGATGACCGTGTTCAGCCTGCGGCTCACCAGCGCTCTCATCAGGATGAGCACGGCGAGGCCGGCGATCAGCAGGGAGGGGAGAAAGGCCAGGAATTCCTTTCCGGCGTTCCTGGCCAGGTGCTCTCTCATCTTTGCCAGGGAAAAATCCAGTATGAGGACGCCGTTGTGCGTTGTTCGGGGAGCATGGCACCGGTGGCATTGAGGCCTGTTCAAGACGGGCTGCACCCATTGGAAAACGTCCTTGTCTTCGAGGAAAACGCCTTTCTCGTGGCACATCCTGCAGACGGGGTCGGGCGACAGTTGCACGCCTATGGCCTTGTCGTCCGTGTCCCCCTTGATGACGCCGTCCTTGTTTATGATCCGTATCCTGGTGATCGGCTCCACGGCCGAGACGCCCTGAAGCGTCCTCGTGAGGATGCTTGCGTTATTGGTCATCATGGCATCCTGCAGGCTTGCCTCAATAAGCCGGCCCATCGTGTCGCCGAGGGACTGGAAGCTCTTGACCTCTTCCCGCATGTGGATGTGGTAGTTCACCACGGCGGCGACCGCGGCGATGCCGAGCACGACGGCCGTGGTCCAGACGGTGATCTTCCGGTCAAGCCGCATCCGTCACTCCGTAACTCAACAGCTTGTTGTAGAGGGTCTTGGGGGAAATGCCGGGGAGTTCCGCCGCCTTGCGGCTTGCGTCCAGGTCCGGGGGCAGGATGTCGTATTCGTCCTCCGCAGACAGTTCCACCGCTTTCATGCCGCTGTCCGTCCCGGACACGTCATAGCCGGATTCGGAAAGCGCGTTCACCAGGATTTTCTTCGGATTTTTGTCGTCGGCGGCGATTAAAACTCGTATCATCGATCTCTGTCCGTTTCACCTTTTCAGCTTCAGGTACATGCCCAGGGCCCGGTCCGAGTACTTGATATGGTTGATCAGCCAGTCGACAACGAGCTGCTTCGTGTCCTCGGCCAGCTGCGCGTTGATGCCTTCCCTCATGAGCCGCTCTTTCAATTTCAGGAAGTTTTTCACAAACTGCTCGTGCTGGGCCTTGTGGGCCGATGCGCTCGAGTAGGCGTACTTCGCCATGTAGTTCTCTTCATTCCCGAAGTGGAACACCACGTAGTCGGTCAAATACTGGACGATTTCGGCCACCTTCTCCCTGCCCGTGCCCTTCTCAAAAGCGATAAGCAGGCTGTCAATCCGTTTGAACAACTCCTTGTGCTGATCATCGATCTCGGTTGAGCCGGATGCGAGGTTGTCGTTCCACAATACTGCCATAGGTTTTATTCTCCTTTCTCTGTTCCTGGTTGCCTGACCCGTTCGCAAGCTTACGGCAATGCTCCAGACGAAGTCAAGATTTTGTAATTTGCTTTGTGCCCTGCCAATGCTATTCTTTCACCCCATAGGACTGCAGCTTGCGGTAGAGGGTCTTGGGGTCGATCCCGAGCCGCTCAGCGGTCTTCGCACGCTGGCTGCCGGTCTCACGGAAGACCCGCAGAACATGGGCCCGCTCCAGGTCCTCCAGCCGGTCGCCTGCAGAGGTGGCCGGACCCGCAAGGTCCGATGGCAGCTCGTGCTCGCTGATCTCGTCGGCCGGGGAAAGGAGCAGTATGCGATGGATCATGTTCTGGAGCTCCCGGACATTACCGGGCCACCCGTAGCGTGTAAGCGCCTCGAGCGCTTTCTTGCTGAACTTCTTTCGCTTGAACGACGGTTCCTGCTCTTTGAAATACTCGATCAGGACCGGAATATCGTCCTGCCGCTCCCGCAGCGGCGGAATATGGACGGACAGGGCGCTGATCCGGTAGTAGAGATCGGCGCGGAACCGTCCGTCGTCGACCTCGGCCTTCAGGTCCTTGTTCGTTGCCGAGACAAACCGCACGCTGACCCTCACTTCCTTCACGCCTCCGACGCGGAAGAACTTTCTGGTCTCGATCGCCCGGAGCAGTTTGACTTGGAGGGGAGCAGGCAGTTCGCCGATCTCGTCGAGAAAGAGCGTTCCCTCGCCGGCGATCTCCAGAAGACCGAGTTTCCGCGCGTGAGCGCCCGTGAAGGAGCCCTTCTCATGGCCGAACAGCTCGCTCTCGATCATGTTCTCGGCGATCGCGCCGCAGTTGATCGCCACGAAGGGCCCCTCGGCCCGCTTTGACGCTTCGTGGACGGACCGGGCGATGAGCTCCTTGCCGACGCCGCTCTCGCCATAGACGAGCACCGGAAGGTCCGATACGCCCACCTTCCGCACCGTCTCGAGGATCTCCAGCATGAGCGGGCTTTTCGTGACGATCTCGTGGCTCTCGCTCTGACGCCGGAGCTGGGTCTTGAGCGCGAAGTTCTCGCTGCGCAGGCGCTTCTTCTCGAAGGCCTTGTCGATGATCGCCCGCAGCTCCTCGAGCTTGAAGGGTTTGGTCAGGAAATCATAAGCGCCCAGTTTCATCGCTTCCACGGCGGTATGCACGGTCCCGTGTCCTGTCAGGATGATCACTTCCGTCGCGGTCTCGGCGCTTTTTATCCGCTTGAGCACGTCGATCCCCCCTATGCCCGGCATGTTCAGGTCGAGCAGCAGGACATCGAACTCCTCATTCTCAATAAGTTCCGCCGCTTTAGCGCCGCTGTCGGTCGCCGTGATTTCATACCCCGCATCGGTCAGCTCGATCACGAGCACGGTCCGCAGGCTTTTTTCATCATCAGCAAGAAGGATCTTTATCATGGCAAATGGGCTCGCGGTCATGGGCGGGCATGTATGCGCGCGCCAGCGGGATGACGGGATGAATTGAAGCATTATGATCCATGTGGCTGCATAAATCTATTTATCAATTAAAGCAAGAACGGTGCTAGATATTACGCATTGATTTAATTGATTAATTCTCAGTATTGCATAAGACAACAGGGCATTATGCCATCAATGTAGGGCAAAATACCCGACCCATGAGAACAATAAAGGCGGTTCTTTTTTAGAACCGCCTTCTGCTTCTGGGATGCTCAGGTGACTGTCAGTTCTTTAGCTTGTCCTATTATTTCTGCCCGTGCTTCTCCGCCACCTGGATGCGTATCAGGGCCCGCATGAGCTCGACTCGCGCCTTCTCATGGTCCTTCTCCTCGAGCTTCTCCCCGAGGATCTTCTCGGCGCGTTCCTTTGCCTGCCGGGCCTCGGCAATATCGATGTCCACTGCGCGGTCGGCTCCCTCGGCCAGGATAACGATCCGGTCCGGGCCCACCTCCGCGTATCCCCACTCGACGGCAAGGTGGTGCCACTCGGCCCCCTCGCGGTACGAAAGCATACCCACCTTGAGCGTGGCAAGGAACGGCGTATGGCCAGGGAGCACGCCGAACTCACCTTCACTGCCGGGGGCGATCACTTCGTCGACATGCTCCGACCGCACCACCTGGCGGCTCGGCGCGACGATCTCGAGGAGCATTTTCCCTTTTTCAGCGACCATTTTCTTTTTCCATTCCTCAGCACTCAATGTTTTAAAGGTGACGGCAACACCAAGAAGGTTACGGTTACGATGCCCGTATCGTTTAGCGTCTCACGGCAACGTCTTCATGACGAAAGACGAAACCGAACGACGATACGGGCCTCGTGACCGCTAAACGTTACCGTGAAGTCATTACCGCTTGTAGCCCAGCTTCTCGGCCTTCTCGAATACTTCCTCGACGGGACCGACCATGTAGAACGCCTGCTCGGGAATGTCATCCATCCGGCCTTCAACAACTTCCTTGAATCCCTTGATGGTTTCCT
>CAYILT010000150.1:0-8667 GCA_964364055.1 uncultured Nitrospiraceae bacterium | reverse complement strand
CAATCTCGCTTTTTCCCCCGCCCTCATTCTTGCCTCCGAATCCTGCTCCATGCTCGGAGGGAAATGCCGGGACGCCTGTACCCGGAACGAACGGGCCGAGTCCGGGGACTTTGAGGACTGCGGCGGCAAGCAGGAGTGCTGCGTCGTCCACGACGCGGAGCAGGATGCGGTCAAGTGCTGCATCGCCTCGTTCGAGGCAGCGAACTTCGGTCCGCAGAACTGCAGCGCACCGGTGAACAATGCTTGTCCCGGCGTGTCGCGGAGCCCGGTGCCGTGCGAAAAGATGCCCATGTGCAGGGAACGCAGATGAGACAAGGCCGGAAGTGCAGAGGGCGGACGCCTGAGGCGGAGCTTTCGATGAGCCGGATGGTGAACGATACCACGGCGCATCCGGGGACTGATAGAGATTAAGGAGAATGCATGATCGGAACAAAATTGTATCAGAAAAAATCGCGGATGAACCTCTTTCTCGCGCTGTACGGTGTGCTGACGCTTATCGGCGTGGTGTATATCGTCCTGGTCATATCCCGCCAGCAGGATGTCCCCGGCGCAGCGGGATTCATGGTCATGTTCGGGGCGGGTATGTGCTTCATGACGTGGCTTAACGGCAGGAAACCCCGCGTGATCGTCCGGGACGAGTTCGTGGAGCTGAATCAGCAGCGAAAACCGCAGTATATCCGGTATAAGGGCATCAGCACGGTCACGCGGATGAAGGACGGCAGGCTGGTCATAGCGGTGCGGGAAGGCCATGACATCAAGAACGTCATGATCTGGCTCAAGGAGCTGGAGGACGCCGACGCGGAAAAGCTGGTTGCCTTCTTTCAGAACAAGGGATGGAAGGGGAAGTAAGGGGCGCAAGGGCGCGCTGACGATATGCTGCAGACAGGAACCCGTCGATAGGGTCCCCGTTTGTCCGTGATCCGGCGATAGAAGCTTGCAGTTCTCCGGCGACTCGTGATAGTATGTTGCATTCTTGCATCGTAACCCTTTGAGGAGGATATCCCAATGGAAAAGGTCTCGTGGAAGGACATCAACCTGGTAAACACCCGGGAGATGTTCGCGAAGGCGATGAAAGGCAAGTACGCGATCCCGGCGTACAACTTCAATAACATGGAGCAGCTGCAGGCGATCGTGCTCGGGTGCGTCGAGTCGAAGTCGCCCTTCATCCTGCAGGTCTCGAGCGGCGCGCGGAAGTACGCGAACCAGACCCTCCTGCGGTTCCTGGCCATGGGCGCCGCGGGCATGATCAAGGACGCGGGTTCGCCGGTGAAGTTCGCCCTGCACCTCGACCACGGCGACACCTTTGAGCTCTGCAAGTCCTGCATCGACACCGGGTTCTCGTCGGTCATGATCGACGGGTCGCACCATTCCTACGAGGACAACATCAAGCTGACCAAACAGGTGGTGGAGTACGCCCGCGACTATGATGTGACCGTTGAGGGCGAGCTCGGCGTGCTGGCCGGCATCGAGGACGCGGTCGTTGCGGAAAAGTCAACCTACACGAAGCCCGAACAGGTCGAGGACTTCGTATCGAAGACCAAGGTCGACTCCCTGGCAATCTCGATCGGCACGTCCCATGGCGCCATGAAGTTCAAACCCGAGCAGTGCACCCGCGACGCCCGCGGCGTGCTGGTGCCGCCGCCGCTGCGGTTCGATATTCTCGATGAGATCGAGAAGCGCATCCCGGGCTTCCCGATCGTGCTGCACGGCGCCTCCTCGGTGATCCCCGAGTATGTCCAGATCATCAATGCGAACGGCGGGAAACTGAAGGATGCCGTGGGTATTCCCGAGGACCAGCTCCGGAAAGCCGCGCGCAGCGCCGTATGCAAGGTGAACATCGACAGCGATGGACGCCTCGCCATGACGGCCATGATCCGTAAGACGCTGACCGAGAAACCGGCCGAATTTGATCCGCGGAAGTACCTCGGCCCGGCGCGCGACGAGCTGATCAAGATGATCATCCACAAGAACAAGGAAGTACTGGGCTCCGCGGGCCAGGCGTAGCGGGCAGAAGTGCCGGGATCAAGGGTATTCGTCACGGTGACCCTTGAAGGCTGGAACCATGCACCCCCCCCGGCCATGCAAAATAAAAATAATAACACTTGACTTCCTGGCTTCGAAGTGGCAATATGCATCCCAGAAGTTTCGGAAGTTGTTTGTTGGGAAACCGCAAAGACTTTTCGTCCTTGCGGTTTTTTGTTTGGAACGCTCCGTCATCTTCAATTTCACAGAAGGAGGTAGCACACCATGATAACCGGAACCGTGAAGTGGTTCAATGATGCCAAGGGTTTTGGCTTCATTTCCCGTGAAGATGGCGCAGACGTGTTCGTTCACTTCGGCGACATTCAGGACAGCGGCTTCAAGTCGCTTGCTGAAGGCCAGCAGGTGCAGTTCGACATCGTCGAATCGCCCAAGGGCCCCAAGGCAGCCAATGTCGTAAAGATCTAATCTTTCGACCAACCCATTCAGCAGGTCCCGTACATCGGGGCCTGCTTTTTTTTGCCTTTTCCCCTCATCGCTCAGTTAAGTCCCCGGCGCACTTCACTGAGGATAACGAGCGCCGGGCCGCTGCTTCACGCAGCGCCCGGCTTTTTTATCAGATCAGTTTCCCCTGCGCCCCGGCGGATACGGTGCATACGCGTTCTCATCCCACAACCGATTCCCAATCACGTCTCCGCAGCTCAAGATGCCCTTCCTGCACAGGACCTCCCGCCATTCGTACTTGACCAGCGTCTTCTGGACCGGTGTGCGCTCAGGTTCGAAGGCGACCCTGACGGTAGGAGAGTACTGCCCCTCGCCGAAGCCCGTACCGGCAGTTTCTTCAATTGCCGCCAGCGATTTGCCCGTCCCCGATCGGCCGGACTGCGGCGCCGCGGGTGCGTTTTCCTGCTTTCTCATCTCGTCACGCGGCTGCGGACGGTCCTTTTCCCGGTAGACGGCCACGGCGATCACGCCCATGGCCGAGGCGTCATTAAATGTCCTGATACTGTATGAGTCGCCTGGATCAGTGAAATAGAACTTGTGCACCGTGTCCTTATCGGTGCGCCACCCTTCATACCGGCCCTGATCGTAGCTGTTCACGAGGTACATGTCCTCGGTGCTCCTGAGGCCGGACCGCTTGCCGGAAATGATGTTCCTGCCGTCCACGGCCACGACCACGCCGATCCGCTCGGGCGTCATGTTCCGGATGACGATGCCGTAGTTCTCGCCTTTTTTCGCCTCCAGAAAATATTTGATGATGCGGGTACCTCCCCGCCAGAGATCCTTGTGCGGGATGGCGAGCAGGGTGGTCCCCCGGTCCGAGACGACCTCTACGCTGACCTCTCCCTGCCATCTGTCCCCTCCCTGGGGGTATGCCGGTGCCGCCGCCATCATGACCACTGCTAGAACTGCCGAAAGTGCGTAACGCATGGTGTTTCTCCTTTCCGAGGGATAGTTAACCGCGAGAGAGCTCATGGTCTCCGCCGGTTTGATCCATTGGACAAGCGGAACCCGGAAAAAGTTCCCGTCTCTTCAGGGACGCGGAGGTCGACGGCATATTTTTCTCACCGGTTGCTTTCCCGGTGGAATCCGTTCTCCTTGCCGGCAGGACCGGCTTTACGTCGCGGGGCAGGGTGTCTTTTTAATTGCACACCGCGTTACTTCCTTATATACTAATGGGCAAACAATGCCGCAAAGGATGGTTCGGTTGATGCCATGATAAAGATCACGGTTTTCGGGGCGACAGGAAGGACGGGGAGGGCGGTCATTTCGCTCGCCCTGACACAGGGCATGGAGGTCGCCGCCTATGCCCGCAAGGCTGCGGCCCTTCAAGAGCTGGCAGGGAGAATCACGATCAACGAGGGGAGCCTTGACGACGCGGACCGTATCGCCGGAGCGATCAGCCATACCGATGCCGTCGTGATCGCTTTCGGGCCGCGCAAGGGCGGACCCCAGGTTTTCTGCGCCCACGCGACGCAGCTCATCGTATCAGCAATGAAAGAGCAGAGGGTCAGGCGCCTGGTCTGCGTCACCGGTGCGCTGGTGGGCGAGCAGTATCCCAGCCGGGGGCTGTTCTACCGGGCCATGAGAAGGCTGTTGGTACGGAAGGCCCCCCACCTGATGCTTGACCGGGACGGGCAGGAGACGATCGTAATGAACTCGGGACTCGACTGGACGGTCTTCAAGCCGCCGCGGCTCATGAACGGAGCGGACCGGCCCGGGACCCAGTTGGGGTCTGAGCTCGCGATCGGTCCAGCTGCGAGAACAACGGTGGGAAGCCTTGCCACGGCGATCCTCGGTGAATTGCTGGGATCGCAGTTCGTCCGCAAGGTGGTCTTTATCAGGTCCTGACAGGGATCAGCGACTCTTCCGGTCAAGGGCCTCCTCCTGCTCGGAACGTGAATCCAGGCTGAGATCGTACCATAATAGTTGGGAGAATAGGACATGGGCGGGATGGATGCTGCTGAGAGGGTAAAGCGGTACGTTCTGGTGGTGGAGACGAACGTCGATGACCGCTTCATGGTGAGCATGCTGCTCCAGCGGTTCGGCTGTACCATCTGCAGCGCCCACTCCGCCGAAGAGGTGCTGGAGTTCCTTTCGGTGGCGCCTCCCGCGGCAGTGATCTCAGAAGGAGGGCAACCCGGCGCCGTCCTTCTTGCGCGGATCAAGAAGGACGGCCGCTTCTCCGACGTTCCGGTGATCCTCCTGACGCCGTTGCCGGACCATGCCCTTGAGGACCGGGTGCGGCGGGGGGAGATCGCCGCCGTGCTCCGGAAACCTGTTGATGCAGAAGCGTTCTACCGGGCCATCCAGGCCTCCGTCGAAAAGACCCCGCGTAAGAACATCCGGATCGCCACGTACCTGCCTGCGAAAATGACGGACGACCCGGTGAATGGCGACGGATACGTGACCGTGCTGTCGGAGCACGGGATGTTCTTCCGGACCCTTGAACCCCGCGCTGTACGCATGCAGGTGCCGGTGAGTTTTTCCTTCCCGGGATGCGAGGTTATGGCTGAAGCGACCGTTCTTTACACCTGCGGCTTCGACGAGGGGCCGTTCAAAGACCCCGGGATGGGCATGAAGTTCTCGAAGATCAGCGACGACGCGCGGGCCCTGATCCGGAATTTCATCCTCGAACAGATCGGGGCCGGGCCGGGAAACAGGGGAACATGACCGTAGCGGTCACGAGGTCTGGTGAGAAAAGAGGGAAGATGGCCGGTATCGTATCACGACTTCCCGCGGTGGGACTGGCCGCAGGCATCATCATCGGAGCACTGGGATGGCTTCTGGCCGGTATGGACGCCGCGCCGGGTGCGGACAGGAGCATCGCAGGCCTGCTGTTCACGACCGCCGGCTATTTCTTCCTGTTCGTTGCCGCGACGGCGCTTCTGAACGCCTTCGCGTCCTTGCGGAGAAAAAGGTCCTCCCCAGGAAGGGACGGCGGCCCTCAGGGCTGAACACAGACGGGAGAGGCGACGTTGCCCGCCCCGGCGGACCCAAAGTATGCTAAGATAAACACTCCGGCTGTATTTTGGGAGCGCCGGGCGTTCTTACGATGAATCAAAAAACCTTTGTCATGATCGTCGACGACGACGTGTCCATCCTGGACATCCTGCGGCAGTCGCTCAGCCTGGAGGGCTACACCTGCGAGGCATTCACGCGCGGCGAGGACGCCCTGGAAGCCCTCGAGCGGACGCCCGCCGAAGTACTGCTCACGGACATCGTCATGCCGGGCATGCGGGGGCTCGAACTGGTTAGCAGGGCGAAACGCCTCCATCCTTCGATGACCGCCATCGTGATGACCGGCTTCGTCGAGGAGTTCTCCTACGACGAAGCAATACGGTCGGGCGCCGCGGACTTCATCAAGAAGCCGTTTACGGTCCAGGAACTGTTTGTCCGGATCAAGCACGCCAAGCTGCAGGACCATTTGCGCGAGATCTCGATCACCGACGAGCTTACTGGCCTCTCGAACCGGCGGGGATTCTTCGCATTTGCCCAGCAGCAGATGAAGCATGCGCGGAGGAACGGCGAGCGAATGGTGCTGTTCTTCGCCGATCTCGATGACCTCAAGATCATCAACGATACCTTCGGTCATGTGGCCGGCGACCGCGCCCTGGCGGACGCGGCCCGGATCTTCGTGGAGACCTTCCGCGACTCGGACATCATCGCCCGTATGGGCGGAGACGAGTTCGCCGTGATCCTGGGCAACGCGCCGGACTCGGGCATCGAGACCGTGCGGAACCGCCTTGAGAAACGCCTCGTCGAGTACAATGCCCGTCGGGACGGATCGTTCCGCCTCGCCGTGAGCGTGGGCCTCACGGTCTTCGATCCGGCCAAACCGGTCACCGTGGACGAACTGATCCGGCAGGCCGACGAGCGGATGTACGAAGAGAAGATGCGCAGGAAGGCCGCCGGAGGTACGGCGTGACGCGTACGGCCGGTCCCTGTTCTGTGTTGACAACCATAGTGCCTCATGCTACAGTTTATTTCATCTTCATACGTTGAAGGCCGGTTTCATAGAACTTTGCTCAGAGCAAACCCGGATAAATCCGGGGACGCAGAGCTTCGAGGCTACATAAAACGCTGCTTGCAACTTGGAGCCCGTTTTATACGCCGGTCGGGCCGCCAAAGTCAGTATATTGATATCCATGGGATATACGCTTTGGCGGCTTTCTATTTTTTCCACCCGTCATGCGATAGATCACAAACGCTTCGTTGAGGAGGACTTTTACCATGCGCACCACAAGGACCGCTCTGCTCATTTTCTGCCTGTTCATGCTGTTCGCGTGCTCACCCACGATCTACGGGACGCTCCAGCTCATGGACCCCAATATGCAGCCCATCGCGCCTGCGAAGGAAAGCCCGGAGGGTACGGTCATCAACATGATCAACACGACGTCCACCCTTGAGCAGGCCTCCCATGCCGTGACCGTGAGTGCCGAGGGAAAGTACGAATCCGAGAAAGGGAAACTCGCTCCCGGCCTGTACAAGGTCGAGGCGAGCAGAATCGGGTACCAGACCGATACCCAGACCGTGGAGATCACCAAGTTCGGCGGCAAGAAGGTGGAGTTCAAGCTCAAGAAGATCGCCGAGGGCAAGCGGAAATCCATCGAGGGATCCCGGTCCGACGAGGACAAGATCGTGAATCCCGGCGAAGTGAACATCCAGCCGCCGACGATGTAGCACCGCGGTTCCCGCGGATTTCAAATTTCAGATTGGAAATTGTAAATTGAAAAGGTGGCGTCACGTTTACAATTTGATATTTACAATTTGCATTTTGCAATAGACAGGTTCAAGGAGGCTTCCCATGGTAAAGCGTACACTCGTTCCAATCCTGGTCATGGCCGCATCGTTCCTGTTCTCCGGCTGCGCCGGCGAGAAGATGACCCTCGAGGTCAAGGCCAAGATGGACGGCCAGCCCGCGGCCCAGGCCAGGGTGACGGTGGACGGCGTCGAGGAGGGCGTGACGGGCGCCGACGGCTCGTTCGCCAAGCCCCTCACCAAGAAGCCGGGCGCAGAAGTGGAGGTGGCCGTCTCCAAGGAGATGCCCGGCTACCGGATCAAGCCCTGGAAGACCGCCTTCCTGATGAAGCTCCCGAAGAAGGGCGCCGTGGACACGTACGTGTTCGAGGCAGACCTTGCGGCAACGCGGTACGTCACGATCGTTGTCAAGGAAAAGGCGGCTCCCGTTGCCGATGCCGTGGTCAAGGCCGCGGGAAAGGAGGTCGGCAAGACCGGCGCGAACGGAGAGTTCGTGTACGATTATCAATCGCTTCCCGCGGGAGGCATCGACCTCTCGGTCACGAAGTCCGGCTACTCCACCTGGAAGAAGACGGGGGCCGTGGAGCCGGGACAGCGGCTCGAGGTGGCGCTCTCGAAGCGGGTGACCGTGACGGTGACGGCGCTTATGGAGGAGTACGGCCAATCCAGCGGCATCCCGGGCATCGCGGTGACCATCGACAAAAAGGCCGCCGGCAAGACCGATCCCAAGGGCGCCTTCACCTGGTCCTATGACGGCGAGCCGGGCAAGAAGGTCCAACTCGTGCTCTCGGCGCCGGGTTACATCCCTGCATCGTGGAAGACGACGCTCACCCTTGAGGGCGAGTTCGCGGTCCAGCGCTACTTTTATCCCACCACGCCCAAGCCCATCAGGACCGGCATCTACCGCTTTGTGGGCAACACTCCCAACGTGGACCTGAAGGACGTCCTTGCCCAGACCGAGGATGCCGTGGCCGGTCAGCTCTTCAAGTTCGGCTGTTTCAAGAAAGTTCCCTCCGAAACGCTCCGGGCGGAGATCAAGCAGGCCAAGCTCAGCATCGAGAAGATCATCGTCAAGGGCTGGCGCGACAAGCCGCTCAAGAGGACCGTGGACATGATCGTGCTGGGCAGCGTGGCGAAGGACGACAAAGGCTTCCTCATCGAGACCAAGTTCTACACCTCCGGCGGCAAGCTCATCCACAGCCAGCTGGCCCGGGCCAAGAGCGAGGGGAGCATCTCAGGCGCGGCCAAGGACATCGCCGCGGCGGTCCTGGCCAAGTTCCCCTTCGAGGGGACGGTTACCGGCAGCGACGGAGACCGGTACCGGATCAACCTCGGCAAGTCGGGGTACAAGATCGGCAAGAACATGGAGTTCAGCCTCATGACGCCGCGTCTGGACGAGACGGGCAAGGTCTCAGGGTACCGGGA
>CAYILT010000149.1:0-8763 GCA_964364055.1 uncultured Nitrospiraceae bacterium | reverse complement strand
TTGAATATCTTGACCGGTTGAAGAAAAAAGCCGATGTGCCGTCGGCTGACGAGGATGACGAGCGGCTCACCCTGTTGGAGGACGCTTCTCTTGCATGGGAAGAAGATATGGATATCTACGAAGAGGATGATGAACTCATCCAGGAAGCTGAGCGCGCGCTTGCAGGCATAGATGCCTCCCTCAAGAAGAAGTCGAAGAAGGAACTTGAGGCGATGCTTTCCGGCATTATTCAGGACCATCCCGATATAAAGAAAGATTTGGGATTCGCCAAGCCGACTCCCGGGAAAAAGGGATGCGCCGCGCTGACCAAGTCCGTCACGAAAACCATCGTCATGATCAGCAGCGAGCCGGCATGGCGCAACTACTGGAAGCACACTGGGCACACGTCCGACTATTCGCCTGTACGCGATGGGCTTCAGCGGCTTCTCGATGAGGGCTGTCCGGACGACGTGGTCCGGCTGGGGGAGAAGCTTTTTGTGAAAGGAATTGAACAGGTTGAGCAATCTCACGACGAAGGTGAGACCGCGACCGAGATCTCCGACACCATGCCGGTTGTGTTTAAGGCCCTTGCCAAATGCTCATTGTCTGATACGGACAAGCTGGAGCGGGCTGTTGATTTCGTTCTGAGGGACGATTACGATCTTTGCAGGGGGTTAGAGGAGTTCCTGCAGCGCAGGTTCGGGAAAAAGTCATGGAGCGATCTGGCAGACCGTCTTCTTGCAAGGCTTCGAGAGATGAAACCGGAGACGGGAGAAGGGGCTTTTTCCCGTGATTACAATCGTGATCGCTTATCTAGTGAAGTTGTCCGGGCTATGGAGAATGCCGGAAGAGAAGAGGAAGCCATTGGCCTGTGTTTACAGGAGGCGGAAGCGGCCGGAAGCTATGAGCGTCTGGTGAGGAAACTCCGCAAGGCAGGCCGCACGACCGAGGCAGAAGAGTGGATTCGCAAAGGGGTGATTGCAACGCAGAATAAACTGCCGGGTATTGCGTCCTCCCTGAAAAAGGAACTGCTGGACATCCGGCAGCGGAAGAAAGATTGGCCGTTCGCCGCGGCGCTTTGTGCTGATGATTTCTTTGAACAGCCAGGCCTGAAAACCTTCAAGGAGCTTCAGGTTGCCGCTGAAAAAGCAAGGGTTGGGCCCAAGGTCCGGGGCGCTTGCCTGGAATTCCTGGAAACGGGCGTCTATCCAGGTGACAAGGCCGGTTGGCCCTTGCCTGACACCGGCTTCGGGAAACCTGAAAAGCCCCGAAGAGAAAAACCGCCTTTCACGGATGTTTTGATTGATATCGCCATTAACGAGAAGCGCATTGACGATGTTTTGCGTTGGTACGACGTTCAGAAACAAAGAGCAAGCGCTTGGTTTGGATCGCATCGAGACGACGAGGTGGCGAGCGCCGTTGCCCGGAAATATCCCGACAGGGCTATTGCCATCTGGAAAAAGATCGCCGAGGGGCTCATCGCCCAAGCCAAGGTCGGCGCTTACAGCGAGGCTGTCGCCTATCTCAAAAAAGTGCGACAGGCCCTGAACGGGCCCGGCAGAGCGGCTGAATGGGCTGCCTATCTGGCGGCCCTGACAGAGGCGAACAAGCGAAAACCCCGGCTCGTGGAGATGCTGAACGTCCTTAGCGGCAAGCCGATAATCTCGAAATAGCCATCCGACCACCAGCACAGCTCTTCCATTGCTTCTCGCTGGCGTGTCGTGTATCATAGCCTCCATGACAGAAAAAAAACACGACACCGCAGTTGCCACGAACCGCAAGGCGCGCCACGACTACTTCATTGAAGAGACCGTTGAAGCGGGGGTAGCGCTCCAGGGCACGGAGGTAAAGTCCCTTCGCCTCGGCCTCGCGAACCTGACGGACAGCTACGTCCTGATCAGGAACAACGAGGCGTTCCTGTTCAATGCGAACATCAGCCCCTATACCCACGGCAACATTGCGAACCACGAGCCGCTTCGGACGCGCAAACTCCTGCTTCACAAAGCGGAGATCGTCAAGCTTCTCTGGAAAATGTCCCAGAAGGGCTTCACGCTCATTCCGCTCAAGATATACTTCGTCCGGGGAAAGGCCAAGGTGCTCATCGGCCTTGCCAAGGGCAAAAAGTCCTTTGACAAGCGCGACACGATCAAGGAAAAGGAATCGAAGCGCGAAGTGGAACGCGTAATGAAGGACCGGCACCGATGAATTATATCTGGTCAGCAGAGAAGCTTACAAGTCTTGTCGGGCATCAGGACCCGGAGGTGAGAGAGTGGGCCATGGATAAGCTTGCCGCTCTCTATCCGCAGGCGGCCCCTGATGCGGCCGTCACACTCCTGGATGATAAAAACGGGTCTGTCTCCGGAATAGCGGTGGATTATTTGCTCGAGCACCCTTCGGAGTCGCACAAGGACCTTCTCCTGCGTTCATATAAAAAGGGCTCAGGCGCGATTGCCGGGAAGACCGTGGGCGTTCTGGCGAAGCTCGGTGATACGCGGGTTGCCGACGCTTTTCATGATAAATACGGCTCGCTCAGGAAAATCGAGGCGGACCTGATCGGCTACTCGACCTCGCTTCTGCATTTGTCGGCTCTTGATGCGCACGAGGCGAGAGACATCATAAAAAATGCGCTGACGGCCTTCGCGGACGCCGGAAACGCGCAAGCCGCCGTCGCGCCGGGGATATTCCAGGCGAACTTGAGCGCGGGAACGGACATGAAGGTTATGTTCGATCTTTGCTGGAGGCATCAGGACTCCCGGTCCCTCCTTGTTACGCTGCTGGCGGTGAACGAGCGCTCCTGCGGGTCGTGGTACGAACAGGAAGACATCGAGGAACAGGGCGACGCCGAACAACCCCTTCCCGAGATGGTGATGGAGTCATTGGACTTTATCGGAGAGCGAGGCTATCCGGGTATTCGAAAAGATGTCGAGCGGATTTATAAAAAGGAAAAATACGCAGAGACGGTCGAGGCGCTCTTTCTGGAGACCACGTCAGCCCTGGATAAGGTGAGAGGGGTAATCGGATTTCCGGCCTATGACCGATGGCTTGCAAAACGCGGTGAGCCGGGCCGGAACATCGCCGCGATCATCGCGTTCCATGCCGCTTTGGGGACCGCGCCGACATGGGCCCGCGAGCTGATCGCAAGGTGCGCGATCTCGGTCTTCGCGCGGTTCGCTGAATACCGCGTGATGGTCGGGTTGAACCTTGAGGAGATGGCGACGGACGATCTGCTACGGGCTTTTTTATTTGAGCGCGGGGATGTCAAGCAGGACGCTGAACTCATCGCTGTCCTCGCGAAAGCGGAAGAAAGAGCGGACCTCGTCGCCGCTTGCGTGGCCCACGTGCGACAGCATCCCGGTACCTGGGCCGCTCCGAGGATCGTCAGGCTGCTTGGTGAATTACGAGACGGGGCGGCGCTTGAGCAACTCATGGAACTCCCGACAGGCCATGATATGGTCTGGGAGGACATGAGTCCGGCGCTCAGCAGGCTGGGACCCGGGGCGGTGGAGGTCCTTCAGCGGCTGATCGAAAAACATGACGACGACCGGATAAGCTATGCCCTGGAAGCGCTGGAAGACGTTCCCACGCAGGAAGCAGCGGACCTCGTCATCACGCACTGGGACCGGCTGATACAAAGAGACAAGGAAATGGCGCTCGAGGCGGCGCGGGGGCTGGGCCACGAGCGGTTCATTGACCTCATCGGAAAAGACCTGCGCGACGGAGAATATCTGGAGGCGGAGATTTTCGCGTTCCTCTGCTCGCTTCACGGTGTGAAGGACAAGAGGCTCAAGATCGCGGAACGCGCCATCCGGGAGCGGGAGGCAAGGGCGGCGAAGAGTATAAACGCCATCAAAGCCTCTGATGTCAAGCGGCTTCTGCGGGAGCCGGTCCGGATCGAGCTGCGGTGCCGGTCCTGCGGCAGGTCGTACCATTACGAGGTTGAGCATGTATTCGTCGAAGTCGAAACGCAGGACATCGCCGTTCAGGACATCATTAAATGCAAGAACTGCGGGGTAGTTGACGACTGCGAAATTACCCGGAACGGACATCTGTCAGTGACCTCGAGTTTGACCATGCTTTTTCAGATGACGGAAAAGAGCGGCGAAGGCATGGCGGACGGGGTATTTCACTTCGGCCAGACCGCTCCGATAGACGGGAAGCGCATGACCCTTCGCGAGGCTGTTGAACATTACGAAGAGAAGCTGCGCAAGGCGCCCGATGATGCCGGGCTGCGCATCGGATACGCCAATATCCTTCGGAACACCAAAAGGACGAGGGAAGCGATCGAGCAGTATTACAAGGCCCTGACAACGGACCCCCTGGCGATCGAGGCATATCTTGCGCTGGGAGAGATCGCCGCTGCGGCCGAAGATTTCGAGACAGCCTACGAACATTTCCGCAAGGCGGGCGACATCGTACACGTTGGCCGATTCTACCGGTATAACGAGGACACGGACCGGGCCAGGGAAGCGGTCCTGAACAACCTTGCCCACTTCGAACGGATGCTCGGGAAGAGACCCGCGACCGAGCAGGCCGGGCCGTCGCTTATCAAGCAGGGGAAAGCAGGGAGGAACGATCCCTGCCCGTGCGGGAGCGGGAAAAAATACAAGAAGTGCTGTCTTTTGAAGCAGGGGGAACACAAATCATCCGCGACATCCGCTATAAGCGATGTTGAAAATGCGCTGATGGAACGGCTTTTTACGTATTCCTATGACAAGAAATTTCGCGGGTCTTTTCTGCAGGCCTCGGGCCGCTACTGGCGGACGGAGCCGAAGGAGCCTCTGGTCCTGCCCGAGGATGTGGTGGAAGAGGACCATGGCGCGTTCACGGAGTGGTTTTTAAACGACTTTCTCCTTCCCTCCGGCAAGACCATCGTGGAAGAGTTCTATTCCGCGCAGTTTTCGAGGCTGACGCCGGAAGAGCGGGCGATCCTGGAAGCGCACATGGTGGGTTACACGAGCGTCTATGAAATTCAGGAGGTCTTCGAAGGCAAGGGGTTCAGGGCCAAAGATCTGCTCATGAGCGGGGAACTGGAAATCAGGGAGGTAAGCGGCTCCCGGCAGCTCGTCAAATGGGACATCATCACCGCGCGCGTCTATACGGTGAACGGAATCAGCAAAATAGCGGGGCCGACAACGCAGATGGTCCCGCGGGACCTGCTGGATTCGTTCATGGGATTTCTGCGACAAGAGCAGGAGGTGTTCACGCGCGAGGCGGGGAAGGAAGGCTGGCCCGCGTTCATGAAGGCCCGGTCATACCGTATCCGTCACTTTTTCGCGGATTTGCCGGAACAGAAAAGGGTTTTTCATACCGATGAAGGTCATCAGGTCGTGATCGCAAGGGCCGAGCACCGGAGCGGGGCGCTCCGCGACGTGATCACGCGATTTGAAAAAGAGTATGATTTCATGATTGATGAGGTGAAGTCCGGGAAAGAAGCGAAGCTGAGCTGGATCAAACGCGGACCTTCAAAGGAGTGGCCCGCGGCTGCGAAGCTGCCGGAGAAAGGGCTCCTGATCCAGTCGAAGATGCTGCATGAGAGCGGGAAGCTGGAATGGCCTGTGCTCGGGACGATTTCGATCATGTCAGACCGTCTTACGCTCGAGTGCCTTTCCCGGGAACGGCTGGAGCGGGGCAACAAACGGCTGAAGGAAATCCTGGGCGGCCTGATCGAGCATACGGAAGATTCGTTCCAGAATGTGGATGAGGCGATGAAAAAGCGCGAGCGCTCCGGGCCGGAAAAGGAGCCGAAGGTTTCCCGGCACGCGAACCTTCTCGCCCAGGCCCAGCTTACGCGGCAGTATCAGGACTGGACCGATTCGAAATTGCCCGCGTTGAACGGCATGAGCCCGCGCGAGGCGGTCAGGACGACGGAAGGACGGCAGCGGGTTCTTGATATTTTGAAGGATATCGAGAACGCGGAGGAACGTTCGAGGAAAGAGGGCAGGCTGTATCTCGACGTGGCCGTTCTGAGGAAGGAACTGGGGCTGGAGTGATATGAAGTCATAGAGCGCGAATCCGGCAGGCCCGGGGTGATTCCACGTCGCGTAGATTTGTATTTGTATATCGTGAGGAGTTTCGCTATGCTGGCGGCGAATAACATCGCAAATAGGATGTTGAACGGAAAACGTTCAAGAAATGGTTGGGCAAAGTGCTGACGGGAGATTCCAGTGGACCGACTTACAACAACAATCAAGCGGCAGTGGCTGGCTGAGATCATCGCAGGGAGCAAAAAGATCGAGTATCGTGAAATTAAGCCGTACTGGCGGGACCGCTTGGCGAAGGTAAATGTGCCCTTCGAGATGCGGCTGATCAACGGCATGCAGCAGCGTGCACCCGAAGTCACTGTTCTGATCCATAAAGTACAGAAAGACATAAAGAACGGTGTCTATAAGTTGCAAATCCGGAAAGTCCTTACCGTCAAGAATTGGAATAGCAAGCGCGAAAAACCGAAATAAAGCGGTGAGGCCACGCCGCTGATTTTCGCGTCAACGCTACACGAACCTATCGCATCGCAGAGGAAATCAAATGGGCATCACCATATTCGCGCGAGGGAAAATAGATCGTATTGAAAACATTCCTCTCTTGATCGAGAAGGTAAAGCAATTCGCCGGGGAAAACAACTGGACGTATCATATCATTGACGACGATTTCCATGCTCCTGCGGACGCCGTATTGCTCCCGCGGCCGCATTCCCGCCTGAGGCGGGGCTGCTGCGGGATGTCGCGTCATTCAGTGTCCCGCCTTGGCGGGACTGCTGGTGGGGCTCCACTCACCCGAAGTTCGGACGAGCCGGAATGTATTATTGAAGGGTCCCTGGGCGTCAAGGGTATCATTCTGAACGCCGGGCATGGCGTGGAGATGCTGGCGATTCTTTTTGACCAATCGGGGACGCTGACGGACATGATGCAGCAGGTGTCATGGATTCACAACAAAGGCCAGGGCGAGCGCTTTACCGCGTGCAAGACGCAATTCGGAAGCATAGAGGCGCACATCCGCGTCATCGAACTTTTTGATCTCCTCAAAAAGAAGTATATCTCCAATCTCATTGTGGACGACGAGGGCGCTTATTGGGAAAGCCGGGACCGCAGGATTTTGGCCGAAAAACGCGTTGCCCTTGGACATGCCATCCGCCATACCGAAAGAGTAATCTCCGGCATTGAGCTGTCCGGCGACGATGCCCGTGATCCTGAAGCGCTTGCCTCCCGCATCGAAGATGCGTTGCTCAAAGCGGAGACGGAAGACGGGTTGAAAAGAGAACCATCACCATAAACATCTTTGTCGTCATCAAGTTTGATGGTCTCGTAAAAAGCCGTCACCCCGGTGAAAACCGGGGTCCAGTAATCATTGAATTCATTGAAAAGACTGGATACCCCCGGCTTCAATCATGCCGGGGCAGGCTCTTTTCGCCGGTATGACGAAACAGTTTGTAGGTCGGGTAGAGCAACCGCGAAACCCGACACAAAGACCTTGATCGCCATCTGAAATCTGCTGGGTTTCACTTCGTTCTACCCAACCTACCGATTGACGCATTACACATATAAAACCAGGAGGATGCCATGAAACGAACAGTGACTTTTCTTGTCAGCATAGCGATGGTTTTGATTGCGGCCGCCCCTGCTTCCGCGGTCCCGAAGCTCGAGGGGAGGCCTGTTGAGTACAAAGCCGGCGGCGTTACCCTGAAGGGGTATATCGCCTATGACGAAAATGTCCAGGGAAAGCGGCCCGGCGTCCTGGTGGTCCATGAGTGGTGGGGGCAGAATGAATATGTCCGGAAGCGGGCGCGAATGCTGGCCGAGCTGGGTTACACGGCCCTTGCGCTCGACATGTACGGCGAGGGCAAAATGGCGAAGCATCCCGGAGACGCGGGAAAGTTCTCGTCCGAGGTGATGAAGAACTTCCCGGTGGCGAAGGAGCGCTTTTTCGCGGCAATGGACTTCCTGAAGAAGCAGCCGACCGTGGACCCGGCCAACATCGCGGCCATCGGCTACTGTTTCGGCGGCGGCGTGGTGCTGAACATGGCGCGCCAGGGCGTGGACCTCAGGGGCGTGGCCAGCTTCCACGGGAGCCTGGCGGTCGTGAAACCGGACCAGCCGGCGCCGATCAAAGCGGCGGTCCGGGTCTATAACGGCGCCGATGACAAGTTCATACCGGCCGAGGCCATCGAGGGGCTCAAGAAGGAGATGGCAGATGGGAAGGTGGATTTCAAGTTCATCAACTATCCCGGCGCGGTCCACAGCTTCACGAACCCCGATGCTACCGAGCTCGGCAAGAAGTTCAGCATGCCCATAGCGTACAATGCCGCTGCGGACAAGGAATCCTGGGAGGATATGCAGAAGTTCTTCAAGGAGATCTTCAGGAAATAGCGAGAGAAAGGCTCAACGAGGGCGCAGGCATGATACCTGCGCCTTTTTTAGGATCATCTCCGATGCGAGAGGGAAAATAAGGCCGCCTGCAAACCTAAACCGCTACAAGCCCAACTCAGGAAGTTCAAGACCCTTCTCTTTTTTCTGCACCGCCGTTCACAGGTCCGCGCAGGCATGCAAGAGAGCTGTACATTACACGCTACCATACGGTCATCCGCAGCACTTGACGCTGGCGCTGTGCTGTTCAGCTGATTTGCTGTTTCGATGTCTTGTAGCGCATGCCTGTGCGCGGCCCTGTTCACGGGATGCAGGGGTTTCTGGAAAAAAAAGGTCTTCAGTCTTTACCCAACTTCCGCACGTCCCCGGAGCGGCCCTACGAAATTATTGGGCACCCGTCTTGGCCTAAGGAAGCGTCCCCCAGGGG
>CAYILT010000148.1:0-8814 GCA_964364055.1 uncultured Nitrospiraceae bacterium | reverse complement strand
CTCATCCTGACCTATCTCGCCATGCTGGCGGTCATGAGCATCGGCGCAAAGCTGCTCGGCTCCGACGTCAAGAAATTCGCGATCGGGTTCACCGTCATTTTCTTCATCAGCTATGCGTGCTGGTTCGCGGGACACTACGCGTACATCGCCGCAACAAAGAACAAACTGGCGGCGTTCAAAATCCCGTGGTCTCTGAGCCTGACGGGTGAGTCCGGTTTTATTTTCGCGCTCATCGCCGGTCTTGTCGTGGGCAACTTCTTTCCGAAGTTGTCAGATAAATTGAAAGAGGCGTCACGGCCCGAACTGTATATCAAAACCGCCATCGTCATCATGGGCGCGGCCCTGGGCCTCAAGGCCGCTGAGTCCTTCACGCTGGCAAGCAACATCATGTTCCGCGGGCTCTGCGCAATCGTCGAGGCCTACCTGATCTACTGGGCCGTCGTGTACTATATGGCGCGGAAATATTTCAAATTCAACCGGGAATGGGCCGCGCCCCTCGCTTCAGGCATCTCCATCTGCGGCGTCTCCGCGGCCATCGCCACGGGCGGCGCCATTCGGGCCCGGCCGGTGGTGCCGATCATGGTGTCGTCGCTCGTCGTGATCTTCGCCGTGGTCGAGATGCTTATCCTTCCCTTCGCCGCCCAGACCTTCCTCTGGAAGGAACCGCTGGTTGCCGGCGCCTGGATGGGCCTGGCGGTCAAGACCGACGGCGGCGCAGTGGCTTCGGGTGCTATCACCGACGCCCTTATCCTGGCGAAAAATCTCGAAGTAGGCATCAATTATCAGAAAGAATGGGTGACCATGACCGCCACGACCGTAAAGATGTTCATCGACATCTTTATCGGCATATGGGCGTTCCTCCTGGCCTACATCTGGTGCGCGAAGATCGAGTGCAAGCCGGGGCAAAAGGCCCGGCCCATCGAGATCTGGTACCGCTTCCCCAAGTTCGTCATCGGGTATGTCGCCACGTTCTTCATCCTGCTGGTGCTCTGCTGGCCCGCCACAACGGCCATCGGTCCCGTGGACAAGCAGCTCAAAGCCCTGAAGCAGGAGAACGCGGCAGTGGAAAAACAGCTTGCTGCGGCGCCAGCCAGGGAGCATGCTGCGCTGCAGGAAAAGATCAAGGCTGGCAACGATAAGATGAAAAGCCTGAACGACTCCATCAAGGGACCGAAGGCCACCATCGCGGATGCGAAGACGGCAACCAGCACAAGCAACGTGTTCCGGGTGATGTTCTTCGTATTCACGTTCTTTACCATCGGCGTCGTCTCCAATTTCAAGAAGCTCATGGAGGAAGGCATCGGCAAGCTGATGGTCGTGTATGTCGTAGCTCTGTTCGGGTTCATCATCTGGGTGGGCCTGTTCATTTCATGGCTCTTCTTCCATGGAGTGATGCCGCCGCTGGTAGGATAAATCATATCGCGCACAGGAGGTATTAACAAATGGCAGACGAACCGAAATTGTCAGAGGAATTGAAAAAGATGGAGTATGAACCGATCCTGCCGATCGAGATGACGCTCATCAAGTGGAGCCTCGGCATCGGGATCGCGTCGCTGGTTATCCTGTACTGGGTAAGCGCAACGTTCTTCCCGAGCGGGCACTGAGAGAAAAAAAGCGGGGCCGGCAGAGCCGACCCCGCTGATTGTTATGCAAGGAGGCGCTGGATGCATCTCGATGAATATGAGATATCCCTTTCCCGGGAGCTCGGGCTCTGCAACGGACTCATCCGGAAATGCCGGCGGCTGCTGGACAGAATGGAGTCGCGCCACGGGATGACGACAGCGGTATTCCTCGACCACTGGCTCCAGGGGAAACTGTCCGCGTCCCGGGAATTTACGGAATGGCGGGACGGTGTCGAAGGATTGCGGCGCTGGAGCGACGCGCGGAACGAGTATGAACGGCTCCTGGGCATCATGAAGATCTGAAGCCCTCGTTCGCCGAGAATAAAGCAAGACGACCCGGCGCGGGATATTAATCACTTGACAGGACGCAAAGCCCTGGACGATAATCGGTCCAGGGCCATTTTTTTATTTACGGGGAGCACCGGCCCCGCATCTCAGGAGCATTCTTGTGGATCTCGGACTCTTCGGTACGATCGCCTTCGATTGGCCGTTTCTCTCCGCGCTGTTCAGCATCGTCCTCATCGACCTCATCCTCGCCGGCGACAACGCCGTGGTCATCGCCATGGCGGTCCGCTCGCTTCCCCGTGAACAGCGGAAAAAGGGCATCTTGTTCGGGGCTGGCGCGGCAGTCCTTCTGCGCGTGGTCCTCACCTTCTTCGTGGCGCAACTGCTCATCCTGAGTTATGTGAAGCTCGTGGGCGGCATCCTGATCCTCTGGATCGCCGTGAAGCTCTTTGTCGAGGGCGCTCCGGAGGACGGTCATGAGCGCAAGGCAACGACCCTCTGGCAGGCGATCAAGGTCATCGTGATTGCCGATATAACCATGTCCCTGGACAACATGCTGGCCGTGGGGGGCGCGTCCCATGGCAATCTGTTCCTCCTGCTCTTCGGCCTGGGACTCTCCATACCCTTTATCGTGTTCACCAGCAACCTGCTGTCCACGCTCATGGACAAGTATCCAGCTATCATTTACATCGGCGCCGCGATCCTCGGCAAGGTGGGCGGCGAGATGATCATTACCGATCCCGTCACGGTGACGCTGCTTCCCGCATCCCTCCTGACCCCGGACCTCCTACACCCGAACAGGGTGCTACAATATTCCATAGAGATCTTCTTTGCCGTTGGCGTCATTATCGCCGGCAAGCTCTGGATGCGGTGGATGGTCCGCAAAGAGGAAAAGGAGGGCGTTGTGCGAAGCATACCGGAAACAGCGAGCCCGCAGGCCCCGAAGGCGGTTCTCACCATCTCGCGCGAGTTTGGGAGCGGGGGACGGGAGATCGGCCAGGCAGTGGCAAAAGAGCTCGGCTTCTCCTATGTTGACCGGGAGGCCATCCTGGCGGACATCCACAGGGACGGGCCGAAGTGGGAGCAGTGGGCGGAGAATCTGGACGAGCACTGCCCGACGGTGTGGGAGAGGTACGACTGGTCCTTCCGGGGCTTCGCTGCGCTCATCCAGTGGCATATCCTCGAACACGCCCAGCGGGGCGGGGTCGTCATCATGGGACGGGGAGGGAACTTCGTTCTCAAGGGGGTCCCCCATGCCTACCGGGTGCGCGTCACCGCGCCGCTGGATGCGCGTGTCGAACGCATCGTGCAGCGGGAGAGTGTGGACCGGGAGACGGCGCGCTGGCTCTGCGAAAAAACGGACAGCGAGCGGTCCTGCTTCCTCCATGCGATCTACGGCGGCCGGTGGGACGACCCGGCAGAATACGACCAGGTCTTTTCCGTTGCCGGACAGTCCGTTGACCTCGAAGTGAAGGCGGTCATCGATGCCCTTGCGCACCGGGCCGTTACCGGGGAGGCGCAAAAGGCCCTGCTCCTGCGCGTGGCGGCGGCCAGGGTCAAGGCCGGCATCGCCACGGATCCCGCTTTCTTCATTCCGGTTTTCGACGTCCTTCCCGACGGCGAAGGGCTTGTCCTCCGTGGTATCATCCACACGCCGAAAGAGCACAAACGCATCGAAGAAGCGGCCCAGCTGCTTTCCGGCGGCTTACCGCTCCGATTTGAGCTGCATTACCGAAAATGAGAACCGCAGTTGCCGGCATCGTTCCATTCGCGGTCTTTAGGAGAGCAACGTGAGAAAAGCCCTGCTCAGCACCGTCCTTATTATTATCATCACCGGCGCATCACCTGTTCTTGCCAAGTTCGACCCCTCCTTTGTCTGGACGACGCTCGAGACGCCGCACTTCCTTATCCACTATCACCAGGGTATCGAGGATACCGCGAAGCGTGCCGCGGTCATCGCCGAGGACGTCCACAACCGGCTCGTCCCGCGGATGAAGTGGGAGCCGAAGGAAAGGACCCGCCTTGTGCTCGTGGACGCCATGGACGAAGCGAATGGATATACCTCTCCCATCCCCTACAACCAGGTCGTCTTATTTCTCACCCAGCCGTCAGGAGGCCCCGGCTTCGGCCTCACAGCCTATGACGACTGGCTCCGGCTCCTGATCACCCACGAGTACACGCATGTGCTGCACCTGGACATGGTCTCCGGCGGGCCGGAGGCGCTTCAAAAAATTCTCGGCAGGATCTACTTCCCCAACCTGTTCGAGCCGGTCTGGATGATCGAGGGGCTCGCGACCTTCGAGGAGACGGAGCAGACCTCGGGCGGAAGGGGCAGGTCGCCGGGAGCGGAGATGGTGATCCGCACGGCAGTGCTCGAGAACGCCTTTCCGTCGCTGGGGCAGGCGTCGGTCTATCCGGACTCCTGGCCTTCGGGCCAGGTGCCCTATCTCTTCGGCCAGGCCTTCACGCGGCATATTGCGGAGAAATACGGAAGGGAGAAGCTCGCCGAGATCAGCACCGTCTACAGCGGCAGGTGGTTCCCGTTCCTCGTCACCTCCACGGGCAGGAAGGTGCTGAACGCCGAGTACCAGGACCTCTGGAACGAGTGGCAGACGGGGCTTGCGGCCCGATACGGGAGGCAGCGAAATGAGCTCGCGGCAAAGGGACTGACCCGGACGACGCCGCTCACCGGCAGGGGATTCATGAGCACGAACCCCGCGTACTCGCCTGATGGGACCGTGATCGCCTATGCGGTGGGCCAGGGGGACGAGTATCCGGGCATTTATCTTGTGCATCCTGACGGAAGCGGGGAAAAGAAGCTCACGGAGAATGTCTTTCCCGGGTCGGCGTCCGGCACGTCCCTCGCGTGGGACCGGGAGGGAAAGAAGCTTTACTACACCAAGATCGAGATCACCAGGAACACGGGCTATTATAACGATCTCTATTCCTATGACCCCGCGTCACGCAGGGAGGTCCGGCTCACGAAGGGGCTCAGGGCGCGGGACCCCCATCCTTCACCGGACGGCGGCCGGCTCCTGTTCGTCATGAACCGGATGGGCATGACGCGGCTGGCGGTGCTGGACCTTGCGAAGGGAAGCAGCGAGCCTGCCACGGAGAAGGACATCACGCCGCTGACACCCTGGGGTGACGAGCAGTATGAAACGCCCTGCTTCAGCCCTGACGGGAGCCGCATTGCCGTCGGCCTTTGGCAGCAGGGGGGATACAGGGATATCAGACTGCTCGATCCATCCGGGAACGTTCTCGAGGATATTACGCACGACCGGGCCATCGATGTCGGGCCTGCCTGGAGCCGGGACGGGAAATACCTCTACTTCTCCTCTGACCGGTCGGGCATCTTCAATATCTACGCGTACGAAACGGAGACGAAGATGTCCTTCCAGGTGACGAACGTCCTGGGCGGCGCTTTCTCGCCGTCGCCATCCCCGGACGGGAAGACACTTGCCTTCGCGTCCTACAGTTCCCGCGGTTATGATATCCATACGGTGACCATCGATCCGGCCTCGTGGAAGCCCGCGGAGCCCTATAGCGACCAGTATCCCCGGATCGCGTACACGGAGAGGCCGGTCGAGTCATCATCCTATCCCTACAGTCCCCTTTCCACGATCTACCCAAGGTTCTGGCTGCCCTGGTTCGGGTACAGCTACGAGAGCGGGACCCTGGTGGGCGCGCTCACCTTCGGCCAGGATGCGATCCAGCGCCACCAGTACACAGCCACCCTGCTCTACGGGCCGAAGAACGGCCGGGTCTGGTATGGGATCGATTATTTTTACGACGGCCTCTATCCGACGCTCCATTTCCATGCATCGGACAACGACGTTACGTACGCGAACATCTTGAGGGACGCCCGGGGCGAGCGGGATTATGTCGAGCGCGACAGGACCCTCGGCGCAGCGCTTATCGTGCCGTTGGTGAAGAACGCACACCAGCAGGAACTGACGATCGGCTACCGGAGAAAAGAGCTTTCGCCCCTGACGACGCTTCCGCCCTGGACGGCCTACACCGGCGTTCAGCCCGGTGAGGGCGATCTTATTTCAGGCCGCGTGAGCTACCAGTATAACAGCAGCCGGCAATATGCCTACTCGATCAGCCCGGAGCAGGGAAGGACCCTTGAACTCGGCGCGGAGCGCTTCGATCGGTCGCTGGGCAGCGATTTCGAATACACGAAATATAGCGCCGACTGGCACGAGTACGTGAATCTTCCGTGGAAGCACCAGGTCATCCTGGCGCGGGCCTTTGCCGGGACCTCCACGGGCCTGGCCCCTCCGCAGGGCGCATACCAGCTCGGCGGCGACAACCCGGGGGACATCACCCTCAGCCTCAATGACAGGACCGTCACGCTCCGGGGTTACCCGGCCAACGTGCTCCGCGGCCAGAAGGCAGCGCTCGGAAGCATGGAGTACCGCTTTCCCATCACGAACCTGGAACGAGGCTGGGACACGAAGCCGTTCTTTTATCGCAGGTTGCATGGCGCGGTCTTTTTCGAGGTCGGCGATGCATGGGACGGGACCTATCATGAATCCGAGCTCAGGCGGAGTGTGGGCGCTGAAGCGAGGCTCGACATGACGCTTGCCTATTATTTACCAATCACGATCCGGTTCGTGATCGCCAAAGGTCTTGATAGCGACGGCGAATCGCAGGCCTATTTCGGGCTTTGGGTGCCGCTGGAGCTGTAGGGAGAGACAACAGACAACAGACAGGAGCACATCCTCGTTGTCCGCAGATTGCGCAGATTATATGGATTAATACAAACACATAAGGTCTTGTTACGCTGTCTTGCGAGAGACCGAAGGGAGCGTAGCAATCTCGAAGCTAATGAAATCTATAAAACCAGGATTGCTTCGCTTCGCTCGCAATGAGGGCGGTAAGGTGTCTCCGTCCTGCGTTGAAAGATAAAGGTTTTATCTATTTTTAATCTGCGTAATCTGCGAAATCTGCGGAAAGTCTTTTCGCACTATTTCAGTGTTTGAGGTGAGAACATGATCCTGGTAACCGGAGCAACGGGTTTTGTCGGCAGTCATCTGGTCAAGCGAATGCGGCGGGACGGGCTGAAGGTCCGTGCCGTGGTCAGAACACCGACCAAGGCCCAGGCGCTCAAGGACCTGGGCGTCGAGGTCGTTCCCGGCGTTATTTCGGACCGGGCGTCACTGGAAGCTGCAGCTGCAGGTATCGAGCGGGTCATTCACCTCGTGGGCATCATCCAGGAAGCGCCGGGAGCCACCTTCCAGAGTGTGCACGTTGACGGAACGCGAAATCTGCTTGAAGCGTCGAAAAAGGCAGGCGTCCGTCACTTCATTTACCAGAGCGCCCTCGGGACCCGGGCGAACGCCAAGAGCCGGTACCACCAGACCAAATGGGAGGCTGAGGAGCTGGTGCGCAGGTGCGGCATCCCCTTCACCATTCTCCGTCCTTCTCTCATCTACGGTCCCGGCGACCTCTTCACCATCCGGCTGTCCGAGATGATCAGGCTATCACCGGTCCTGCCGGTGATCGGCACCGGCAGGTCGAAGATTCAGCCAATCTTCATAGAAGATGTGGTTGCCTGCATCGTCAAAGCGGTCACGAGCGAACGGTTTCTGAACAAGGTCTACGATATCGGCGGGCCGGAAGAGCTCACGTATGAAGAGGTAACGAAGGCCATTGCCGCGGCGATGGGGGTGAACCGGCCGGTGGTGCATATGCCGCTGTTCTTCATGCGGAGCATGGCAAAGGTCGCCGAAGCCGTCCTGCCCAAACCGCCGGTCACCACGGACCAGCTCATCATGCTCCAGGAGGATACTGTCTGCTCCCTGCGCGATATCCGTGAGGTCTTCGGGGTCGAACCGGTGGGCTTTCACGAAGGGCTGAAAAGGTTCATCAAGAAATGATCGGACGGCTCCTTGCGGCCGTCGCCCGTCGGGGCGATTGTGATATACTGAGAAAGAGGGACAGATCGGAGGGACTATGCAAACGGTCAAGAGCTTCGCGGCAAAGAACGGCGTGGAAATGACCATCAGGCCGGCGCAGCCCGGGGATTCCTGCTCGATCATCGATACGGTGAGATCAAATGCCATGGAGCGCAGCTATGTTCTCATGGAACACTACGGCAAGGATGTCGAATCCGAGCGGGAGTATATCAGCGGACTGGACGGCGCAAAGAGCCTTCTCATTGTCGCCGCGGCAGGCGATGAGGTCGTCGGCTGCCTTGCGGCCCTGCAGGCCGACGCCGGCAGGAGGCCGGAGACCACACACATCCTCCACTTGGGGCTTCATCTCCGGGAGGCTTTCCGGGGGCTCGGGATCGGGACGCACCTGCTCGACTACGCGGTCGCCTGGGCCGTTGAGAAAGGGTTCAAGAAGCTGGAGGCGAACATCTTCACGACCAACAAGCACTCCCTGGGCATGTTCACGAAGGCCGGCTTTGTCGAAGAGGGCGTGCGGAAGAACCGGATCCAGGTGGGCAGGGAGTTCATCAGCGAGGTGCTCATGGGAAAGATCCTGTAATCCAGGAGCGAGCGCATTCCCCGCAGCTTGCTGCGGGGTTAGCGAGCGATTAGAATAAAAATTCAACCTTGAGGATCGAAGATTCCCTGCAGCTTGCTACAGGGAGCTTCAATTCCTTTCCGGTAACACATTCTTTTCCGAAAACATTTATTAGCAGCCGTTTTAGCAGTGCGGGATTGACGAAGCCTACTCTCCCTGGGTAAATATCGATCGTTTCCGGAGGCGTTCAGCTGATCACGCGGCTGAAGTTGAAACCGGGTCAAAAGGGACGAAGAGCTGATCGTCGAGAAAACGCCATGGCGCCCACCGGCACTGAAATTTTCCAGGGTGGGGTGTATGGGGTCACAGGTGTATGGGGTCAGACTTGAAAATTGCTATCTTGACAGCATTCTCCGCTTCTGATATT
>CAYILT010000147.1:6083-8874 GCA_964364055.1 uncultured Nitrospiraceae bacterium | reverse complement strand
AAAGGACGAAAGGGCATGCAGGACGGTCTTGCGTACTTCGGGGTCGGGATGGCCCTCCAGGGCGAGGAGGGGATCCAGTGCCTCGCGGATAGCTGCGCTGCCCGCCACATCAACGAGCGCAAGAAGAAAAATGTCGCTGGCCTCCTTCAGGTGGCCGGCGAGGACCGCGCCGAACCGGTCTGCGCCGATCCTCCCCAGCGCCCGGGCCGCTGCGGCACGGACCCAGAGGTCCTCGTCATCCAGCAGGGGAATAAGCGCGTCGGAGGCCTCTGGTACGCCGGACTTTCCCAGGGCCTCGGCCGCCAGCATCCGTACTTCCGGGTCATCGTCGGTGATGGCCAGCAGGAGAGGACGCGATGCCTGGCTGCCGCGGATCGTGTCCAGGGAGATGACAACAGCCTTCCGCACTGCCGGTTCCTCATCTTTCAGGGCAAAGGCCAGTGCGTCCATGGCCCTTTCCGTGCCGAACCGCCCCAGGAGGCGGACGATGTTCCTGCGCATGCCGGCTTCCTGCGACGTAAAATCCCTCAGGAGGCCGTCCAGGACAGACTCGTCTCCGATGGCGGTGAGGGCGCGGATCGCGCATTCCTGCACATTCTCGTACTCGTCTTCCAGAAGCCGAAGGAGAGGCGGGATCGCTTTCACGCTCCTGAGCCGGCCGAGGGACTCCGCTGCCGCGCCGCGGACGTGTCCGTTCTCATCATCGAGCAAGGAAAGGAGCGCGTCCTCGGCTTCGCGCCTTCCAAGCTCTCCCAGCACCATGGCCACGACACGGCGGACCAGGACATTGTCGTCCCCGAGACGGCCGAGAAGCAGCGACACCCCCTCCGTTCCCAGGTGACGAAGGGCATGGACCACGACGTCTTCCATCTCTTCGTCGCGCAGCAGGGAAAGGAGTTTCGGGACCACAGCCGGCCTGCCGGTCCATCCGAGGACGGCAACCGCCGCTTTTTGCAGCTCGCCGCCGCTCGTATCGATAAGCTCGCCGAGCAGCGGGAACGCCTGGTCCGCGGTCCCGGAACGGACCGCATTGCTGATCTTTCCGCGGTCGGCGGGCAGGCTCTTCCGGTAAACGGCGGCAAGGGCAACAACGGATACCTCGCGTACAATGCGAAGCGGGTCGACCAGTCCGTTGATAAGGGGCGGAAGCGTCTCCACGTTGCCGATCTTGCCGAGGGACTCCAGGACCGGCTCCCGGAGACTGCTCCGCCCCAACGCGGCCAGCAACGGGCCAAGGGCGCGTTCATCTCCGATCTCGCCCAGGGCCTCGGCGGCGGCATAGTCGAGCCAGCTCTGATCGTCCGCGGTCAGGCAGCCAATGAGGGCGTCTACGGCACGACGGTCCCCGATCTTTCCCAGGGACTCCGCGGCCGCCACCCGGACGTTCTCATCGGCATCGTTCAGCTTTTCCATGAGCCCCGGGACCGCGCGGGCGTCCCGAATGTCCCCCAGGATATCGACGGCGGACTTCCGCACATCGGGATCACGGGTCTCCAGGAGCGGCAGGAGCGGACCCACCGCGACGGCCCCGATCTGGACCAGCGCCTCGATGGCGGAGTTCCGGGCGCCGGCGTTGTCCTCGGCGCTCAGGCGCTGTACCAGGCCGTTGGTAACTTCATCGCCACCGAAGGAAACCAGTCCCTCCACAGCCGTCTTCCTCACCCTCCAGTCCGAGTCTCCCAAAGCGCGGAGCAGCAGGGGGACCGCCCCCTTTCCGGTGCGCCCGAGATCTATCACGGCCTCACGGCGCTCCTCTGCATCGCTGCTCCCGAGCTTTCTGCTCAAATACTCAAGGGTGGACATTGCCCGCCTCCGCCAATGCCGTCCGTTCTTCACCGCTCAGGATCTTGGTGATATCGATAATGATAATGAGCCGGTCCATCGCCTTGGCAACGCCCCCGATGAATCCGGCCTGCTCGCCGGTCGCCGCCGCGGGCGCGGGCGCGATCTGGCGAAGGGGAATATGCAGGACCTCGCGCACGGAGTCCACCACCAGGGCGAGCGGCTTCTGCGGACCGCCGGTCCCGTGCAGGGCGTCCCGGATGATGATCATGCGCATCTTGCGGGGATTGTTCCGGAGCTCCGTGAGACCGAACCGCTTGCGGAGGTCAACGACCGGGATGATGATGCCGCGCAGATTGATCACCCCTTCGACGAACCGCGGCATGCGGGGAAGCGGCGTGACAGGCAGCGGCCGGATGGCCTCCGTGATCACCCCAATGTCGAGGCCGAACTCTTCCTGCCCCACGTGAAAGGTAACGAGCTGTGCTATTTCCTCGGCAACCGCCGTTTTTTTGTCTTTAGTAACCCGTAGCATGTTAATTCCGGAGTGGCCCGGCATCCTCTCGCTGCTCGCGACTCGTCTCTCGTCCCGCGTTTACCCCGTTGTTGCGGAAACTCATTGAGATAAAATCGGTTCGCCCGCGTTTATACGATCCCAAACAAACTTCCTGTCAATGAATCTGGAACTCAGCCCGCTTAGAGCCGCCATCAACCGGAGCTACAAGTATGTCCGAACCTGAGAAGGCAATCAGCTACGGCTCTAAGCGGGCTGAAGAGCATTTTCAAACTGAGTTGGATCTATAACAGACTGCTTTCTTACACAGCATTATGCAACAACGGGGTTTATATCGTGAACCGGCCGAGCTCTTTCTTCAGAACCCCCGTCTGGACCGTGAGAACCTCCACGGCGCTGTTCAGCTTGGAGGCCAGCTCGGCATTCTCCCGGGCCGTCATCTTGATCCGTTCAATGGCCTTCACGATGAGGTCGCTGCCCGTCCTCACCTCGCCC
>CAYILT010000147.1:0-6073 GCA_964364055.1 uncultured Nitrospiraceae bacterium | reverse complement strand
GCGGCGCGAGCTCCGCGAGCGTGAGGCTGCGCTCCTCGCCCGATGCCCGTTTCACCATGTTCACCTTGGTGCCCATGGTCTCCATGACATTGGTGATGTTACGGCTGGCCTTTACCTGCTCGGCCGCCGCCGACTTGACGAAATGGGTGATCTCCCGCATCTTCTCGGACGCACGCATGATCTGTTCGCTGCCGGTCCTCTGTTCCGATGTGGCCCGCTCGATCTGGTGGGCCATATTATTGATCCCGTCCACGGCCTCACTCACCTGACGGATGCCCGTGACCTGTTCGGCCGTGGCCCTGCTGATGCTTCGGCTCATCTCGCGCGACTGGTCGGCGCGTTCCAGGATCTTCCGGAGGGCGTCCCCGGTCTCCCGGGCAAGATGGGTCCCCTCCGCCGCCAGCTGGACCCCTTTCCGCATGACCTCCACCGCCTCCCGGGACTCCTCCTGTACGGACACGATGAGCTTTCCGATCTCCGAGGTCGACGATGCGGTGCGGTTGGCCAGTTCCCGGATCTCGGCGGCGACCACCGCGAACCCCTTTCCGTGCTCACCGGCCTGGGCCGCCAGAATGGCGGCGTTCAGGGCAAGAAGGCTGGTCTGGTCCGTGACGTCCTCGATGACCGTCAGGATGCCGCCTATGTTCTCAGCGCGCTCACCGAGCCGGTTAATGACCTCAGCGGTCCGTTGCGACTCTTCCTCGATGCGGCGCATCCCCTCGATCGTCTTCTCGATGGACCGCATCCCGAGGTCTTGGGCGTCCGCGGTGACCGCCTCGGCGAGGGCGACCGACTGTTTCGCGCCGGACTCCACTTCCCGGACCGCTGCACTGATCTCGGTGGTTGTTGATGCGGTCTCGCCGGCCAGCACCGAAAGGACCCCGACGCTCTCGGCGTTCTGACGGATCGAAGCCGACATCTGCGTAATGGCCGTGGAGGTCTCTTCGATGGAGGAAGAAAGGTCGGTCATGAGGCGGGCGACCTCGTCAATGGAGGCCGCGGTCTCGATCACGGCCGACGATGTCTGCTCCGCGGTCTCGCTGAGATCATCCATGCTGCCGCCGATCTCCTTCAGGGAAAAATGCATCTCGTTCACCGACGATGCGGCCTCCTCCACGGCCTCGCTCTGCACCCGGCTTGCTGCCGAGACGTTCACCGCAACGTCCGTAACCTCGCCCGACACCGTCCCGAGCTTTTCGGAGGACTCCCGTATGTTCCCGATCATTCCCTTGAGGCCGATGACCATGCGGTTGAGCCCCCGTCCGAGGTTGCCGATCTCGTCGATCGTGCTCACCCGCACGCTCTGCGTCAGGTCGCCGGCCGCAATGGCCGACGCCACGGCTTCCGCGGCGCTGGTCGGCGCCGCGATCATCCGGCGCGTCATGAAATACACAAGGCCCGAGATCGACAGGACGATCACCAGGTTTGTCGCCAGCAGCAGCGCCACCACCTTCGCTGCGTTCGCCCGCGCTTCGGCGCGGGAGAAGCCCATCCGGACCTCTGCCAGCTTGGTCCCCTCGAGCAGGACGTCGACCGACACCTCGACCGGCGACAGTTCCCGGCGGATGGCCGCGGACAGCCTGGCAACGTCCTCCGTCTTTTCCGCCTCCCTCACCGCCTTCACGTCTTCGTTCCGTGCGTTGAAACTTGCCCGGGCGCTGGTGATAGGCGTCCCGTCGGTGTTCGTAAATACGACGGCGATGATGTCCGGGGACTTAACCACGTCCTCAACGAGCATGTTCAGGCCGATCAGATCTTTGGCTATCAGGCGGTCGACGGAAGCCTTTCCGAGCACGATGCCGATATCCCGCCCCCTCTTCTCCATGGCTCGGTATTGATAATCGAGCAGCATGCGCCCCACAAAGAGCGTGCCCAGCAGCATGAGGACGGTGATCCACCCTGACAGGGTGACCACGAGCTTGAGCCCCATGCTCGACTTGATCGTATCCTTGAGCCTATCTTTGAATGTTTTTTCCATACCGTCCCTGTACGCCGGCTAGAGTTTGAACTTCTGCAGTTCCGATTGGAGGGCGGCGCCCTTTTCCCGGAGGGCCATCTCCGCCATGTCCATCTCCACGGATACGTTCACATTCTCTTCGGTGATCTTCTGGATGCGGGTGATGGCTTCGCTTATGTGCTGCGCGCCGAGGCCCTGCTCCGACGTGGACCTGGCCACCTGGGCGGCCTGGACGGTGACCGCCTCCATGGCCCTGGCGATCTGCTTGCTCCCGATGGTCTGCTCCTGCGTCGCCACCTTCATCTGCCGGGTGATGTCCCGCATCTTCTCCGCCGCCTGGGCGATGCGCTCGCTGCCCTTTTGCTGCTCCTGCATGGCATGGGCGATCTGCTCGATCTGTTCCGCAATGTTCACGGACGCATCGGTGATCTGCGTCACCCCTTTGGCCTGCTCGGCCGTGGTCAGTTCGATGGCACGCGCCATTTCCGCCGATTGTTTGGAGCTCTCCGCTACCTCTTCAAAAACATCGCTCGTCATTTTCACGAGCTCCGCGCCGCTCTCCACGGCCCGCAGGCCTTTGCCCATAGCCTGCACGCTGGCTGCGGTCTCCTGCTGGACGGCGGCGATGACATTGGCGATCTCCTTGGTGGAGGCCGCTGTGCGCTCCGCCAATTCGCGGATCTCCTCGGCAACAACGGAGAATCCTTTCCCGTGCTCTCCGGCCTGCGCCGCAAGAATGGCCGCGTTCAGGGCGAGCAGGCTGGTCTGGTCCGTCACCTCGTCGATCACCTTCAGAATCTGCCCGATCTCCTGTGACCGCTTCCCGAGCCGGTTGATCACCTCCGCCGCGGTCTCCACCGTCGAGCGGATGTTCTCCATGCCGGTCATCGCTTCCCGGGCCGCCGCCATCCCCTGTTGCGATGCGCTCCGCGCGACCTTTTCGGCGAGCCGCGCCGATTCCTGCGCCTTCTGCTCCACCGCTTTCACGGTGGCGCTCATCTCCGTTATGGAGGAAGACGTCTGCTCGGCCGCGGAGGAAAGGGCCTCGGTATTCTCGGTCACCTGGCGGATCGATGCCAGGGTCTGCACAATGGAGGACGCTGTGTCCTCGGCCGCCGAGGACAGCCCGCCGGCGTTCTCGGCGGCCTCCTCGATGGAGGCTGCCATCTCCGCCACCGATGACGAGGCATTCGTAGCGGCCTGGGACATCTCCGCTGCGTTCTCCGCGACGCCCTTGATCGAGGCGATCATCTCGCCAACCGTCATGGCCGTCTGCTCTCCGGCCTCATGCTGGACCCGGGCGCCCTGACTCATCTTCTGTGTTGCCGTGTTCATGATCTTCATGGCTTCGCCCAGCCCCCCGGTCATCTGATTGATCCGGCCGAGCATCTCCCGGAGGCTGGAGGACAGGGTGTTGATCGCGATGCCCAGTTCGGCGATCTCGGTCTTTCCGCTCACGTCGACCTGCCGGGCGAGGTCTCCCCCCGCCATCAGGGTCGCGTTCCGGGCCATGTGGCCCAGGGGGTCGGTGATCAGGCGTTTCATGAAGACGGTCACCAGATAGGTGGCGAGCACGAACGTCACGACTCCCACCATAAGCGACCAGACGAGCAGCTCCCGGAGCGGGCGGTTCACCGCGCTTGCCTTGAGCGCGATGCGGAACACCCCCATTTTCACGCCGTCAGGACCCATGAGGGGGATGACCCTCTCATACTGGCCCCCCGTTTCGTCGGAGTATTCCTGCACCAGCGGCTCGGCGGCCTCCAGGGCTTTTTTGCTTCCGGGATCGTTCGCCTGCGTGCCCTCGCGGCCCTTGTCGGTCGAATAGAGGATCTTGCCGTCCCTGTCGACGACAAGGGCGCGGGAGATCTCGCGGTAGCTTTCCATGAGCCCGCGGAGCTTTTCGCTCATGCCGTCCAGCGCGCTCAGCGGCAGGCCGAACCCGGTGACCTTCTCAATGTCCTTTTTGATGCCTTCGGCCAGCGCCGTGGTCTGCCCGATCACCGCTTCCCGGTATTTCCCCGCCGCGCTGTATACATTGAGGCCCGTGTTTAAAGCCAGGGCCGCGAGCAGGATGCCGCCGGTGGCGACGGCCGCTCTTGTTTTCAGCGTCATTCCATCCCACAGCTTCATTTTATCACCCTCGTCGCGTCGGAGATCAGGTCCATGGACGGCTTCAGCCCCAGGCTCGAAGCTTCCTTCAGATTAAGGACCAGTTCGATAAGCTTGGGCATTTCCGGCGCGATGCTGGCGGGGCTTTCTCCGTTCAGCAGCCTTGCCGTTATGCGGGCCGCCGCCTCGCCCTGTTCGACAGCGCTCGGGGCAAGGGTCAGAATGACGCCCTTGTCGCCCGAGCCGCCCATCTGGCTCAGGGTCGGGATCTTGCTGCCGTGGGCGGACTTCACGATATCGGCCAGTGCTTCATTGATCGTCGCGCTCACCGAGATGAGCACCATATCGGCCTTGCCGGCGAAGGTGAGCGCCCGGGCGTCATCGACCCGCCTGACGGCCATCTTCACGGTCTTGAAGCCGTATTGGCCCTCAAGGGCCGTAAGCTCCTGGACCTGCAGCACCGAGTCGGGTTCCAGCTCGTTGTAGACCACCGCCAGCCTGGTGAAGGAAAGGAGCTTTTTTGCATACTTCAGGAGGCTCGTGAGCGGCACCTTGGAGCTGATGCCGGTCATGTTGCGGGCCGCCACCCCTATGCCCGCGGGATCGTACACTCCGGCGTAGACGATCGGAATGGACCTTGTTTCCCTGATGGCCAGAAGCGCGGGGGCGCCGCCGTACGTAATGAGCACGTTCACATCGGCCACGACCAGCTTCCGGACGGCGTTGGTCCAGGAAAGGGGGTCCGGCGCCGGCATCTGGAGCAGGGTGTCCACCTTGCGGCGGTCGAAACCCTCCTTCACGAGGCCGTTGGCAAAAGCGCGGTGCAGTTCCTGGTAATAGCCGATGTTCCCGGCCATCACCACGCCGATGGTCTTGTCGCCCGCCCTTGCGGGCGCCGCGCAGATGAGGAGTGCGGCACAAAGCAGCCAGGTTGTCGTTCTCATACTCCCTCCCCTTACCATCGGTACGACAGGGTGGCAAGCGCGATCTGGTTCGTGCCATCCTGTGCGTTGTCAAGGATATCGTCAAGCTTCCGGACCTGGTAGCGGAACTCGGTGCCGAGGTTCTTTGAATAACGAACATCAAGGCTGGCGCCTGCCGTGGTCTCGACCACCTTGATGCTGGTCAGCTCTGCGATCCCGGTGCTCCCGGCCACCGCTCCGGAATTTTGCCAGCTGCCCCGCGACCAGCTCCTGCCCGCTTCCGCGGTGAACAGCATCGCGTCTGCCAGCGCATAGCTGACGGAAAGCGAGGCCACATGGGCCGTGTCGGCGTAGGGCACGGCGCTCTCCGCCGTAATGCCGCCGGTGCTATCGGTATAGGCGATCGGCCCGTTCTGCTTGTTCTGGAAAAACGCGTAGCTCGGCGTGAACGAGGTCTTCTTTCCAAGAATGAACGTAAGCGAGCTCAAGGCCCGGTTCCGTTCCGTTGTCCGCTTGTCCGTGAAAGGCGTGCCGAGGTTGCCGCGCTCCTCGCGGACCGTTCCGCCCGAGAGCAGCCAGTTGAACCACGGCTTCGGCGTCCACGTGAGCGTTCCCCGCGCCGCGTCGCTCGTTTCGGGATAGGTGTTGTCCACGCTGTTCGCCGGCACTGCCGCGGCCTGATGGCTGACGTCGCCGCGCAGCATAAGCTTGTTCGTCAGCCGGTAGGTCGCGCCGAGCCGGGCCGTGTTTTTCGTGATCTTGTCATCAAGCAGCCAGCTTCCGGCCGCATCTCCCGTCCATACGTCGCGGCTGAGGGATTCAAGGGAATACTCGCCGCGCACCGTGAGCTTCTCGGTCGCCCGGTACCGGACCATGCCGCTCATGATGTCCTTCTGGTAGTTGATGGCGTTCCGGACGGCGTAGGCCGTCGTACCGCCCAAGCTGTTGATCGACGTTACCGAGTCCGGGTTCTGCTGGTCCACGCTGTAATGACGGTACTTCACGGCAACGGTTACGTCCTTCGCCTGGATCCAGCCGAAGTCGCCTGCCGCATTCACAAAAGTTGCCTTCGCATTGCTAT
>CAYILT010000146.1:4855-8962 GCA_964364055.1 uncultured Nitrospiraceae bacterium | reverse complement strand
ACGGGATTCAGGACCACGTACCGGCTGACTTCGAGGAGATGGCTGTCCTTCTGGATAAGGATGGCCTTGTACCGTCCCTGGAACAAATGTCCGGGCCTGCCATGGCGATTATTGAAAAGCTGGGTATAGACGCCGTTCAATTGGCGCATGCCGCGGGCAAGGTTGCCGTCGGGGGTCTCGATGAGAAGGTGGTAATGGTTGGTCATGAGGCAGTAGGCATGGCAGAGCCAGTTGTACCGTTTGTTGACGTGCTGGAGGGTGTTCAGAAAGTTCTGGCGATCGGTATCGTCCCTGAAGACGGCCTTCTTCTCGTTGCCGCGGGAGGTAACGTGATAGACGGCTCCCGGATACTCTATGCGGAGGGGACGGGCCATAACGTCAAAACAGTATCACAGTATGACCTAAATGTCAAATTACAAGACGTGACCCTAAGGGGTCCCTCGATGTGAAGATGATCTCCAACGGGTGTGCCCCGATCAAATCCGCAACCTGCTCCCGCGCTGTCTCTATAGCCGACTTCACTTTCGCACCGAACTTGTACGCGCTCGACGGATTGCCCCATTCCGTTGTGAGGTAAGGCATCATCGCCTCCAGTACCTCCGGCAGCACCGTCGTCGTCGCGTTGTGGTCAAGGTAAACCATAATAAATTTATATCTGCCTTTCATTGTTCAGATATATACAATCCAGAAGGCTGAGTCAGACTTAAGTTGATGAGTTATCTTGCCTCCAACCCCCTCATCACCACCCGCACTGCCCCCTCCTGCCCCGCATCACGCAAATGAATAAGATGCGTCTCTGTCATCACAACCGTATCATATCCTCGTACTCTTCTTCGTGCGGATTGATGTGGATCAGGAAACCTTGGTCACCTCATCCGGCATTCTCTGTAGAACGAAAGCAACGATTCTTTCCGCCATAATAACGGCCTCCTCCGCATCAGGAGCGGACGGTTCCACGATGTCTCCCGGATATCGGAATGCGGTGGCATAGGGTGTCAAAACGTCGGACAGAGCGCTCAAATCTTCGAAGCCCCGATCAAATTCCGCGCACTGGCCAATCAATACGGCAATATCGTGAATTTTGTTGAACGGAGTGTCTTTCAATGTCAAATACGCCTTCAAGGCCTTTTCAGCCGCCTGTTGGTGATATACGGCAGTGTCGAGATACGGCTCTTCACCGGTCATGAGCCGCCGCGCAGAGCCGACATCGTGTTTTGCCTTGACCAACCATTGCCGTATCTCGTGAATTTTCGCCTCATCCATAGAGGATCCTGCCCTTCTCCAGGACGGTCTTTACCAGAGAGGTCGCCACTCGCTTACCGCGTTCCACTTCATCGTGCGTTTGCACAACAACATCAATGGGCACTCCGATACCGCGAAGGCTCCTGAGAATTGGACGGGCGCGTCGATAGGAAGGCTCCGTTGACTGAGGCACGATGACGAACAAATCCAGATCGCTGGATTCGTCAGGCATCCCCCAGGCCCGGGAGCCAAAAAGGATGATTTTCTCCACAGCAACTGCATCGCGGATGCGCTTGGTTATTTCGCTCATGATTTTTTCAGTTATCTGCCGCATATCAGGACCTTAGTGCATGAAAGTATATATAACAACGGGCGAGAACACAACAAAAAAAGCTGTTCTGTCAACGCGTACCGGGGAATAGGCTATCGCCTCCAAACAGCGCCTTGGTGTCCTGGGGTCGGACTCAGGTTGATGAGTTATTTTGCATCCAACCCCCTCTTCACCGCGCGCGCTTCCCCTCCTGCCCCGCATCACGCAAATGAACAAGAAGCGTCTCCGTCCTCACAACCGTATCATATCCTCATGCTCTTCTTCGTGAGGATTGATGTGTATCATGACATCCCCGATGTTCGGGAAGCCCTCGAAGATTCGCTTCTTGACCTCGGTGGCGATGGTGTGCGACCGCCGGACGGTCATCTCCGGGTCCATGTCGAGTTTCATGTCCACGATGAGATACTGGCCGGATCGGCGGCAGCGGATCTCGTGGACATGCTCCACGCCCTCCACCTGCTCCGCCAGTTTCACGATATCATCGACGCATTCATCGGCCAGCCTGCCGTCCATCAGCTCATGGGCCGCGCCCATGAAGGTCTCGTAGCCGATGTGGAAGATGAAAAAGGAGGTGAGCCCCGCGGCGATGGGGTCCATGACGGCCAGGCCGAAGAACGCTCCGGTCACGCCGATCAGCGTACTGACGGAGGTAATGGCGTCCTTGCGGTGGTCCTTGGCCGTGGCGAGGATGGCGGGGCTGCCGAGTTTCTTGCCGATGACGATGGAGTACCGATAGAGGGCCTCCTTGATGATGATCGTAAGAAAGGCCGCGGCAACCGCCACGGTCCCCGGCGCCTCATAGGCCCCGTCCATGATGGAATGCACGGCCCTGATGAGGATCCATCCGCCAGTCCCGAAGATGACCAGGGCCACAATGATCGCCGCGAGGCTCTCGGCCTTGCCGTGGCCGTAAGGGTGCGCCTCGTCATAGGGCCGGCTGCCGATGCGCAGGGCGATCATGCTCGCAAGGATCGCGATGAAATCCGCGGCGCTCTCGATGCCGTCGGCTATGACCGCCTCGGACCTTCCAAAATGGCCGGCAAGCAGCTTCATGGTCATGAGCCCCGCGTTCACCCAGAAGCCGATCTGGATGACCCTGCCGGCACTACCGAACCGTTCAAGCCTGTCCAAAGAACCCCCTCTGTTCAACACCTGACACGGAGATGGTTCGACGATGCTCACCATCGTAAGCTTGCCGAACGACGCGGTGACACGGGGACAGGGAGAAAAAACATAAGCGGCTCAAAGGTGTCGCGAACATATGTTTCACTTGACCCTTGACCCTTGACCCATTACTCTTCGAACTTCTTCCCCCGAAGCCGCTTCTTCTCGCCGGTTTTCTTCTTGCTCTCGAGGATCTTTTCCTTGAGCCGGAAAGGGCGGGGGCGCTTCCGACGGCGTTCCTTTTCCCGCGCCTGTTTTCGCTCCTGCTTCTCACGAAGGGCCGCCTGCGCGATCTTCTGCGCGAGAAGTCCGAGGGCGGCAATGCGGTTCATAGCCTGGGAGCGCTCCTGCTGACACTTAACCTCGATCCCGGTGGGGAGGTGTTTAAGATATACACAGGTGGAGGTCTTGTTGACGTTCTGCCCGCCCTTTCCCGCGGAACGGATGAACTTCTCGATGATGTCTCCCTTGCGGAGTCCGAGGTTCCGGATACGGACCGCCATGCTTTCCGATGTTTCTCCCCGATGTCCTGAGCGCTGCATGATGTGATTGTACTCAATTCGCCGCGCATTGACAAGCAGGGAATGGCCGCTTTTTCGGCACTTCACCGCTGCCCCACTCCGGAAGGACGCGGGAGTCCTGTCCCGACGCCTGAATCATATTGAACCTTTTGCAATTTTATGGTATATATTAGCAAATTATTAGCAAATTAGTCTTGTCCTACCCATCGGCCACCAACCAGGTAGACGAGCCTGCGATCCGGCACAAGGAGACCTTATGAATATTGACCTCGATGACCCTAAGGTTCAAGCCTATCTCAACCAGCAGATCGACCGGCGCATCATCGGCGCATCGCGCCAGATATATGACTCGCTGACCAAGAAGATCAAGGCCGTCGACGACAAGGTCCAGCAGGTTGAGCAGAAGGCGGTCAAGAACCGCGTCGCGATCATCGCCTCCAAGGGCACCCTGGACATGGCCTATCCGCCCCTGCTCCTGGCCACGACCGCCCGGAGCATGGGCATCGAGTCATCGATCTTCTTCACACTCTACGGGGTGGAGATCCTCAAGAAGAACGCCAATCTGAAGGTCGCGCCCCTTGCGAATCCCGCCATGCCCATGCCGGTGCCGAACATCATCGGCGCCATGCCCGGCATGACCGCCGTGGCCTCGATGATGATGAAGGGCATGTTCAAGAAGCAGTCCGTGCCACCCATCAAGGAACTCATGGACATGGCCCGGGAGTCCGGCGTGAAGCTCGTCTGCTGCCAGATGACCGTTGATGTGCTCGGGGTTAAGCAGAAGAACCTCATTGAGGGCATTGAGTTCGGCGGCCTCGCGACCTTCATCGAGTACGGAATGGGATCAAC
>CAYILT010000146.1:0-4755 GCA_964364055.1 uncultured Nitrospiraceae bacterium | reverse complement strand
AAGGCGGCCCGCCTCTTTTACGGATCGGTCATCGCCGACAACCTGAAACAGGAGTTTGCCCGGATACTGAAAGAGCACGGCAAATAGGCCTTCGTCCCTGTTCTGCCCGCCCCACCTTCCCGGAACATCCGCTGTTTCCCGTCTTCCCGCGCCCCGATAGTACTGGAAAAATACCGGGGAATATGATAAATTTTGTTTACCTAATCCTTAATAAACCGTCAGGAAGGGCCCATGGCACAACTCGACAAGCTCATTGACAAACTTCAGCTGAACCAGGAGATCCTCCTGGAGTCCGGCAAGACGCCCATGCTGAAGACCGAATCCGGCACGAAGCCGATGCTCAACCAGCAGCTATCGGCCCAGCAGCTCATCCCGCTCATCCTGGAGATCGCTCCCGCAAGCAACAAGGCCGCCATTGCCCTGCGAAAACAGTCCCGGTTCGAATACACCGTTGGCGGAAAGACCGTCGTGGTCCTGTACGCTCCCGACGGCGAGCAGGTGTCGGCAAAGATCGCCATCCCCGGCTACGAGGAGGATGCCGCCGAGCCGGCGTCTGCGAGCGCGCCGAAGTCCGCGGCCGTCACCGGCGCCCCATCGGGCGCCGAGCCGGAGATCAACGTCCTGCTCCGGAAGATGTTCCAGATGGGGGCGTCCGACCTCCACATCACGTCGAACCACCGGCCTCTCATCCGGCTTCACGGTGACATGCAGGAGCTCTCGGACCAGCCGGTCATCACGCCGGACCGCATGCACGCGCTCGTGGGTGGCATCATGCCGCCGCACAACGCCGCTCAGTACGAGGATATCCACGACACGGACTTCGCCCACGAGATCGCGGGACTCGCGCGGTTCCGCGTGAATGCTTTCATGGACCGCTTCGGCATGGGCGCGGTCTTCCGAACGATCCCCATGGACATCGTGACCGCCGAGAAGCTGGGGCTTTCCAAGGAGATCCTTGACCTCTGCTTCCTCTCCAAGGGGCTCGTCCTGGTCGCCGGACCGACGGGTTCCGGCAAATCCACCACCCTCTGCGCCCTGGTGGACTATATCAACCGGCACCGGAAGGACCATATCATCACCATCGAAGACCCCATCGAGTTCGTGCACCAGAAGAAGAACTGCCTTATCAATCAGCGCGAGGTGCACGTCCATACCAAATCTTTCGCCAACGCGCTTCGCGCGGCGCTCCGTGAGGACCCCGACATCGTCCTCGTGGGCGAGATGCGGGACCTCGAGACGATCGCCATAGCCATCGAGACGGCCGAGACGGGACACCTCGTTTTCGGCACCCTCCACACGACCACCGCCGCATCCACCGTGGACCGCATCATCGACCAGTTCCCGGCGGACCGGCAGTCACAGATACGGACCATGCTGGCAAGCTCGCTGAAGGGCGTGATCTCCCAGACGCTCTGCAAGAAGCTCGGCGGGGGCCGGGTGGCTGCCATGGAATTCCTTTTCGTGAACAGCGCCGTGTCGAACCTCATCCGCGAGGGAAAGATCTACCAGATCCCCTCCATCATGCAGACGGCCAAGCAACAGGGCATGGTGCTCCTGAACGAGTCACTGTTCAAGTACGTAGTCGACAAGGTGGTCGCGCCCGAGGAGGCCTACGTCAAGGCCATCGACAAGCAGGGCTTCGTCACCATGCTGAAGTCAAAGGGCATCACGATCAACATGACGGGATTGGGCGATTAAGGAAGGAGCAGCCATGGCCGAGCGCAGCGAGTTCACCGTACCCAAGGAAAAACAGCTGGTCACCGTATATCTGCTCGGCGGCGACACGATCGAAGGGAATATCTTCCTGGAGTACAACCCCGGCGCCCAGACGCTCCACCAGAAGATGGCAGCTTTCCTGGAGAACCAGAGCGACTTCTTTCCCCTGTCCAGCGGCGGCACGCCGGAGTTCATCAGCAAGAGCGCCATCCGGATGGTCGAGGTCCACTATCCCGAGGACGAGGAAACCTTCGGCATCATGCACGTCGAGCTCGTCACCGTGATCTTCCGCGACGGGACACAGGTGAGCGGCGATCTCCTCGCCGACGTTCCCGAGCAGCGGAAGCGCCTCTCGGATTGCCTGAACCTCGCCGGCCGGTTCCTCTGCACGCGGGCCTACGGCAAGGTCTGCTACATCAGCAAGCAGGCCATCCTGAAGGTGATCACAGCGGAGAAATGACGCATCGCTTTGGACAAAGAATGACGCAAAAAGGGCTTGCCATTCAGGCAAGCCCTTTTTTCTCCCGCCGGTACTCGGCACAGCCGTCACGCGACGATCTTCACCCCTGCCCTGACCGCATTCTCCCTGACAAATTCGAAGGCGCCCGTCTGAAGTGCGAAGTCCACTTGGCTTGACCTGTGGCCGTGCCCTTCTGGACACAACCGGCCGGTTAGGCTATACTGAAGTTGTCATCCAGCGCCAGCCGGTTGAAGACTATGAATATCATGGACCTGCTAAATGATTTCCTGCTGAGCCTCATTCCCATCATGGTCGCGCTTGATGCGCCGGCGACCCTCCCGATCTTCATGGCCATGACCGAAGGGATGAAAAAGCATGAACGCCGGGCCATCGTGCGTCAGTCCATCCTGACGGCATTCCTGATCACCATCGGCTTCGTCTTCCTGGGCCGTGCCGTCTTTAGCGCGCTGGGCATCCTGGTGGAGGACTTCATGATCGCCGGCGGGACCGTCCTGCTCATCATCGCCATTCTGGACATCGTGCGGGCAGGCGAAAAGAAAACAGTCATCTCCCCGACCTTCGGCGTCGTGCCCTTCGGAACGCCGCTCATCGCCGGCCCCGCCACCCTCACGACCACGCTGGTGCTTGTGGGGAGCTACGGCTACGCGCCGGTCATCCTCTCGCTCATTGTGAACATCCTGCTCGCCTGGCTCATCTTCGCCCAGGCGGACCGCATCATAAAATTCATCGGCATCGGCGGCTCGCGCGCCTTTGCCAAGGTCGCGGCGCTGCTCCTCGCAGCCATTGCCGTCAAAATGATCAGGAGCGGGCTGTTCAAGCTCATCGAGGGATGAGAGGGGGCGACGATGACGGAAACAGCGATGGATACATCGGATGCAAAGGTCCGGAACCGCCGGGTCCACATGGCGAACGAGCGGACGTTCCTGGCGTGGATCCGGACGAGCATCTCGGTCATGGCCTTCGGCTTCGTAGTGGAGAAGTTTTCCCTTTTCGTGAAGCAGCTATCCTACTATCTCGGCAAGGAGGCCACGCCTCCTCCCGCGGGATATTCCTCGGTGTTCGGCATCCTCCTCGTGGGCCTCGGCGCCATCATGGGCGTCCTGGCATTCTTCCGGTACAAAACAGTTGAGCGCCAGATCGACAGTGATACCTATGTCCCGTCCATGCTCCTTGGCATCCTGCTTACCCTGGCGGTCATCACGATCGGCGTTTTCCTAGTGCTCTATCTCGTTCACAGCCTCTAAATCCCGCAAGGGTGCAATGCTTTCGAACTGTACGGATACTTAAGAGAACGGGGGCGGCGGGACCTTGGAGAACGACAGACGGGAAACGGCTGTTAGCGGATAACCACGGAAGGCTTTTCTCCGACAGAGACCTCACCGACAACACAAGCATCCTCCACACCGGCAAGCCTGAGTTTCTTCACCAGTTCATCGGCCTGCGAAGCCGGGAGCGAGTACAAGAGCCCGCCGGAGGTCTGCGGATCGAACAGCAGTTCTTCCTCGTCGCGGCTCAGCTGCCGCTTCTTCTCCCAGAAACCTTTAACGATCTCGCGGTTCGCCTTATTGCTCCCCGTCGTCTCGCCCTTGCGGTACATGTCGAAGGCGTAGGGATGAAAAGGCAGCCGGTCGTAGGACAGCTCGATCCTGACCGTGCTCCCCTTTGCCATCTCAAAGGTATGGCCCATGATGCCGAATCCGGTGATGTCCGTGCAGGAATGAACATCATAGGCGAGGGCAACCTCCATGGCGGTCTTGTTCAGCATGGCGATCTTGGGAAGTATTTTTTCCAGCTCACGGAACGGGAGTTTCTTCGAACGGCAGGCGTTGAACAGCACGCCTGTTCCGAGCGGCTTTGTCAGCACCAGGGCATCGCCGGGCTTTGCATTGGCGTTGGTGAGCACCTTATCGGGGTGGACGCTGCCGGTCACGGCAAGACCGTACTTCGGCTCCAGGTCATCCACCGAATGCCCGCCTGCCAGTGCGGCCCCCGCCTCCTGTACCTTCTCAAAACCGCCGGTCAGGATCCCCTTCAGGATCCCCATATCGAGCTTTTTCGACGGGTACATGACCAGGTTGAGGGCCACCAGCGGCTTCCCCCCCATGGCGTAAACGTCCGACAAGGCGTTCGCGGCCGCTATCCTGCCGAACCAGACCGGATCGTCCACCGGCGGCGTGATGAAGTCCACGGTACTGATGATCGCCACGTCGGGCGAAACGCGATATACCGCCCCGTCATCGCTCGTCTCGAACCCTACAAGCAGGTTCGGGTCATGAACGGGACAGATCGAGGAGAGCACGTCCGACAAGTCCGCCGGACCGATCTTCGCCGCTCAACCGCAGGTGCGGGACATGCCCGTAAGGGTCTTCTTTTTCCGAAACAATGCCATTTTCCTTCCTTTATGTACTATACCCCATACCGTTTCACCCACATTATAACAGAAGACGTAACGCGAATGTCATGATTCGTCGGCAATATCTGAAATGACATGCACATCTAGTGCAGTGAGTCGTAAATTACTTTACCTATGCAATTCAACTGAAATCACCCCACCCTCG
>CAYILT010000145.1:0-8962 GCA_964364055.1 uncultured Nitrospiraceae bacterium | reverse complement strand
CGAATGACGTAGCCGCTGGACGAAACGGGCGTCGTCACCGTTACCGTAACCTTTTAGTTCCGGCTTGTCCGGGTTACGGTCATCCGTGGCCACCATCAAGGAGTTATGTCAGAAAAGCACATCAGAAACTTCTGCATCATCGCCCATATCGACCATGGAAAGTCGACCCTTGCCGACAGGATCCTTGAATATACCGGAGCACTTTCCGACCGGGAGATGGCCGCGGCCGGAAGGGACCAGGTGCTCGACAATATGGACCTTGAGCGCGAGCGGGGGATCACCATTAAAGCGCATGCGGTGCGGCTTACCTACAAGGCGGCCGATGGTCAGGAGTATGTCCTGAATCTCATCGATACGCCGGGTCACGTGGACTTTACCTATGAGGTTTCGCGGAGCATGGCAGCCTGCGAAGGAGCGATCCTGGTGGTGGACGCATCCCAGGGTGTCGAAGCCCAGACCCTGGCAAACGTATACCTGGCACTGGACCACAACCTCGAGATCATCCCGGTGATCAATAAGATCGACCTCCCGAGCGCTGACGTGGAGGGGGCGAAGCACCAGATCGAAGAGGTCATCGGGCTGGATGCCTCCGGGGCGATCCCGGCCAGCGCCAAAGAGGGCATCGGGACCAGGGATATCCTGGAGGCCGTTATCAAGAACATCCCGGGCCCGCCAGGCGATCCTGCCGCTCCGCTGAAAGCGCTCCTCTTCGATTCCTGGTATGACACCTATCAGGGCGTCGTGGTGCTTGTCCGCGTCATGGAGGGAACGGTACGGCCGCACCAGAAGATCAAGCTCTGGTTCACAGGAGCGCTCCATGAGGTCCAGTCCGTGGGCGTATTCACTCCCAAGATGACGCCGAAGAGTGAATTGTCACCCGGTGAGGTGGGGTACATCATCGCGGGCATAAAGCGTGTGGCTGACGCCAAGATCGGCGATACCATCACCGACGCGCTTGATCCGGCTGCGCAGCCTCTCCCGGGCTACAAAGAAGTGAAGCCCATGGTATTTTCCGGCCTCTATCCGACGATCAGCGACGACTACGCCGACCTGAAAGATGCGCTGGAAAAGCTCCGGCTGAACGATTCATCATTCACCTACGAACCAGAGACATCGCTGGCGCTGGGATTCGGCTTCCGCTGCGGGTTCCTGGGACTGCTTCACATGGACATCATCAAGGAGCGTCTCGAACGGGAGTTCAAGCTCTCCCTGATCCCCACGGCGCCGACGGTGATCTATCAGGTGACCAAGACCAATGGTGATATCGTGCTGATCGACAATCCGGCGAAGCTCCCGGATATTCAGGAGATCCAGAAGATCGAGGAGCCGTTCATCATCGCTTCGATCATCACCCCCGAGCAGTACGTTGGCCAGCTGATCGCCCTCTGCCAGGAACGGCGGGGGAACCAGAAAGAGATCACCTATATCACCAAGGACCGGGTGATGATCCGCTACGAGCTGCCGCTGAACGAGATCGTCATGGATTTCTACGACCGCCTCAAGTCCCTGACCAAGGGATACGCGTCGATGGATTACGATCTGACGGGATACGTCGAATCCGACCTTGTGAAGCTCGACATGCTCATGAACAGCGAGCCCGTGGACGCGCTTTCGCTCATCACCCACCGGGACAAGGCCGCTATCCGGGGACGCCAGCTGGCCGAGAAGCTCAAGGAGGTCATCCCGCGACAGATGTACGAGGTCATTATCCAGGCCGCGATCGGGACAAAGATCATCTCTCGCGAAACCGTTCGGGCCCTTCGCAAGGATGTGACGGCGAAGTGCTACGGCGGCGATATCACCCGGAAGCGGAAGCTCCTCGAAAAGCAGAAAGAGGGAAAAAAGAAGATGAAGCGGATCGGCAGCATCGAGCTGCCGCAGGAGGCGTTCCTCGCTGTGCTCAAGGTGGGGGAATAGGGGACAATAGCATTTCAAATTGAAAATTGTAAATAGCAAGGTTGATGAACTCGCAAGAAGTCGGAATTCTCTTTATTTCGTCTTACCGGCGAAAGCCGGTATCCAGTCTTTTCATTGAGTTCAATGCTTACTGGACCCCGGTTGCCACCGGGGAGACGACTTTTTACGAGACCATCAAGGTTCAAATTTACTATTTCCAATTTGCAATTTACAATGCGGCGTCTGCCGCTGGGAGGGTTGATGGCAGAGGAAGCACAACAAGAGCCAAGGCAAAAAAAGTCCTTTTACAAGGAATGGATCGAGCCGTTCCTGATCGCGGCGGTCGTGGCATTGTTCATACGGCAGTTCGTGGTTGAAGCGTTCAAGATACCATCGGGTTCCATGATCCCCACGCTCACCATCGGTGATCATCTTCTCGTGAACAAGTTCCTCTACGGGCCGAGGATACCCTTTACGGACATCCGGTTCTTCTCCGGAAAGGAACCGAAACGGGGGGACATCATCGTCTTTAAGTTCCCGGAGGACGAAAGCAAGAATTTCATAAAACGCGTCGTCGGCGTGCCGCAGGACAAGATCGAGATCAGAAAAGGGATTTTGCTGATCAACGACCAGCCGGTGCCGGTCGCCGACGTGGGACATTCCGGTGACAAGGAACAGGGCCCGGTGCAGCAGCCGGGATGGCCGCGTGTGCTCGATGAGCAGCTCGGGAACGTGAAGCACCGGATCCAGCATCTTCATGATCAACAGGACACGAACTTTGGTCCGATCCTGGTCCCCAAGGAATCGGTTTTCGTGATGGGGGACAACCGGGACAACAGTCAGGACAGCAGGGTCTGGAAGTTCGTCAAGTACGAAAAGATACTCGGCAAGGCGCTCATCATCTACTGGTCCTGGGACGGGAACAACGGCCGGTGGCTTCGGTGGGAACGGATCGGCAACCTGATCAGGTGAGGAGATACCAATGCGTATACTGGGTAACGAGAGCGGCGTCAGCAGTATAAAGGTGATGATCTGGCTGGCGGTCCTGGGCGCCGGGTTCTACGTGGGGATCACGTATCTGTCGGTCCAACTGGACTTCCAGCGGATGCAGGACGCCATGATCAGCAAGGCTAGTGTCGCGCAGGTGCTCAAGGATGAGGAGATACGGAGCGATCTCGTTGCCAAGGCGAAGGACCTCGGTCTTCCGCTCAAGGGCGAGAACTTCCTCATCGTTCGGGACGAAGATAAACGCACGATGACCATCAAAACGGCGTGGGACGTAGAGGTACATTATTTCGGAGGCTTTTGCGGGGACCTGTGCATCCGGAACTATCATTTTGAACCTGTAGCACGAGAGAACATTACGACAAAATAGCGGCGGTCCTGTGGTACGGTTACCGGGCTGATCGAAGGGGACGCGACAGTGATACGAAGTATGACCGGTTACGGGAGAAGCGACGTCAGGGACGCCGTGGGCAGTTTTACCCTGGAGATGCGTTCGGTGAACAACCGCTATCTCGATGTGCAGATAAAGCTGCCGAGAAGCCTCAACGCCCTGGAACCGCGGATCAAGAAATCGGTCCAGGACGGTTTTTCCCGCGGCCGCATCGATGTATTCATCACCCGCAGCAGCGGTGAATCGACGCCATTCAAGTTTGCGGTAGATTTTGAACGGGCGGAGCAGTATATCGGGGTCCTCAGGGAATTGAAGGCCCGGTTCTCCCTCCCCGGCGAGGTTGACCTCTCCCTGATCAATGCGCTCCCTGATATCATCGGGAAGGAAGAGGTCACCGAGGATATGGAATCGGTCTGGACCTTGCTTTCAACAGGCATCGGGCAGGCGGTGGCATCGCTCAGGATCATGCGGGAGCAGGAAGGGGAATCGCTGGCTGGAGACATCGCAGGCCGTCTTAAGGCCATTGATGATCTGGTCAGCGCCATTCGTACCCGCACCCCTCTGGTCGTAGCGCAGGCAAGGACCCGGATGACCGAGGCCCTTGAGAGGATACTCAAGGAACAGCCGGACCCGTCCCGGATTGCGCAGGAGATCGCCATCCTGGCTGAGCGGACCGATGTGACCGAGGAGATCACCCGATTGGGAAGCCACGGAGGACAGTTCCTCGCGCTGCTGCGGGGAACGGGCAGGGAACCTGTGGGAAGGAAACTTGACTTTCTGATCCAGGAGATGGGCCGCGAGGTCAATACGATCGCCTCCAAGGCCCTCGATGCGGAGATATCCCTGCAGGTCGTGACCATCAAGGCGGAACTCGAAAAGATACGGGAGCAGGTGCAGAACATTGAGTAGGCGTAAAGAAAGTACACTGGTCAATATCGGCTACGGCAATATGGTCATGTCCACGAAGGTGGTCGCTGTCCTGTCGCCGGAATCGGCGCCGATGCGCCGTCTGAAGGACGACGCGAAGGAGCGGAACATGCTGATCGATGCAACCCAGGGGAGAAAGACCCGGTCCATCATTATCACCGATAGCGACCACGTCATACTTTCGGCAGTGCAGGTTGAAACGCTTACGCAGCGTTTCTACGGAGGGGAGGGAGCATGACCCGTCGGGACGGAATCCTGTTCGTTGTATCGGCTCCGTCGGGCGCCGGGAAGACAACCTTGTGCACCGCGATCACGGACTCCCTGGAGAACCTGACCCATTCCATATCGTACACGACCCGGAAACCGAGGCCCGGGGAGATCGACGGCCGGGACTACTATTTCGTGTCGGCAGAGCGTTTCAATGAAATGATGCTGGCCGGTGACTTTGCCGAGCATGCAGTGGTGCATTGCAATCACTACGGTACTTCAAAAAGGGTGCTTCTTGATATGATCAAGGAAGGCGTCGATGTGATCCTGGACATTGACACCCAGGGAGCACGGCAGATCAAGGACCATTTTAACACGGCTGTCTTCATTTTCATCATGCCTCCCTCGATGGCTATTCTCGAGGAACGCCTTCGCAACCGGAGGTCGGACCGGGAGGATGAGATCCGGAAACGGATGCAGCGTGCTGTCGATGAGATCAGGGATTTCGCGCTCTATGACTATATCGTTGTAAACCGTGATTTTGAGCGGGCGCTCTCCGAGCTCCGTTCTATCGTCGTGGCTGAGCGCTGCCGCACCAAACTGCTCAGAGTAAACTGGATTGAAGAACTATTGAAATGATAATAAATCCGAATAGGACCGTGGAGGTGAACAATGCTTAAGAACGCAGAAGACATTATCTCATTGCCGATCGAGATCAGGCCAAAGATGGCCGACTCCAAATTCCGACTGGTGCACATCGCATCCCAGCGGGTGCGTGAGCTCTCAGCGGGAGAGCCGCCGCTGGTGGCCTCGAAGTCCATCAAGGACACCACCGTTTCCCTTGAGGAAAGCCTGCTCGGCGCCTACAAGGTCACCATTGGTCCAGAAGCAATGGTGGCGAAGGAGGAGCTTCGCAAGCGCAAAGAACAGGAACGGCTCGAAGAACAGCTCTCCGCCAAAGAGGAGGAGATCCGGAAGGAACTGTCCGCTTACCTTACGGATACCCAGGATGACCAGGGCGAGGGCGAGCTCGGTGATGCAGAGGCTGCTGAAGATGAGACGGAACCATCGGATGAAGATGCAGAGGAAGCAGAATCACCTGAAGAGTAACGGGAGGAAGGTCCTGGCATGATGTCCGGAATGCGAATCCTTTTGGGGGTAACGGGCGGAATAGCGGCCTATAAGGCCGTCGATATCCTGCGGCGGCTTCGGGAGCAGGATGCCGAAGTGAGGGTCGTCATGACCCGTAACGCTTCACGGTTCGTAACGCCCCTGACCTTCTCGGCTTTGAGTGGAATCCCGGTGTTGACCGACGAGTTCACCGAAGGGGAATGGGGCAGCATGGGGCACATTGCCGTGACTGACGGTCTTGACCTTGCCCTGGTCGTTCCGGCCACGGCCAATATCATCGGCAAGATGGCTGCGGGCATCGCTGACGATGCCCTGTCCACAGCGCTCATGGCAGCAGAATGCCCGATCATCGTTGCGCCTGCCATGAACGACCGTATGTACCGGAATGCAGTCCTGCAGAGGAACATTGCAGGCCTCAGGACGGTCGGGATCCGGTTCGTAGACCCGGAGACCGGCGCCCTTGCCTGCGGTACGAATGGCCCGGGAAGGCTGGCTTCACCCGAGAGCATCCTGCAGGCGGTTGCCGCCGCCCTTTCACCGAAGTCACTGGCCGGGGTCAAAGTCCTGGTGACTGCAGGCCCGACACGGGAGCCGATCGATGCAGTGCGGTTCATCAGCAATCCTTCGACCGGGAAGATGGGGTATGCCCTGGCAGCTGCGGCGCGGAACCGTGGCGCAGAGGTCTCGCTCGTGTCAGGACCGACCCAGCTACCCCCCCCGCAGGGAATTGACCTTATCGCAGTGACCACGGCCGCCGAGATGGACCGTGCCGTGAAGGACCATGCCGGACGGTGTCAGGTCATTATCATGGCAGCTGCCGTTTCTGATTTCCGCCCGTTGGAGGTATCTGACCGCAAGATCAAGAAGAACATAGCCCTTTTACAGCTAAAGCTCGAGCCAACCACGGATATTTTGCAAGGTCTCGGTGATGCAAAAGAAGGGCGTATTCTCGTTGGATTTGCTGCAGAGACCGACGCACTTGTCCTGAATTCCCGTGAAAAGCTTGCCCGTAAGAACCTCGACCTTATCATTGCGAACGATATCAATGCGCCAGGTTCGGGTTTTGCCGCTGATACGAACAGGGCAACCATGATCGATCGCGCAGGAACCATTGATGAACTGCCGAGCATGACGAAGGCCGAACTGGCTGTACGCATCATTGATAAGGTCATAGAACTCAAGAAAAATCAAGGACTTTGACTTGACTTTCCGAAACGATTTCTGGTACAATCATTAAAATCCGGGCCTCGCTGAACCTACCCATGGAGAAAGAAAACGCCGAAATAGAAAAACTGACGGAGCGGATCGCCAAGGATCCCAAGTCGAAGCTCTTTGTGCCTCTTGCCGAAGAGCATAAGAAGGCCGGGGACATCGAAACTGCCATCGGCGTGCTGATGGAAGGTCTGAAGCACAATCCCGGCTATGTCACTGCACGATCCTTTCTGGGCAGGCTTCTTATGGATAAAGGAGACCTGGCCGGAGCGCAGAAGGAACTGGAGGAGGTCATCAAGACCATTCCCGACAACCTTCTGGCGCAGCGCAAGCTGGGTGATATTTACGTGCTTCAGGGGCGGGGGACCGACGCGCTGCCGCGATATAAGGCGGCGCTCGCATTGAACCCCGGTGACAAGGATCTCCCGTCGCTGCTTGCAGACCTTGAAGCAGGTAAAGATGTTTCTTCCCGGATACCAGGGCCGAAGACACCGGCACCACCAGCAGAAATAAAACCTCAACCGCAACCGACTCCTGCAGCTCCCGTGCATCCGAAAGCAGCACCGGCCGGGGCCCTCAGGACCGCAGCAATGCCACAAACCGCTGCAGCAGCTCAAAAGGCGCCTGCTGCACCTGGACCGCAGGCTGCCATGAAGGGAGAGCATATATCAGCTTCTCCCGTTCCCCCTGCCAGTGCCGCACCCCCAGCGCCGCCGGCACCCGATGAGGCCGAGGTCATCGAGGATATCGTCGAACTTGAGTCGCTGGACCAGGCAGTACCGGGTCCCGGGTCCAAGGCACCTTCTCCTGATATGTTCCCGGCCCCGGCGCATTTTGACCTGAGCGAACCTTTGATCGAGAAGGCATCTGGCGGTGAAGAAAGCGAAGCGATGACATGGGACGTCGCGGAAACAGCTGTTCCCGAAAAAAGCGAGCAGGCAGGACCGGGCGAAGGCGGTGACGATCTGAACACGAATACCCTTGCTGAACTCTATATATCGCAGGGGTTTTACGATAAGGCCATTGAGATCTATCAGGGAATGCTGAATGACCGGCCGGGAAACACGGCCTTGAAGCAGAAACTTGAGCAGATCAGGGCAATGGCCGGTGCGGCGGACAAGGGCCGGGAACGGTTTACCGAGGCATACACAGGCCCGGGAGAATACACCCCTCCGGCGACAGATGCATCCTCTCAAAAGGAAACGATGCCCCGTGAACGAACTCCTCAGATGACCGTTCAGGAACCATCAGGGGAACCCGCTCTTCCTCGCGGTCCTCAGGCAGCCACGACCAGAAGAAAAGAGACCATTGACCGGCTCGAGTCGTGGTTGAACACCATCATGAAGGAGAAACAGGAATAATGTCCTTCGCCGATATCCTCAGAGAGGTGGTGAACGGTACCGAAGGGGCCTTGGGGGCGCTCGTGGTAGGGATTGACGGGATTCCCGTCGATGAGTATTCCATAACGAAAGACATTGATCTTCAATCCATGACGGTCGAGTATGCTACGCTCCTGAAAGAGATCGAACGGGGATCACAGTCCTCACAGCTTGGTTCCACGAGGGAAGTCACGGTCATCGCGGACAAGGCCATGATCCTGCTTCGACGGCTCAATGATGAGTATTTTATGGTGCTGATCATAAAGCCTGACGGGAACTTCGGCAAGGGAAGATTCCTCCTTCGCATGTCCGCGCCGAAGTTGCTGAAGGAATTCTGACCGTTCTAGACAGATACAGGAGAGAACGCTTCTAAAAACTGCCTTAGGCAGTTTTTTATTTTGCGGGAGGACCATGAAGATCCTGGTAGTGCACGGGCCGAACCTCAATCTGCTGGGAAAACGGGAGCCCCATATCTATGGCACCGTCACCCTGGATGAGATCAACGGGCGTCTGACAGCGCTGGCGGCGGAACTGGGGACGGAGGTGTCCTGCTTCCAGTCGAACCACGAGGGAGAATTGGTGCAGAAGATCCAGGACGCCATGGGCGAGTACCAGGCCATGGTGATCAATCCGGGGGCCTATACCCATACGAGCGTTGCGCTGCGAGATGCCATAGCATCGACGGGTATCCTTACCGTGGAGGTGCACCTCTCGAACATCTATCGCAGAGAGGAGTTCCGTCGGCATTCGTATATTTCCGGCGTGGCTGCCGGCCAGATAACAGGCTTTGGACCCGAGAGCTACCTCCTGGGAC
>CAYILT010000144.1:3203-9005 GCA_964364055.1 uncultured Nitrospiraceae bacterium | reverse complement strand
ACCATAAGACGTTACCAAAAATTCCGCCATGTTGGCAAGAATTTCATTTATAACTGATTAATGAACAGCGTTCAGTTTCTGGAACGCCAGAGCGGCGGCGCCGATCATGCCGGCATCGTCGCCGAGCACGGAGGGGACGATCTGCGTCCGCGCCGCGGGATATTCGAAAGCACGTTTCTTGATCTCCTCGCGCGTAGCTTCTATGAAGAGCGGCCATGCGTCCTTCACCCCGCCGCCGATGACGATCATCTCCGGGTTGAAGATATTGATAAGGTTCGCAATGCCGATTCCGAGCAGACGGCCCATACCCTTCATCACGTCGCCAGCCAGCACATCGCCATCCCGGGCCGCCTGGTAAATCTCCTCGGACGTGATCGCCTTCGAACGGGATGATCGTTCCTGATAGGTCATGACGATCCCGCGGCTCGAAGCGTACATCTCAAGGCATCCGGTATTGCCGCAGCCGCATCGTCTGCCGTCGGGTATGATGGTCATATGTCCGATCTCCCCTGCCATACCATCCGCTCCCGGCCATATCCTGCCGTCCAGGATGATGCCTCCACCCACTCCGGTGCCGAGCGTGAGGAAGATCATGCTTGTTATCCCCCGTCCGGCGCCACGCCACTGCTCACCGAGGGCCGCGGCGTTTGCATCGTTCTCAATGGAAACCGGCAGGGCGAGCGCGGCTTCCAGTTCCTTTTTGAGAGGAAGATTGTTCCAATCAGGGAAATTAGGCGATTTTACGACCACACCGGTACCGGCATGGATCACGCCGGGAGCTCCGACGCCGACAGCGGCGATCCTGGTCCCTTTGCGGAGCGCGCTGTCCTGTTGCGCTTTGATGTTCTCGATCAGTTTCTGAACGACCTTTGCATGACCATCTGATGCACGCGTGGGTTCTTTGACCTTGTCAACAACCTCACCGTTTTGGCTCACCAGCGCAGTCCGTAAATTCGTCCCGCCGAGATCGACGCCGATGACCACAGGGCCCACCGCAAAAACCTCCCTAACCAGTGAAAACTAAAGGACATTCTTGTAAAGACAGTTATATTATCATAGTGATGAGGAAATGGCAACAATTTAATTATTTTTGTTCGTATATCCCGATAGTTGGGAGCAGGTGGGCGGTTAAAGGCTGAAAATGAGATAGATCCAATTCGCCAGAAAAATGCCGGCCATTCCCGCCCTCAACATTGTGCCCTCGCGGCGGGTATGGGTGAGCGTGATCCTGGAGCGGTTGAAGGGAAGACGGGCCGAGCGCGCGAAGAACAGTAAAAGAGCGATTATCATGGCCAGGGAAAAGAGCGGATTCAGAATCAGGGAGCCGGCAATATCACCATGCGCCAGATGCACCAGTGAGCGTGTTGTACCGCACGAGGGGCAGGGTATTCCGGTGACCGCCCGGAACGGGCAGGGCGGCAGGATCTCCTGGACGGGAAGGACCCTGGCCGAGACCAGGGCAAGGATAGTGATCGTTCCGAAGATAATGCCTAACTCGATCTGACCGGAAGTGCGTTTTTGCACGGTTAGCCGCATGTTCAATGAAATTCGTCCTGCAAGGGCCGGTCCTTCAGGGTCACCCCCTGCGACCCTACTTCCACGGCTGATGAGGCATGGTTCCAAAAGAGGCTGCAACGGTCCCCAGCACCAGCAGAAAAAACAGCGCCACGATGGCACAGCACATGATGAGCGGAAACAATACGGCAAACGATGCCTTTCCGCCCGTCGTCCCGTGTGCCTCCTTCAGTCCGATGATCGCGAGCACGACGGTCCAAAGAGCGGAAATGATCGCGCCGCAAAAAGGGACCATGAGAAAGACACATGCGCCGATGCTGTAGGATACGACCCTGAACGTCGCTTCAAAGCCGTTCTTCGCGCCGCGCACCATCATCAAGAGCAGGTGGAGGATGCCTGACCAGATGAATAGCGCCGCGATAAGAATGAATGGCGTAAAAACAGCAGCGGCCACGATGCCGGTTCCCTGGAGCACATCGAAGTCTGATGCGCCTTTGAGAGGGATATACCTGCTGAGCGGATCATGAAGGACTATCTGCCAGAAATAGTATATCATCCAGCTCACCATGCCGGTGATCAATGCATAGAGCATGGGGTCCGTTATCCCCCCGGTGACGTTCATGCCGCGGAAAAAATTCGCCGGAGCAAAAAGAGAATCCTTCAGGGAGGAGATCAATCCCTTTACGGTCCACCGCGTAGACGGGTCTTCCCACGCGGTCCTGGCCCTGCCCGGCGAAGGCGCTGACACGTCCGCCGCGATAGTTCCTCCGCAGAACTGACAGAAGGCGTGGACTTCGGAAACTTCCTTGCCGCAGTGTGGACAGAACATTCCGTCTCCTAACCCGGACAAGCCGGAACCAAAGAGTTATTTTTACAGGATCATTCGACGGGACTTCGACGAGCTCAGTCGAGTCGCTCATGATGGTGAGCTACGTCGAACCATAAAAGCGGATAAAAGCTTTGTTAAAATCCTGTCAATCCTGTTATCCTGTCTAAGACTCGTCCTGCTTTCGTTTTTTTCTTTCCCTATTGCGTAGAATTTGATTCTTTAGTAACACTAAGCCGCTTCCGGGTTTAGTGTGGGATACCCCTATATGTTGAAATCAACTGTTTTCGCACTGTAAGGCATAACCGCCGGAGAATGCAGGCTTTCCCCTTTAACTGCAGGGGTTTATGCACTTTTCCCTATACTGTATTTTGGTGCTACCCACACTCGTTCCGGAAGGACCGTAACTAATGATGAGAAAGATGGTATCCGACCGTTCAATAGAAAGAATGTAGCAAACAACGGAACAGGTTGTCAACGGAAAAGGAGGCGGGAAAATGCTATAAAAGAGCACCGCAGTCGGAGGGATCGCCCTTGATCTTCCCGATGGCATGGGTCAGCGCGGGAAGAATGACGGCGAGATTCTCCCGGACCGCACGGGGGCTGCCGGGAAGGTTCACGATAAGGGTCTGTTTGCGTATGCCGGCTACGGCGCGGGATAGCATTGCATGGGGGGTCTTCTTAAGGCTTTCCGCGCGCATGGCCTCGGACATGCCCGGAAGTTCCCGGTCAATGACCTCGCGTGTAGCCTCAGGCGTCACATCCCGGGGAGCGACCCCGGTACCGCCCGTGGTAAGGATCAGGTCTATCGCACCGGAATCAGCGTGGCGCTTCAGTACGGCGACGATACGTTCACGGTCGTCAGGGAGTACCTCATAGTGACGGACCTCGGCGCCGATGCCGGCAACCATGTCACGGATGACCATTCCGCTTTTGTCTTCGCGTTCCCCCTTCGCCCCCTTGTCGCTCAGGGTTATGATCGCCGTCCTGATGATCACCGGTCCGTTGTCCCGATCGCTCACCGTTCGCACGGTCAGACCTCCACTTCATCCCGCCGCGAGACCACCACGGTGTTCCTGCCCGCGTTCTTTGCCTCGTACAACGCCTTGTCCGCAGCCTTGATCAGGTCATGAGGGAAACCCGTCGCATAGGCCGCGACCCCGATGCTGATCGTGCTATGAATGGGTTCAGGACCTCCGGGAAATGACTGCAGTTGGACCTTCTGTCGCAGGACTTCGGCCTTATAGGCGGCGCCGTCAAGATGGGTGTCCGGCATCACAATGGCGAACTCTTCGCCGCCGTACCGGGCGATCGTGTCGGTCTCCCGCACCCCTTCGCGCAGGATACGAGCCATCTCACGAAGCACCGAGTCGCCGGCGAGATGCCCGTACCGGTCGTTCAGCTCTTTGAAATGGTCGATATCGATCATCATGAGAGAAAGGGAGGTGTATTTCCGGCGGTTAAACCGCTTGATCTCCTTGTAGAGGACCTCGTCAAAATGCCGCCGGTTGTAGAGCTGCGTCAAACTGTCGGTAACGGCAAGCTGTGCAAGGAGCCGGTTGGTCATGCGCAGTTCCGACGTTTTTTCCTCCAGTTCCCTCTCCGTGGTGACCCGTTCGGATATGTCCCGGATGACCTCTACCACGAACAACGCCGTGCCGTCCTCTACCAGCGGAGCGCAGATACTATGGAGATGACGAACCCGGCCATCGGGAAGCGCCAGGGTGCATTGATGTTCACGTACCTTGCCGCTCGTCATCGCGTCCTTCAGTCCGTGGTGCGGCGATGATTCATCCATTGCCTGGCTGTCCGGGATGCGGCCATCGGCATCGCGAAGCAGGGGAAGAAGCTCAAACACGCGCGGATTGCTCTGGACGATCCTGTATTCCCGGTCCACCAGCAGCACGCCGTCGGGCATGGCGTCGAACATCGACTGAAGCTCGGCACGGAACCGCAGCTCTTCTCCCGTGCGGGCAAGCTCTTTTTCTTTTTCGAGGTTCGTTTGATGAAGCGTCTCGATCCGGTCGAGCATATTCACAAAGCTGCTCTTGAGATCGGCGAGTTCGTCGGACCCCTTGCGGGTCAGGCGCTTCAGCGCCGCCCCCCCCTCCGCGCTCGCCATGGCGTCGCGGAGCTCCCTGACCGGCCGGTAAACGACGATCCGCAGCAGGGCGGCCAGCATGCCGACCAGAAGGACGATCATGACCGCGCTCCATAAGAGGTCCCTGTTGCGGCGGGAGATGATCAGATCATTCAGTTCGCGGAGAGAGAAATCGATGCGGAGGATGCCGTTCAGTTTTACGGCGTTCCCATGGCATCTAAAACATTCCGTCCTGTTCTCGATGGGCGAATAATAGGAGATAGTGGTGCTGTCCCGCTGATCGCGAATATCACTGATGTCCCCCCTGACCACGGAACGCAGGATCGCGGGAGGGATGTCCATATCCAATCCGCTATCGCCGTCGTATTTTTCAAGTCCCTGAGCCGGCCGCCCCGACCCGTCGTAGATCATCACCCGATCAATGAAGTCCGGCACATTGACCGCATCAAGGATATTCCTGACGAGTTCATGGTGACCTTTCTTCATGGATGCGATCACCGTTCCCTTGATGGCCGACGCCAGTGCGCCCAGGGTGCGTTCCGAGGTGCGTATCGTATCGGTCCGCATGTGCCGGATGTCTATGAAGGCATAGACCCCGATCATGCAGGCGATCACGAGCGTCAGGGAGACGATGATCTTGAGTTCGAGCCGTTTTCGAATGAATGAGAACATCGTACCGCTACTCCACTTCTCCACCGACGGTGATCTCCGGGATCCTGAGGGTCGGCTGGGCATCGCTCACCGGCGAGCCCTGGCCGTCCTTGCCGCATGTCCCTATGGAAAAACCCAGGTCGGAGCCTACCAGGTCAATGGACATGAGGATGGCCGGACCGTTGCCGACGAGCGTCGCTCCCCGCACCGGATCACCGATCCTGCCGTTCTCGATACGGTATCCCTCGCTCACTTCGAATACGAAATCACCATTGACCGTATTCACCTGTCCTCCCCCCATCTTGCGGACGAAGAGGCCTTTCGGCGTGGCCTTCAGGATATCGGCCGGGTTTGTTGCGCCCGGCGCGATCATCGTATTGGTCATGCGGGGAATGGGGCGGTGCCGGTAGGACTCTCTTCTGCCATTGCCCGTGGACCGGGCCCCGTCCTTCATCGCGGTAAGGCGGTCATACAGGTAGGTTTTCAGGATGCCTTGTTCCACGAGGACCGTACGCTGCGCTTTCGTCCCTTCATCGTCCACCCGGAACGATCCCCTTCTGCCCGGCAAGGTCGCGTCATCAACGACCGTGACCAGGGGTGACGCGATCTGCCGGCCGATCTTGCCCGAATAGACCGACAGCCCGGATTGGGCGAGGTCCGCTTCGAGACCGTGGCCGATCGCTTCATGGATCATGGTCCCGCCCGCATC
>CAYILT010000144.1:0-3103 GCA_964364055.1 uncultured Nitrospiraceae bacterium | reverse complement strand
CCGGCAATGACCTTCTCGATCCGGTCATCTTCGCACTGAATGGCAAGAGGTGAAGACCGTTCCAGGTACAGGTCTGCATATTCTCCTCCGTTTCTCAGGACCCGCCGTAACACCGCATGCATATCAAAACCGGCGTACAAATACTCCTCCTCGTTTCCTTTTGACGGTTCGAGTTGCACAGACCTCTGTCCGTGGAACCATCGGTGAACAAATTATGGCGTATTTTACATTACAAAACCACTATTTACAACATTTAACATATAACATAAAATACTATTATTTATTGTATAATCAACACGTTGCTGCATTATGACATCCTAAACCTCACAGCGGCATCACCTTGACAAATAGTGATTATAGGGTTACTATTTGTTCATTATGAATACAACAGCTATGGATCAGAAAATAATACTGATTGCCGACGATAATGAGAATATCAGGGAGGCCCTCACCTACCTCCTTGAGGATGAGGGCTATGAGCTCCTGCTTGCAAAAGATGGCGCTGATACCCTCCGCAAGGTACGGGAGCGAAAGCCCGACATCCTGTTCCTGGACATCATGATGCCGGAGATCAACGGCTACGATGTCTGCCGCGCCATTAAGAACGATCCGGACCTGAAAAGCATCTACGTCATCATGCTGACGGCCAAGGGACAGGTGGCGGAGCAGGAACGAGGGAAGGAAGTCGGCGCTGACGAATACATCGTCAAACCCTTCAGTCCCATGGAAATTCTCGCCCGTGTGAAGAGCCTTCTCCAAAATTGACCTTTCTATGCGGGATACCGGAAACAAGATGATCGCCCAACAGGTCTTTGAGCGCGGTTCAGCCTTGCTTCAGCAGCGGAAGTTCGAACAGGCCATCATTGATCTCCAGCAGGCTGAGCAGTTGTTCCGGAAGATCGACGTCAGGGGCCATCCGTTCACGATCCCCCTTTCTAACGGCGTGTCCGGCCTGGCGAATGCTCTTGCGTTCAGCGGTCTTTGCTACTTGAAACAGGGAGACTGTCGCAAGGCCGCCCAGTGCTATGAATCCAGCCTCATCAACTCCAAGTTCGAAAAGATGTGGCCCTTCAGAACGTTCCTGAAAACCGTCAATGAGAACCTGCTCACCTGCTACGAAACCATGCTGAGATCTAACCGGCCCGAAAATCTCGCGGAACTGCTGAAGAGCGACCCTGATATCGACACTGCCTATGAGTTCCCCTTTTCGCTCAGTGAATATACCGCTATCCTTGCCAGGCTCTTCGAACTTTCTCCCGATCGCTATGCTGACCACCGTCAGTTCTATCTCCGGGCAAAGGCAAAAGACCGCGAGATCAGAAGGCGTGAAAAAAAATCCGACGAAACCAGCATGAGAAAGCTCAGTTTCCTCATCTGGAGCATCCTCATCATCATCTGGGCCATTTATGGCGTGGTCGTGATCAAGGCCCTGATCAGCCAGAATTGACTGAGCGGAGGTCCTGATGAACCATGAAGAGATAAAAAAATATTCCTCGGAACTGATGACCATGCTTATTCAGGGCGCCATCGGGCTCAACACGATCCAGGGTATTGAACTCGGGTTTTTCGACTGGATACCCCTCAACAAGCCCATCACCGCCCACGAGCTGTCGGGTCAGCTGGGATATGACATAACCAAGGTGGAACGCTGGCTGCGGTTCGCGGTTTCCTTCGGATATCTCGGTAAATCAGACGGCGGGTATACGCTTACCACCAAGGGATCGCTGCTGCGCCGGGGCACGCCCACTCCCGACCTGCTCGGCCTGCACCACATGTTCTCCTATTTTACCAAGGCCATTCAGTATTCCAAAGACGCATATCAGAAAGGCGTCGGCCTTGACAGCATAAGCCAGGGTAAGATCAGCCGCGACTATATCCCTCGAGTTGCGTCACAGCTCTCCAAGTCCTCCGCCGAGTTTTTTAAGTGGTCCGGGCTCTCAACCGGTCATACCATCCTTGATCTCGGCTGTGGTGACGGGTCGGTCCTCCGGGAGATCTCAAGGACCTGTCCCGGCGTCAGTGCGACCGGGATCGACATGAACATCCATACCATCGACCAGGGAAAACGGAAGAACTCGGAAGAGGGACTTCAGGACCAGATCGAGCTCCAGGTCGGCGACGTGACCGACATGACCCGGTTCCCTGACAATGCATTTGACTGGGTGTATGCGTTCAATGTTTTCCACTTCCTGCCGATCGTAAAGCGCGAGAAGTTCATCCAGGACATGATCCGGATATCCCGGTACGGGATCTTCTTCAACCAGGTCATCGCAAACAACATCCAGACGATCTCCGTGGACGTTCTGCTTGCGACCTTGTTCACGGATTTCACCGGGTTCTTCAGCGAGACGGAAGCTGACGAGCTTATAAAAAAAGTAAGCGCCTTGCACCACACGTTCCTGCCGGTAATCCAGGGAGAATCAAGACTGGTGGTCATCTACACGTTAAAGAACGACATTCCGCTCAACCGGATAACGAACTTTCCGGAGCCGGAATTCTTGAAGCTGGAATCGGCGAACATCGGAACGGCCAAGGGACTTCTGACGTCCAGCCCTGAGATGATTGCGGCCCTCGTCGCCGACACGGAGGTCCTGCGAAAGCTCGCGATCAAGGCGTTGTTCCCCTGATATACTTACTTTCCCATGGAACTTAATGTCTCTAAAAAGATCATCTACAGCGAGCTGGTCATCATCGCCGTCATCTTCTCCACCCTGATCCCCTATATCCTGGTGAGCATGCAGTTCTCGACGGCCCACCTTTTCCATTACCTCTTCATCACCATTGTAATTCTCGCCCCGATCGGCATCTTCTCGGCTTACTATTTCATGGAACGCTGGGAAACCCGGCCTATTGAAATGCTTGCGTTCTACCTGAAGCGCCGGCTGGATCCGCCTGACGATGTCATGGCTGAAGCGCGTACGCGGGCGCTGAACCTGCCCATCGTCCATGCCGCAACCGTCCTTGTCCGCTATGAGCTTATTACCCTGCTGGATTGCCTGTATATGGGGACCGTCGGCGGCCTTCCGCTGAAGGAGAACATCAGGCTTGGGCTGTATGCCGGGATTGGACTGGCGTTCTTCCCCATCTTCTCGTTCTTCCTTAC
>CAYILT010000143.1:2398-9006 GCA_964364055.1 uncultured Nitrospiraceae bacterium | reverse complement strand
AATCTTGTACGGAATAGGGCATGATACCATAACAAAAGACCTGACCCTATAGGTTTGCTATAGGTTGGGCGATAAACCCGCCCTGCCCCTCCTTTAATCCGCAGCCCCATAGCCCCGTTGCTTTATTGACAGTAATCTCCATGAAGTGTACAATTAACAAAATATGGCAACGGTCAGTACGGAGGTGCATGTCATGAAAACAATTACTCTCGCCGAAGATATACTCGACAATCTCGCGTTTGTTCGAGGACGGGATATTCAGGAAAAAATCACTCGGCTCATAGAAAACAATTTATTGTTACAGCTCAAGGAATGCGAGGACTTTCTTTTCAAGTTTGAGTCAAAATACGGGATGGACTTTGCAATCTTCGCTGAAGTATGGGAAGCGGAGGGGATTCCAGATAGGCAATCCCACAATGTTGAGCGCGATTATATGGAATGGGAAGGTTTTGCCCAAGAAAGAATCAAGTTGTTGCAAGCGCTCAGGAATATGAAAACAAAATGGGAGCAATGATATTCAGCTCTGTAGATCAGTTTCTCCAGGAACTCTCTTTGCTTAACGACGAGATCTTCCCTGAAAGTCGCTTGGAAACAGTCTATTCAAGACTCGATAAAGTTAGCCTTCGTTTGGTGATGTCGGCGGCTTTGTTCGTTGACATTTATTTTAACGCGGAGAACGGCAGGCTTGACTTTACGCTCATACATAATAACAAAAGAGTATTCGGCTACGATAATCTCAAAAACTGGCATCGCCATACGCATGAAAACCCCGAAAAGCACATTGAATGCGATCAGCCCACGCTGAGGCAAATCGTTCAGGAAACAGCACTTGTTGTAGCGTCTCTCAAAAAATAAATCATCTGTAGGCTCCCGTTCAGCTCGCCATTTCGGACTTTTCCGTATTGCTTCGATTCCCGGCGCTTTCACCGCGATGCTCCCGTAATCACGTGCAATACAATCATAGCGGAATGAACCCGCCAACAAGCGGGTCGAGAGGGGCGTGGGGTACGCGCCCCTCACCCGCGCGTTCTCACCTTTCCAACTGTTCTCTGCATATTCCCAATCCCGCACGCCTTGACAAAGACATATAATTGATGCATATTATAACATCATTATATGCATATCTTCCATGGAGGCGCAATGCGAACCACACTGAACATAGAGGACGATTTGTTAAGCAAGGCCTCGAAATTGACCGGCATTAAGGAAAAAACCTCCCTCGTCAGGCGAGGTCTCGAATCATTGATCGCGATCGAGAGCGGGAAGCGTCTTGCCCGCCTGGGAGGGTCCGAGAAAGGCTTGAAACCGGTCCCCCGCAGAAGGTCAGAAGGAAAGTAACATGGTCCTCGTCGATACGTCGGTCTGGATCGACCACCTGAGACGGGGCAGGGTTGGGCTCGACATACCCTTAGGCGAGGGCCAGGTTCTCTGCCACCCTTTCATTGTCGGCGAACTTGCGTGCGGAAACCTCAAGAACCGGTTAGACATCCTTTCCCTGCTCCAGACGCTCCCCGCCGTGCGCACTGCTGAAGAAGATGAGGTCCTGCAGTTTATCGAAAAGTACCGCTTGATGGGAAAGGGGCTGGGATACATAGATGTTCATCTGCTGGCATCATCGCTTCTATCGCATGCTCCGCTCTGGACGTTCGATAAACGGTTAGGCGACGCGGCTGCGGTGCTCGGCATACGATACACCGCTGCAGCAGGCAGGTAGCGGCGACTCATCGCTCCTGACCGCGACGCATGTCGGTTCCTAGCCGGGTGAATCCAGGAGTGTGCGTGTCCCCCGCAGCAAGCTGACGGGGTATCCGGTCTTTTTACTTTCCCCTCCCTACGATGGGAGGGGACTAAGGGGAGGGTGACATATCCAGCGCTCATGCTCTTCACCCCCACCTAACCTCCCCCATCAAGGGGGAGGAACCTGTAAGGTGACCCTTTAGCAAGCTACAGGGAATCGCATGTTAAAAGAATAAGCCTCAATGAATACGCTCCTTAACGACGGCTGTGAATACCGCGAACGGCTCGGACCCGATGCTGACGCCCGGACGCTGCTGGCCTATCTCAGCCGGCGCTACCGTCATTCCTCCACGGCGGAGTGGGCGGAGCGCATTGCATCCGGTCTCGTGCTCATCGATTCCCTGCCCGCGCATGCCGAAACCATATTGCGAAACGGATGCGAGCTTGTCTGGCAGCGCCCGCCATGGCTCGAACCCGATGCGCCCAGATCGTTTTCCGTGCTTTACGAAGATGAAGACCTGCTTGCTGTGGCCAAGCCGGCCGGGTTGCCGACGCTTCCTGGAGCTAATTTCCTGCAGACGACGCTGCTGCATCTGGTACGCGCCTATGCGTCCGACGCCGCCCCGCTCCATCGATTAGGACGATGGACATCGGGCCTGGTGTTGTGCTCCCGAAACCAACAAGCCCGGACAGCATTGATGCGGCAGTGGTCGGCGAACAAAGTCGGGAAACGCTACCGCGCCCTTGCCGGAGGGATTCCTGCGCTGGACGAGATGACGATCTCCACGCCGATCGGCCCGGTGCCGCATGCCTTGCTCGGCTCGCTTCATGCCGCCGATCCGCACGGCAAGCCCGCCTTGTCTCAGGTGACCGTCCTCGAACGCCGCGCAAATTCCTTCCTCTGTGACGTGCGTATTGCGACAGGCCGGCCCCACCAGATCCGAATTCACCTGGCTGCGGCAGGGCACCCACTGGTGGGCGATCCGCTGTATGGTGCGGGCGGCCTGCCCGGCCCGGATACGCATGCTCTGCCCGGTGACCCGGGCTACCACCTTCATTCCGCCGAACTGAGCTTTCGCCATCCCGGTACCGGGCGCGGGCTTGTCCTTGCGTGTCAACCGCCGCCATTACTGCTTCCTTCAACATAGAAAGAGCATTTGGACACTGAAGAAACGGATTAACTTCTGATAAAAGCGGATTCATCCCGTTAGAAATCATCCTGTTTGCCATTCAGCGGCATAATTGTGAGCAACGCCTGCTGTGTGGGATTTCTAACGGGATGAAAACAAAAGGGTGGACCTTTTTCCAGAAAAAATCCGAGATTATCCGGCTCTTATCCGCATTCGCTTAGAAGCGCCTACTTCTGGTATCCGTGTCAACTGCCGTTTTCAGGTACATGTATTGATTGTATCGCAGGCGGAAACCGGTTGCAATGCGCGATGAACCAGGAGTGGAGACAGGAAAAATAGGAGGGGCCGTACCGGGCGGATAATGCTCAAGGACCAGCCGCCCGGTACGGCACTACTGAGGAAAGGAGCGTTCAGCAGCTACCTTGTAGAAAGCTTCTTCTGGATCGTCAGGACCTTTTCGAGCTCTTTCGGCTCGACTGCCCCGATGCGCACGAGGATCTCGCCGATGAGGCCTTTGCTGTGTTTCTGGTGTTCCAGGGCAAAATCAAGGTCCTGAGGAATGATATATTCCTCGGCGACCAGCATCGATCCAATCGGCGGAACCACCGACGAACGCGTGAAACTGTTGTTGTTATTATGAGCTGCCATGACTAAGCCCTCCCTTCCCTCCCCGGCTGACCGGGGGATAAACTAATTTATGTTGTATTGTCATTATTTTAATGTTTATTAATTTAATTGTCAACTAAAAAAGTGATTGCCTGTATTTTTTTGTTATTAGCCTGTGTGATTATTTACGGGTTTTCAAGGCCCTCGGGATAAACATGTATTATATTGAATTATAACGATTATTTATGGCGAGTCGTTGTGGAAAACTTCAGGAAACTGAAAGAGCGGTATTTTTCACCTGATCGAAACGCCAAGTGCCTCTGAAAACCCGCTTCGGAAGGCCAGCTTCACCTCGTCAAGCGGCACATCCCGTCCCGCTTCACGGCCTATGCAGGTCACGGCGTCCTTCATGTCGCTGCGCGGGATGACCTCGGCCTCGAGCAGCAGATCGTAATCAATGAGAATGGAACCATGCTGGAGGAAAGCGCCGGCAAGGCGCCGCTGGGCGCTTCCCACGATCTTTCTGCCGTGCACCAGGATCTCGTACCACGAGGGAGAGGAAAAACAGGCAGGCTCCTTCGGATCACGGTTCACCATCCCCGAAAATTTTCCCGAACGGGAGACCATCTCGGCAGGCACGCCCAGACGGACGAGGCCCGCGAGGAGTCCCGATGCGAGCACCTTGTACGTCCCGAGCACATCGTTGGGGAAAAGGTCGTTGTCGATCGGGGATATGACGCTGTACGTAAGCTCGTGCCGGTGGAGCACGGCCCTGCCGCCGGTAATGCGCCGGACTACATCGATGCCGTGCTTCCGGCAGGCTACGAGGTTCACGGAGCTCGCTTCGTCCTGGAACCTGCCAAGGGACACCGCGGGCGGGTCCCAGGTGTAGAACCGGAGAATGGGGACCGCACTCCCCTTCACCGCTTCCGCGAGGAGCTTCTCGTCCATCGCCATGTTGTCCGCGCCCGAGGCCGGACCGGTGTCAAGATAGCGCCAGGCATTCATGTCTGTTGCTTCCTGCTTCCCGCATAGAGTTCGTATTCCAATAATCTGCACTCGATCCCGCTGTTGAAGAACGGGATGCTCCGCTTCGGCTTGAGGCTGACCTTCTTCGCCAGGGCCGGGCTGCCCGTGAACACGTACCCCGTATACCCCCCGCACTTCTGCTTCAGAAAATCGCCGATGCCTTTATAGATCGGTTCGAGCTGCGCGGCCTCGCCCATCCGTTCACCGTATTCGGGATTCATCACGACGATCCCGCCGTCCCCGGGGATGGTCGTTTCCGCATAATCGCAGACGCCGAACTCGATCAGCTGCTCCACGCCCGCCGTGGCCGCGTTCTTCTTTGCGGCCTCGACCGCGCCGGGATCGAAGTCGGTAGCGATGATCCTTCCCGGAAGGTCCTTCTTCGATCGTTTCCGGGCCTCCTCGCGCAGTTCCCGCCACAAGGGTTCATTATACCCCGTGATATGCATGAACCCGAAGTTGCTCCTGAGCAGCCCCGGTGCGCGGTCCAGGCCGGCGAGCGCCGCCTCGATGGCCAGGGTCCCGCTGCCGCACATGGGATTGATGAAGTTCCCCTTCCCCTGCCAGCCCGTGGCCAGGACCACCGCGGCGGCCAGCGTCTCCTGCATGGGCGCCGCAAGCGGGATCTTCCGGTAGCCGCGGCGGGAGAGCGATTCCCCCGACGTGTCGAGATAGATGATACAACGGTCTTCCTTCCAGTAGAGATGCACCACGCTCGAGTCCCGCAGGGGGCCGGAATCGGGCCTGGCTCCGCGTTTGTCCTTGATCCGGTCGACGATGGCGTCCTTGCACTTGAGGCTCGCGAAACGCGTGTCCCTGATCGAAGGCGTCTCGACGCTCGAGGTCACGCACAGGTACCCGTCAGCCGCGATGTGCTCCTCCCAGGGAATTCGGGCCAGCTCCCGGTAGAGCGAATCGGCGTCGTTCGCCAAAAACTCCTTCAGGACAAAAAGCACCCGGTGCGCCGTGCGGAGACCCAGGTTCAGCCTCTGCGTGTCATCGAGCGTCCCTTCGGTCTCGACGCCGGCAACAGCCTCGGACAGGACGGGAAAGTTCAAGGCGAGAAGTTCCTGCTTCAGAAAAGGCGGGATGCCTTTGGGGCAGGTGATCAGGATCTTGTTTTTTTGCATGACATTAGATTATCTTAATTTCTTTGTCTCACACATCTGCCTCATCCATTCCGCACTCCGCACTCTGCACTCCGCACTGACTGCCTACTCCGGTTCAATGGTCGCAATGAGCGAGAATGACTGCAGCTGGTCGCGGTGAAGTTCCGCCTGTTCGAAGGGCTCCACGGTGCAAAGAGCGAGTCCCTTTTGATGGGCCTCCAGCATGATGCGCTCGCACTCCGGGATATCGAACTTGAAGACATGCCTGAGCGCTTTCAGGACATGCTCCATGCTGTTCGCGTTGTCGTTGTGCAACAGCACCTTGTACCGCGGCATATGTATCTTCTCGCGGTCAGCGACCGGCGCTGTCTTTGTTGTAGGAAGTTCTGCCATGATCGTGTGGTCTGCCCGGGAGCAAAAGGAACTCTAGGGCGAGAGTACCATAGAAGAGAAAAAAAATAAAGCCCGACGACCTTCCGGTCGCCGGGCTTTGGCTTTCATTGTCCGCAAACTGCGGACCGGTCAGGAGCCTCAGCCCCCTCCGTGGGACCCGATCCCGCAGACCGAGTGGTCCCCGGTGCCGAGCGACGAGAACTTGGACATGAGCTTCCTGGCCTTTTTCTCGCTGCAATAAGGACAGACGGTGTCCTCTTCCTTCGCGGTCATGGACTGCAGCAGGACAAAATCCTTTCCGCAGCCATCGCATACATATTCATAGAACGGCATGGTACTACCTCCTTACAGGGTACTGATTGGACCGGATCATTGCTGATCAGCAGTTGCACCGCTCCCGGGCACCAAGAGCGTAGAGAATAATACTCAGGGGACAGAAGCCTGTCAAGGCAAATATGGCGAGCATCAGCCCAACAAAGCCGGTACCGTAATAATATCCTGGATGCACGAACTTTCCCAGAAGCACGCTCCCGAGCACGAAGATCCCTGCTGCCAATCTGACCAGTCTTTCCAGGTACCACGTCTTACTGTCTGCAATGTACAT
>CAYILT010000143.1:0-2298 GCA_964364055.1 uncultured Nitrospiraceae bacterium | reverse complement strand
CTCCCACTGCTTCGTATCAGGATTGAACGCCTCGCTGAACGCGGTCACCTCTTCCTTGAGCCCCACCTCATACCCCTCGTTCAATCCGTAGTTAATGAGCATCTTGATGGCCCGCAGCGAGCTCAAGCTGTTCCCGGCGATCCTGACCGCGAGCCGCCCGGCCTCTTCGTCGAGGGCATCGGACGGCACGACCATGTTCACGAGCCCGATCCTGAGTGCTTCCTCCGCGTCCACGGTCCTGCCGGTGAACAGCAGCTCCTTGGCGCGGCCCACCCCCACGGTCTTGTACAGCCGCTGGGAAGAGCCGAAGATCGGCGGCATGCCAAGCCGGGCCTCGGGAAAGGAGAAGACCGCATCGGAGGAAGCGATGCGGATGTCCGCGGCCAGGGCAAGGCCCAGGCCCGCTCCGGTGGTCTCGCCTTTTACAACAGCGATGACCGGTACCGGCAGCGCCTCGATGTGCTTCAGCAGGCTATAGCCCACTTCCGCGAAGTGACCGGCCTCGTCTTTCGTCATCTTGGCCAGCGCCGAGTAGTCGATGCCGGCGGAAAAGTTCCTTCCCTTTGCCTTGAACAGCACCACGCGAAGGTCCGCCTGCTCTGCATGGACCTCGCTGACCGTCTTGTTCATCTCAGCGAGAATGTCCTTGTCGAAATAGTTGTTCGGCGGATTATCGATCGTTACCGTGCTGATCCATTTCGTGCATAAAACACTTACGCATGTGTTTGACATAATATCCTCCGATTTCGGATTCACAATTCCGCTCTCCGCACTCCGCATTCCGCACTGCTGTTATGACGCTTCCCAGCGCTTCTTCTCCACCATATAATAGAAGAGCGGTATCACCACCAGGGTCAGGGCCGTTGATGCCAGCATCCCGAAGATGAGCGCCAGTGCCAGGCCCGACCAGACCGGGTCGGTCACGATCACGGCTGAACCGAGGATGGCCGCCGCTGCCGTGAGCACGATGGGACGCGTACGGATGGCCCCCGCCTCGATCAGCGCCTGTATAAGCGGCATGCCCTCCTGCTTCTTGTCCAGGATGAACTCCAGGAGCACGATGGAGTTCCGGACCACGATTCCCGCCAGGGCGATCACCCCGATCATGGATGTCGCGCTGAAGTACACTCCCGTGAGCGCGAAGCCCGGCATGATGCCGATCATCGAGAGCGGGATGGCGGCCATGATGACCACCGGGATCGTGAAGGACCGGAACCGCCCGACCAGCAGGAGGTAGATGGCGAGGAGTGCCACGCCCATGGCCGCGCCCAGATCGCGGAATACATCCAGCGTCAGCTTCATCTCGCCGTCCCACTTGATCGTGTAGCCTTCCGGCAGCGGGTGCTTCCCGAGATGCTTCATCATGTCGATAACGGCGTAGACCTGGCTCCGGTCGCCCATCTCGCCGTATACATAGGTCACGGGCTCGAGGTTCTTGTGATAGACGGCCTTGTCCATTTCCGCGGGGACCATGGTGACCAGCGAGGCCAGCGGCACCTGGTTGCCCTGCGGCCCGCTGACAAACACCTTTTCCAGGTCGGAAAGCCCCGACCGCTCCCCTTTCGGGAGCCGCAGGAAGATGGCGACGGGGTTCCTGGCCTCCGGCCTATGCAGCGTCGAGACGGCCATGCCCGACAGGGACATGCGCAGCGTCTGGACGATCTGCTCCGTGGAGATGCCGGCAAGCGCCGCCTTTTCCTTGTCCACGACCAGCTGGTATTTCTCCTGCTTCTCTTTCACGCTGTCGTCGATGTCCACGACCTCGGCCGTCTTGGCAAAGAGCGCCCGTAGGACACCGGCGATCTCGCGCTGCTTGTTGTAGTCCGGGCCGTAGATCTCCGCCACCACGGTGGCGCGGACCGGCGGTCCCGGCGGGTCCTCAACGAGCTTGATATTGGCGCCGTACTCCCGGCCGAGCTTCACCATGTCCGGGCGGATCTTGAGAACCAGCTTTTCGCTCGAGATCGAACGCTCTTCCTTGTCGGTCAGGTTCACCCGGATATCGGCAAAGTGGCTTGCCTCGCGGAATGCGCCGCCCCGGAGGAGGCCGTTGAAATCCATCACCGAGCCCGTACCGACGAAGGACTCATAATCCTTGACCTCAGGGATATGGCGGAGATAGTCCCCCACGGAGCGGCTGGCGCGGTCCGTGTTCTCCAGGGCCGTGCCCGCGGGCATATCGATCGAGACCAGGAACGTGTTCTTGTTCGCCTTGGGCAGCATGCGGAACTTCACCCATTGGAAGGCGGGGAAGAGCATGGTGATCACGAATGCGCCGCCGATAACGGCCATGAACAC
>CAYILT010000142.1:0-9023 GCA_964364055.1 uncultured Nitrospiraceae bacterium | reverse complement strand
TCTCCCTCCAGGGGAGAGGGGAAGGGGTGAGGGGAGTTTATGTATCGGGCAGGGGCGAGGGTGCTGTTCCCTTCCACAAGCGCGAAGACACTGCGCGGGCAGACCTCTGCGCACCGTCCGCAGCCGGTGCATTTATTCGGCACATACTGAAGGGTGGTGACATTCGCGAGGTACTTCATACGATCCCCCATTCCCTGCGCTTGAAAACTACCATCAGGATCACCGATATACTTGCTGCTCCAATATACAGCGGGATGCCGATCTTGAGCTCTTTTTTCACGCCCGACATTCCGGTAAAGGTCGTTGAGCCCGTGAACTGAAGCGCGATATAAGAGCTCAGCGCCGGGAAGAGCAAGTAGGCGACGATAAGCAGGATCGGGTCCTGTACACCTGACAGCCCGATATATCGTGTGGCTACAATTACCGATAGCACGCCCATGATCCAGCCTTTGACCGCGAAGGACCGGAACGGGACAAAGGGCAGCAGCACCGGAGTCACAAGCGCTCCGGTGAAGACCGCCAGCAAGCCCAATAGTTGGAAAGGCAGGCCGTTGATCCATGCCTCTTTGAACAGAAGGCCCGAAGGCTGGAGACCGAAGACCAGAAGGATGCCAGCAGCCACCCAGGGGAATTTCTTCATGGCCGGATTGATCTCCATCGGGGTGAGGACCAGCCGGTCGAGCATGGTGAACCTCATCGTGCTCATTGCTTTTGACTTCTTATATCCTGCGCGAATGTATTCCGGAATGTCCCGGGCCTCCACCGGCCCGAAGGAGACCCGGAAGCCCGTTCTCTTCAAGACGTCTGCCGCGCTCACGCCGACAGCGCCGAGCTGCGGGACGATGACGCGCCGGTGGCTGACGATTGCGTCGAGACGCGCCTCGGTGATGCGCTTCGCCAGCTCGTCGGTGCCGAAGGTCCCTTTCCCCGCGGCGCACCACACGTTGATGCTCTTCGTATCGAGCACGAGGACCCAGGCATTGGACCTCGTTAGCGCCCGCCGCACGATGTCGAAGCTCAGTTTATAGTTTGCGGTCACCAGGACGTCCGAATCCCTGCCCGGTGCTCCCACGGCATACAGTCCCGGAGCCACAGAGTACCGCATCCGGTAAGCGCCGGACCTGCTTTTAATCATCCCCCAGTAGTCGTCACGCGTCCATGCCGTCGCTGCCTGCGGGACCACGCCTGCCGGAGTCGGGACCGTTCCTGTGATCCAGCGGGGAGCGCTCCTGTTCGCATCAGGACAGGAAAGCATGTTCCTGGCCACATCGCGGGAACTGGCTGCGCCCGTGCCTTGCTCCGAACCGCAGCAGGAACTGCCGCTGTCCCGCTGTTCTTTCGTTATGAGCTTGAGCTTTTGCATCCGTCATTCCCCCTTTACTACAAAAGGTCCTTCATCACGGGACCCAGCATGGTCCTCACCATGCCGCCCAGGTTTCCCGCCTTGATCAGGGCTATGCAGCATACCTCTCCGTCCTTTTTCCAGCTGGTGACCGCAAGCTTGTCGCCGGCCTTGATGCCTGCCTTGTCGCGCAACTCTTTCGGCAGCACCATCTGTCCCCGTTCATCGACCGTCACGATCGCCTCGACCGCGCAGCATCCCATGTCCATGACCGGTGAAGCGCCTAGACCCGCATGGTTGGCCTTTTTTTTCAGCATTCCGCCCTCCGCGCAACATTCTTATAAATCTGAATAATCAGATATATACTATTTATCAGAATCTACCGTCGCTGTCAAGCGTTTTTTCGGGACGGCCGAAAACGGCCCAACCCTTCTTCCCTCGACAAAGCCGGGAAAAAGACTTACTATCTGATTATCGAGATCATGCGCGTAAGGAGAACAGTTCCATGAAACTGCACTTCACCAGGACCAACGGACCAGCGGACGAGGCCATCGACCAGCTGATGCGGCTCGCCGAGGGGATACGCAGACCCGAATATGTCCGCGAAATGATCCTTGCCGCGCTCAAGGCGGGCCAGGAGGACGATGATCGGGCCGATCTCAAGCTGATGAACACCACCCTCAAGGAAATGCGCTTCACCGCCAAGGTCTTCGGTCCGTACCGGAACGTGCGCAAGGTGACGGTGTTCGGCTCAGCGCGGACCAGCCCCGATGAACCGGTCTATTCGATGGCACGGCAATTTGGCAAAAGGCTCGCTGAGGCGGGCTATATGGTCATCACCGGCGGCGGGCAAGGGATCATGGAGGCCGCGAACGAGGGTGCGGGCCCGGAGCACTCCTTCGGCGTCAACATCCGGCTGCCCTTCGAGCAGAAGGCCAACGCCGTCCTGGAAGGCAACCCGCGGCTCATTACGTACAAGTATTTCTTCAACCGAAAGGTCGCTTTTCTCAAGGAAGCGGACGCCGTGGCGCTCTTTCCCGGCGGCTTCGGCACGCTCGACGAGGCCATGGAAACGCTGACGCTGGTCCAGACGGGCAAGCGCAACCCCCTGCCCCTCGTGCTGGTGGATGCTCCGGGAGGGACCTATTGGACGAAGTGGATCGAGTTCCTGCAGGATGAGCTTCGAAGACAGGACTACATCGGCGATTCCGATTTTTCTCTTTTCCGCCGGGTGGATTCCATCGAGGCTGCGGTCGGCGAGATCAACCGCTTCTACAGCCGCTACCACAGCATGCGGTATGTGGACGGGAGGCTGGTCATCCGCCTTACGTCCGTTCTCGACACGAACCATATCGGAAAGCTGAAGGAAGGCTTTGCCGATATCCTGACGCCCGGCGGGACCCTGGCGCTGTCGGGCCCGCTGACCGCGGAGCAGGAAGAGCCCGAACTGGCCCATTTGCCGCGGCTTGTTGTTGATTTTAACCGGCAGGACTTCGGAAGGCTCAGGAACCTGATCGACGAGATAAACAGGTTCTGAGATAAGAACACATAGCAGAGTGTTGAAAAATTTTCTGCTCCCTTTTCCGTCATTCCCGCGCAGGCGGGAATCCAGGTTTTCAGGCTATGACTGGATCCCCGTTTTCACGGGGATGACGAATGAGACTGAAAGAGACGCCTTTTTCAACAAGCTGTTAGAGGATGGTTGCAGATGGCGGCGATCAGGACCGCGGGGAGAGGATCACTTGCACCCTGCGCAGGACGAGGCTGAACACCCGCCGCAACCCGAGCTGGATGACGAGGAGGATGAGTCGTTCGAACCCTTGCCCAAGCCGAACTTCGAAAGCCGCTTCTCCGTCTCCTTCGAGCCGCAATCCGGACAAACGACTTCGGGATTCGATCCGAAGACCAGCTTCTCGAAATCGTGCCGGCATTTAGTGCATTGGTATTCGTAGATCGGCATGATTGAAATCTCTTTTTACCGCAGAGTTCGCGGAGAGCGCAGAGAATGTGAACCGATGCGAACTGAAAAGCGAATAAACCGACGGAATTCTTTTACCGTTTAAGTCTTTTTACTTCCTAACAATTACTGCCCCTGCTTTCCTTTCTCGGCGGCCTCTGCGTCCTCGCTTAGAAGCGCCTACTTTTGGCTGCGGTGAAATTATTTCTTTTCTGCTTTCTTCCAATCCGACAGGAACTTCTCGATCCCGATGTCCGTGAGGGGGTGCTTCACCATCTGGTCGATGACGCTGAAGGGGATCGTCGCGATATGGGCCCCGGCAAGCGCCGCGTCGACGACATGGAGCGGGTTTCGCACGCTGGCCACGATAACCTCGGTGCCGAATCCGTAGTTGTTGTAGATGGCCATTATCTGACGCACCAGGTCCATGCCGTAATGGCTGATATCGTCGAGCCTGCCGACGAAGGGGCTCACGTAGGCCGCGCCCACCTTCGCCGCAAGAAGCGCCTGGGTCGGCGAGAAGACAAGGGTCATGTTCACCTTGATGCCTTTGTCCGCCAGGACCTTGGTCGCCTTGAGGCCGTCGCTGGTCATGGGCAGCTTCACCACGATGTTCTTGTGTATCTTCGCCAGGTCCTCGCCCTCTGCCGCCATCTTGTCCGCCTCCAGGCTCACCGCCTCGGCGCTGATGGGCCCGTCCACGATGGAGCAGATCTCGTGGATCACCTGCTTGAAGTCCCTGCCTTCCTTCGCGATGAGAGACGGGTTCGTCGTGACGCCGTCGACGATCCCCAGGCTCGCTGCCTCGCGGATCTCCTTCACGTTCGCTGTGTCGATAAAGAATTTCATGCCTTGATTCTCCTCGCGTTATTTTTTTCAAACAGCCACAGGGGCCTGGCCTTTTCCTACCTTCCTACCTTCTTACCTTCGGCTATTTCGCATTCCGCACTCCGCACTCCGCACTCCGCATTTCGAAGCGCAGCTTCGATAACCTGCACCGTATGCACGACCTCTGTTTCCGAGCCCACCCGCCTCAGCGAATCCGCGATCTGCATCCTGCATCCGGGGCACCCGGTGACGACTACATCCGCTTGCGTCGCCGCAATGTCCTTCGCCTTCGCTTCCCCGATGGCGCTGGAGAGGGACGGATGGCTCACGCGCATCACGCCGCCGAACCCGCAGCAGCGGTCAGGATACTTCATCTCGACAAGTTCGATGCCGGGAACGGCCATAAGGACCTCCCGCGCGGTCTTCGACAGGCCCTGCCCCCTGCCCAGGTGACAGGGATCGTGCCAGGTTACTTTCAGTGGCGCCGGGGCAAGATCAAGATCTCCGGTCTTGCCGGCAAGGAACTCATGGATGTCCTGCACGCGGACCGGTTCCCGGCCCGATGGAGCAAGCAGTGCGGGATAATCCTTTTTAAATGTCAATCCGCAGGAAGCGCAGGAGGTAACGACCGTATCGACATCGAGAGATGCAAGGACGTCATGGTTCTTCAGGGCAAGCTCTCTTGCTGCGGAGCGGTCGCCAAGCGAGAGAAAGGGCCTGCCGCAGCACACAAGGCCTTCCGGCAGCACGACCTCATAGCCCAGGCCCTCAAGGACCCTGACCGTCGCGCTCCCGATGTCGGGCTGGAAATGATCGACCGCGCATCCCGAAAAAAATGCGACCTTGCCTTTTGTCGTTCGGCTCTTTTTTTCATTCCGCACTCCGCGTTGAAAAAGCCCCCTCTCCCTTTTTCCCTCTCCGAAGATGATGCCCCCTCTCCTCTTATCCTCTCCCTCAGAGGGGAGAGGAAGCAAAGGTGAGGGTGAGTCTTCATTAGGGCAGGGGTGAGGGTCATGTCTACCCGCACTCCGCACTCGCGTCTCCTGCCCCTTGACCGAGCCCTTCCCGTAATGCAGCGCCACAGGCGCGAGCCAGGCAAAAGACCGCATCAGGACGGGATTTTTCAGGGCGGTGGACACGACGCTGGCCGCGATGCCGGGGCCGGATTCACGAATGGCCTGCTCCCGGGCGGCCAGGATGATCCGGCTGAACGGTACGCCGCTGGCGCAGGCGGACTCGCAGGCGAAACAACCGGTGCAGGTCGCCAAGCGGTCCTTGTAGACGTCGGAGATCCGGAGCTTTCCGTCCAGCACCGCCTCGATAAGCGCCATTCTCCCGCGGGGAGAGCGGGACTCCCGCCGGTCCGCGAGGAACGAAGGGCAAACCGTGCTGCAGGACCCGCACCGTACGCAGCGGCTGATGTCAGCGCGATGACCCTCTAGAGATGATTTGTCGTTTTTACTCCGCACTCCGAACTCCGCACTCCGAACTGGTGTGATCACGGCAGTATCGTCACCGGCGTCCCCAGTGACACCACGCTGAAGATCTCGTCAATATCGGTGTTGGACAGGGCAATACAGCCGTCGGTCCAGTTCTGGCGCATGGCCCATACAGAAGAGTCCTCAAGCATCCTGCCATGGATGCCGATTGCGCCGCCGATCCGTGTCTCCCATGAAGGCTGTCGCCGCTCCTGCGCGGCCTTCTCGATCTCGCCATACTCCCGGGGCGAGATGAGCCCCCGCTGGAGTCCCCGCCCGGCGTGCTTGAGGCCCGGGTAGCTCAGGCCGAGGAACTTGTAGAACCGCTTGCTGTGGTTCATGCTGCAGATGTAGAAGTCGCCTTCCGGTGTCCGCTTGTCGCCATTCCGTTCCTTGTCGCCTTCGCTATACCCCTTGCCGAACACGGCCCAGTAGGTCTTGACCGGGGCGTCACCCTTGAAGAGGGTGAGCGAGTACTGGGATTTCCAGATCACCAGGGAGGTTGCTCCTTCCATTCGGGAGAGCAGGGAAAGGAACTCCCTGGTGCTCGTGCCGGGCAGGTCCGGGAGCGGAGAGAGGACGGAAACCAGGAAGAGAGCGAGAAAGAACCGGAGGGAGAGCGCTATGGAATTCCAGATCAGCATTAGGAATGCCTGTTCTATGACCGGTGGTCCCGCTCGTAGGCATCGGCGCAGGCCGCGCTGCAAAAATGCTCTGTCCGCCCGCCGATGCGCCGGATCAGCGCCCTGTCCTTCACCACGTAGGTCCGGCACTGCGGGTCCTGGACCATTTCCTCGCCGGGGATCCGGGGAGGCCGCTTTTCCCCGCCGTGATAGGTGGAGAGCGCGGCGCGGAACACGGTTTTCACCGCCTGGTAGACCACGACGATCAGGATGAATATGAGAAGCGCACGCATCATTGTGTTTTTTGTCTCATTGCTTTCTTGAACTGGGCGATGTTTGCCTGCAGGTAGTCCGCACGGGGATGCTTCGGCGACACATGGAGCAGCTGTTCCCAGTACCGTATGGCCGTGGCGTAGTCCTTCCGGTCATAGCCATACACGATCCCCAGGTTGAACAGGGCGTTTTGGTGCGTCGGCTCCCTCTTGAGGGCGCGTTCATATTCCGCAATGGCACGGTCAGGCACACCCAGGTTCCGGTAGCACGTGCCCATGTCGGTGATCGCATCGGCATTGGCGGGATCAAGCAGGAGGGCCTGTTCATAGTGCCGGATGGCCTGTTTCCACTGTCCGGCATCAAAGTAGGCGTTTCCCAGGGCAATGATCGCGGCAAGATTGTGCGGATCCTCGGCGAGGATGCTCTGGTACTCCTCGATGAGGCCGTAGAAATAGGGCGTCCTGCTCTTTTCGGCGGTCACCCGTTCGGAAGCACGGTGGCCGGGACCGGCGGCGTCCTGCTCCTGGTTCCTGCACCCGCCGGTGATCGTCAGCGCGAGGAGCACCCCCGCCAGAATAACCGTTTTCGGCATCATTCGTCCATCGATGATCCCCGCCGTCCCGCTGGAGCGGGACAGGGAATCTTCGATCCTCAAGGATGGTATCGTTATTCTGATCGCTCGCTCCTGGATTCTTAATACAAACGCATAAAGTTTTGTTACGTTGTCTTTGCGGGCGACCGAAGGGAGCGCGGCAATCTCGTCGTAAAGTAAAATATTGCGGAGCCTGTTCCAAACGAAGTGAGGAATCTTGCTCCGAGTTCCTTCGCTATGCTCGGGACCGCTACGCTCCTCGCAATGACACAATAGTAAGTGCGTTTGTAATAGCATACGACGTTTCAGGGAGCCGCTCTGCACGCGCAAAAGGAGGAGCTTGTCTGCGTCCCTCCTCCGGAACCCGCTCATGCTGTCCTGGTGATGAGGGATCAATGCCGGAAATGCCGCATCTTCGTGAGGACCATGGCGATGCCGTGTTCGTCGGCGGCCTTGATCACCTCTTCGTCCTTGAGCGACCCGCCCGGCTGGATGACCGCCGTGATGCCCGCCTTCGCCGCTTCGTCCAGTCCGTCGCGGAAGGGGAAAAATGCGTCCGAGGCGAGCACCGTGCCCTTGAGCGGGGACTGCGCCTTCATGACGGCGATCCGCACAGAGTCAAGCCTGTTCATCTGGCCCGCCCCGATGCCGACGGTCCGGTCCTTCCTGGTGAACACGATGGCGTTGGACTTCACATGCTTGCAGACCTTCCAGGCGAAGGACAGCGCCTCGTACTCGTCTTCCGTGGGCTTGCGCTTCGAAGCGACCGGGAGCGCCTTGACATCGGCGATCTTCCCGAGATCGCGGTCCTGGTAGATGAGCCCGCCGGTGACCTTCTTCAGGTCCATGCCCTCGGGCGTTCCGGCGATGTTCGGGCCGATATCAAGGAGCCGCAGGTCCTTTTTCTTCTTGAGCTCTTCCAGCGCGTCGGGCGCGAACTCCGGCGCCACAATGACCTCAACAAAGGTTGACGTGATCTCCTTCGCCGTTTCCAGATCCACCATGTGGTTGAAGGCGATGACGCCGCCGAAGGCCGAGACCGGGTCGCAGTCCCTTGCCTTCCGGTAGGCGTCGGCAAGAGACGATGACACAGCCACGCCGCAGGGGTTGTTGTGCTTGATGATGACCGCCGCCGTCCCGCCATATTCCTTGACGAGTTCGAGAGCGCTGTTCGCGTCGAGATAGTTGTTGAAGGACATCTCTTTGCCCTGGAGCTGCCTCGCATGGGCGACACAGGGTTCCTTGATGCCGAACTCGCGGTAGAACGCACCCTCCTGATGGGGATTCTCGCCGTAGCGCAGGTTCTGGACCTTCTCGAGCCGGAGCGTCAGGATGTTGGGGAAGCGGGTCTTCTCTTCCTCGGGCACCTGGTTGCCAAGGTACGCCGAAATGGCGCTGTCGTAGCGCGCCGTATGGAGGAAGACGGTCCGGCAAAGCTCGAAGCGCGTCTTCAGGGATACCTCACCGGTCTTCCGGAGCTCGTCGAGCACCCGGCCGTAGTCGCGCGGCGAGACCACCACGGCCACGTCGGTGTAGTTCTTGGCCGCCGAGCGGAGCATCGTGGGCCCGCCGATATCGATATTCTCGATGGCGTCCTCAAGGGTGCACCCGGGCTTGGCAACCGTCTGTTCGAAGGGATAAAGATTCACTACCACAAGATCAATCGGCTCGATGCCGTGTTGTCGCACGGCCGCTTCATGCGCGGGATCGTCTCGGCGATAGAGCAAGCCGCCATGCACTTTGGGATGCAGCGTTTTGACCCGGCCATCCAGCATCTCTGGGAATCCGGTATGCTCACTCAAATCTTTGACCGGCAGGCCCTTCGCACGCAAGGTTGAGGCTGTGCCGCCCGTGGAAATCAATTCCACACCTGCCGCCACCAAGGTTTCCGCAAAGGGAATGAGTCCGGTCTTGTCATAGACCGAAAGGA
>CAYILT010000141.1:0-9034 GCA_964364055.1 uncultured Nitrospiraceae bacterium | reverse complement strand
CCCTGCGCCTTCCGTGTGTTCACTGTCTGTCGTGATGGCATCCATCTCAGGAACGTCGGGCTCGATGAAACGAACATTGTTAATAAGGCACGCGAACTGCTCCTGGCGGACCCCTACGCCCGTCTTTTCGACCCCGAAAACCCGCAGAACATCCTCGCCTACAACCTTGGCCTTACAGAGCAGGACCGGGAAACAACCATACCGCTCTAATAAGATATTGCGGATTGCGGAATAAGAAAACGGGGTTTCTCCGTGCTCTCAGTGCCTCTGTGGCAGATCCGGCTTGTGTTTCGGGGAACTTTCTTCCATCAGGGAAAAATCGATCTTCTTCCGCTCTTTGTCCACACGGTCAACACGGACGCGCACATGATCGCCAATGCGGAAGACACGCTTCAGGCGCTCTCCGCGGAGACAGTGGCGGTTCTCGATGTAGTGGTAGTAGTCATCGGCGAGGGACGAGATGTGCACGAGACCCTCGACGAAGAGGTCCCGGAGCTGGACGAAGAAGCCGAACTGGGTGACGCCCGTGATGATCCCGTCATAGATCTCGCCCAGTTTGTCTTCCATGAAGCGGACCTTCAGCATGGCGATCACGTCCCGCTCGGCCTCCATGGCCAGACGTTCCCGCTGGGAACAGTGGACGGCGGCTGCGGGCAGCCTCTCGGCCAGTTTCTCCCGTGACTCCTCGCTTTTGTATTTTCCCTTGATGACGCCCTTGATGATCCGGTGGACGATCAGGTCCGGGTAGCGCCGGATCGGCGAGGTGAAGTGGGTATAGGTCTCGGCGGCGAGGCCGAAGTGTCCGATGTTCTCCTCGGAATATTTCGCCTGCTTCATGGTGCGCAGCACCACGGTGTTCACCAGGCCCTCTTCGGGCGTGCCCTTCACCTGAGCAATGGCCTTCTGAATATTGCGTGGACGTATCTTTCCCGATACCGGGATCGTGATCCCGATGGTCGCCAGGAAGTCGACGAGGTCCGCCAGCTTTTCCTCGGCGGGCTCCTCGTGAACGCGGTAGATGAGGGGGACCTCCATCGCCTCGAGGTGGCCCGCCACGGTCTCGTTGGCCGCGAGCATGAACTCCTCAATGAGCTGGTGGGCCATGTTGCGCTCCGCCCTGATGATGTCGGTCATCTGTCCCTGGAGGTTCAGGATGATCTCCGGTTCGGGGAGGTCGAAGTCGATGCTTCCGCGCTTTGACCGTTTCTTGCGCAGGATGTCCATGAGTTCGGACATGAGCTCGAACCGGGGAAGGAGTGATTCGTAGCGTTTCAGCACCTGCTCATCGCGGTCAGCGAGGATCTGGCGTACGGCCGTGTAGGTCATGCGTTCGTTGCTGTTGATGACGCTCTCGTAGATGTCATGGCGAATAATGCTCCCGTTCTCGTCGATGTCCATCTCGGCGGTCAGGGTAAGCCGGTCCACCTGCGGGTTCAGGCTGCAGATGCCGTTCGAAAGCTGTTCCGGCAGCATGGGGATGGCGCGGTCGGGCAGGTAGACGCTGGTCCCGCGCTGATACGCTTCCTGGTCGAGGAACGACCCTTCGGTCACGTACTGGGCGACGTCGGCGATATGGACCCAGAGGCGCCAGCCGCCGCGGATCTTCTCGATGGAGATGGCGTCGTCGAAGTCTCGGGCCTTCTCGCCGTCAATGGTGACCGTCGGCAGGTCCCGAAGGTCGCGACGGCCCTTGCGAAGGGCAGGGGTCACTTCCTGGGGGATCGCGCCCGCCTCGGAAAGCGTTGCGCGGGTGAACGCCACGGGGAGCTCGTGCTCCTCAATGATGAGTTCGGAGTCGATCCCGGGGTCTCCCGGTTTTCCGATGACCCGGATGATCTTGCCTTCGGCTGGTCTGCCCTGCAGGGGGTAGGTGATGATCTCGGCGGCAACCAGGTCGCCGGGCCGTGCCGCACCGGCGTTTTCGGCGCTGACAACAAGGTTCTGGGTGATCCGCTGGTTCGTGGGCGCCACGAACCCGAGGCCGCCGCGCTGCGTGCCGCTCGCTTCATAGGTCCCGACGATCCTGGTGCGCGCGCGCTCCAGGATGCGGATGATGACGCCTTCCCGTTTGCCCGTCGCTTTCTTTTTGCCTGCCGGCGGAGATACCCGCACGATCACCTTGTCTCCGTCCATGGCATCCATCCGGCCTGTGGCGGCCACATAGACGTCCGCTTTCCCCTTTACCTCGGGGAGGACGAATCCGAAGCCCGAGGCATGGCCCTGGAACAGACCCGGCTCAAGGTCCATCTTTTCGGCGAGGCCGTACCGGTCACCGCGGGTCTTTACGATCTGGCCTTCGCTGACCAGTTCCGTCAGGATATGTTTGAGTTCCTTGCGCTCCTCCGGTTTTATCCGGAGATGGCGCATGATCTCGCGCACCAGGAGGGGCCTGCCTGCGCGGGTCTTGAAGAACGTGATGAAGTCTTTTTTGGTTGGTTTCATAGAGTAAAGTATACCTTAATTTAAGTCAGGAGTAATGTCAGGCAACAACACGAATGTCACGAATGAAACGAATGACACGAATGAAGGCATGTATTCGCGATGGTCATGTTTTGTTCTCATATCCTCAGCAGTTTTCCTTTTGCCTCCGCAACGACGATCGGCCCTTTTTTCACCGTTGCCTCAGCCTCGATGAGCCGGTGGGCATCTTTGACCATCTTTCCGGTCACGACGAGCTCTTCTCCCGATGCGACCGGGGCCTTGAACTTCACGGTGAGCTCGGCGCTGACCGCGGGCCCGCCAAGATGGGCCGCGAGCTTGACCATGGCCTCGTCCATAAGCGCGGCGATGATGCCTCCGTGGACGATGCCTTCCCATCCTTCGTGCTCCCGCCGGGGAGTGAACCGTCCGGTGATGGTCCTGGCGGTGTGATCAATAACGAACCGGACCTGGAGCCCGTCGGGATTGTCCTTCCCGCAGACATAGCAGCGCTGGTTGTCCTTAAGTTCCTTCATGAAACGGTCAAAAGTCTTTCTCTTGTGTATCCAAGTACTTGCCAGTATAATACAAAACGTGAACAATGACAATGAAATAGCGCTCGACCCCGCCGTTCTTGCCGCCTCGGGCATCATCGATGTGAAACAGGCGGTGAAGAACCTCGACCTTATCAGGGCCCGGCTCGGCGCAGATTCCTTCCTCATTATTCCGGACCTTATCGCCGCGCTCAAACGCACCGGCGACCCCGACATGGCGCTGAATAGCCTTGAGCGCTTTCTGGAAGAGCTGAAGCCGGTATCGCAATTCATCACGGAAGCGCGGAAGCAGCCCGGCGTCCTGACCTCCCTCATCGTCCTTTTCGGGGCGAGCAGGTTCCTTGCCGTCTATAGCGCATCAACGGCCGCGGAGACCTTCGGGCTCCTGTGCCATCCCGCGTATCTTGCGAATCCTGCCCACAAGGAACTGCTCGATGACCGTCTCGCCGCGGCTATCAAGGGAGTGACAGCCGATGAAGACTTCTTCCGGGCGTTGCGGCGATTCCGGAAGCAGGAGATGCTCCGGATCGGGCTCCGGGACCTTCTGGGAAAGGCGGACCTGACGGAGACCGTGGGAGAGCTGTCGAACCTGGCCGAGGTCTGCCTCCAGGCTGCCTACGAGCGTGCCGATGCCGGGCTTCGCGGCAGGTTCGGGAAGCCTGTTGTTCAGAAACCCGAGGGCGCCGCCATTCCCGCGGGTTTCGCGGTCATCGGCATGGGCAAGCTTGGCGGCAGGGAACTCAACTACAGTTCCGACATCGATCTCATGTACGTCTATACCGCAGATGGAGAGACCGAAGGGGCGCCCGGTCCGGACGGGAGCCTGACGAACCGCATCTCAAACCACCAGTATTTCATAAAGCTCGCCGAGAAGCTGAGCGCCGCCATCGGCCGGAATACCGCGGACGGGTTCGTGTTCCGCGTTGACCTGCGGCTCCGGCCCGAGGGGCAGCGCGGCCCGCTTGTGCAAAGCCTGGGCGGATACGAGATCTACTACGAGTCCTGGGGCCAGACCTGGGAGCGCTCCGCGCTCATCAAGGCGCGTCCCGTCGCCGGCGATGCGGCCGTGGGCGGGGAGTTCCTGACGCGCATAACACCATTCGTGTACCGAAAGTACCTGGACTTCGGCGCCATCGTCGAGATCCGCGAGATGAAGCAGAAGATCAACCGGGACGTCGAGCAGAAGGGAAAGACCCACCGCGATGTGAAATTGGGGTACGGAGGGATCCGGGAGATAGAGTTCCTGATCCAATCGCTCCAGCTCATCTACGGAGGCCGCGACCGGGGGCTTCGGGAGAAAAACTCCCTGAAAGCCCTGCACACGCTTGCCCAGAAGGGGCTGCTCACCTACCAGGAGGCCGCCGACCTCTCGAAGGCCTATACGTTCCTGCGAACCGTGGAGCACCGCCTCCAGATACTGAACGACCTGCAGACCCAGACCCTTCCCGCGGGAGAGGCCGAGTTGCGCGCCCTGGCACGGCGCACGGGATACTTCGAGCCGGAGCGGGAAACGGAGATGTTGCTGCGGGATTATGCTTCCCATACCCTCAAGGTGAGGGGCCTCTATGATAATCTATTAAGCCAATCCTCTGAGTCGCGCGAAGAGGAACAGGACCGGCCGGATTTCGCCGTGCTCCTCGGTCCGGAACTGAGCGAACAGGAGGCCGTAGCCGTCCTTACCCGGTACGGTTTCCGGGATCCCTCCAAAGCCTTTCGGAACATCGTCCTGCTCCGGGAAGGGCAGGCCTTTGTCCACCAGACGCCGCGCAGCAGGCGTTTGTTCAATGATATGTTCCCGCTGCTGTTCGAGGAGATCGCTTCATCGCCGGACCCCGATATGGCTTTGAACTACTTCGAATCCTACCTGGCGTCGCAGGGCTCGTGGGATGCGTTCCATGCGTTCATGCGGCAGGATGTGCGCGCGCTCAAGGTCCTGGTCTCCATCTTCGGGAACAGTGAATACTTCTCCCGCATGCTGGTCAGGAGCCCGGCGCTCATCGAAGACCTGATGGACGCGAGCCGGGAGCTCGGTCTCGGGTCCGGCGCATTTCTAGAACAAGGACTCACCGCGGCGCTCCATAAGGCGGTGACCATAACCGACAAGCTCGACGCGCTCCGCCGGTTCAAACACCGGGAGGAACTGCGCATCGGCATGGCGGACCTCATGGGGAGCATCCCGCTGCCGGCGATCTGCCGCGGACTCGCCCGGCTTGCCGATGCCTGTCTCAACGCTGGCCTCGCACTTGCCGCGGCGGAGACCGCGAAACGCCGCGGTGCAGGGGGAGGATGCGGCGGTCTTGCCGTCATCGGCGCGGGCAAACTGGGCGGCAGGGAACTCATCTACGGCTCCGACCTCGACATCCTGTTCGTGTACGACGAAGCGAACGCGGAGGCGCCGCCACGCGGACTGAGCGTGTTCGAATATTTCAGCAAGATCGCGGAGAAGACGATATCCTATCTCACCACGATGACGCGTGAAGGGTTCGCTTACCGCGTGGACACCCGGCTCCGGCCTACGGGAGCAAAGGGCCCGCTGGTCCAGAGCGTCGATGCATTCAGAAACTATTTTTCCTCCGGCGCGGAGACCTGGGAGCGTCAATCGCTGGTGAATTCCCGGTTCGTCGCGGGGGACCGGAACGTGGGAAGATCATTCTCGGAAACGCTGCAGGGGCTGATCTACCGTGACCATGATCCCGTTGTGCTTGCTGCTGACATCCGTTCCATGCGGAAGCGGATGCAGGAGGAGCGGGGCAAGGAGGACGGATCACAGTACAATATCAAACAGGGGAGGGGCGGGCTGGTGGATATCGAGTTCCTCGCGCAGTATCTCCAGCTCAGACACGGAAAGAAACACGAGCGGGCCAGGGTGCCCGGAACGATCAACGCATTGCGGGCGCTGAGAAAAGAACGCATCCTCTCTCCCGGCGACCATCGTATGCTCTTTGATGCATATCTCTTTCTCCGCCGCCTCGAAAGCAGGCTCCGGATCGTAGCGAACCAGTCCACGAGCTTCCTGTCCCGCGACTCAGGCAAGCTCCGGACCCTGGCGAAACGGATGGGGTATGACGATGGCGACGGTTCGGCAGGGAAAATGCTTCTTGACGAGTACGAGCGGACAAGCACGGAAGTGCGGGGAGTATTTGAGCGGCTGCTGGCATGACAGGCTTCAACTTGCCGCTTGACTGCGCCACGGCATTGCGTTAGACTCTGCACCTTATTCTATGGGACTCCAGGACCTTCCACTCTATCACCCCGCGTACTGGCCCACCTGGCTGGGGCTCGGGTTCATGCGTCTTCTCTCCTTCCTGCCCCTGCCGGTGCTCTGGGTGCTGGGCAACGCGCTCGGCGTCTTCATCCACCTGTTCCCGTCGAAGATCAAGAAGACCTCCCTGATCAATGTCGGCCTGTGTTTCCCGGAGCTCGGGAAGGAGGGGCAGCGGCGCCTGGTGCGGCGCCATTTTCGCGCGCTCGGCGTATCGATCCTCTGCTACGGGCTTGGCTGGTGGTCGTCTGCATCGCGCCTCGGACGGCTGGTGAAGTTCCGCTTCCGGCACCATTATGACGATGCGATCGCGCCGGGAAAGAGCATTATCGTGTTCGCTCCCCATTTTCTCGCGTTGGATATCACCGGCATCATGCTCAGCAGTGAACGGCCGTATATCAGCATGTACCGCGCTTCGCGAAACCGGCTCATCGACCGGATGCTCAAGAGGCGGGGCAGGTTCGGGGCCGTCCTTTTCGAACGGAAGTCTAACCTCAAGGCGCTCATCCGTCACCTCCGCGAAGGAAGGCCATTCTACTATCTGCCGGACCAGGACCCGGGGGGTGCCGAGGCGGTGTTCGTTCCGTTCTTCGGCGTACCGGCCGCCACGGTCACCGCCTTAAGCCGTATCGCGAAGATGACGAACGCCGCGGTCATTCCCTGTTACAACCGTATTTTGCCCTGGGGAAGGGGATTCGAGGTGCGTTTCGAAGAACCGCTCGGGGATTATCCTTCCGGCGACCTGGTGAAGGACGCGCGCCGTATGAATGAAGAGATCGAAAAGGCGGTGCGTCAGAATCCGGAGCAGTACCTTTGGGGATACCGCCGGTTCAAGACCCGTCCCGCAGGAAGCACGCCGGTGTACTGATATAGAAAAGTCTTCTACTCTCCACGTGGACCCGCAGCCCTTCTTTGAACATCGAAGATCAGACCCCTCCGCACCTCCCCTTGTTAAGGGGAGGCTGGGTGGGGTGGGCTAAGCTTCGCCGACAATCTCCTACCTCTCTCATAAACGTTTTTTATACCTTCAAAGAATGATTTAATGGACATCGTTGCAAATTTTCTTGATTTATCTCTATCATTATAATAACATGGCGAACTGTTCGCGTTATGCATCCTGTAAGGACATTCGCTGATCTCATACCGTCATTAGAGCTCTTGTGAAGGAGGATAAGCACCGGAAATGACTCAACGTTACACACTCCTATTGATCATAACGATCGCGATCGCCGGCCTCATGACCGGGGAGGTCGCCATTGCATCTTCAGCGACTGCGGCGCCTGCTGCTCAGGGCCATGCTGATTCGCGTGCCACTGCCCCTGCGGCGCCTGAGGCGCCCCAGTCAACGACACCCTGGTGGGTCTGGCCCCTCTCCCTGTTCATTGTAACATTCATCCTGGGCATCCTCGCCGTTCTCGGCGGTGTCGGCGGCGGCGTGCTCTTCGTGCCCATCGTGGGCGGCTTTTTCCCCTTCAACATCGATTTTGTGAGAGGCGCAGGACTGCTCGTCGCCCTGGCCGGGGCGCTTGCTGCGGGACCGGGCCTCCTCAAAAGGAACCTGGCGAGCCTCCGCCTGGCGCTTCCGATTGCGCTGATCGCTTCGTCAGCTGCGATCGTCGGCGCCATGATCGGTCTGGCGCTCAAACCCAATGTCGTCAACACGCTCCTTGGCGCGACGATCCTGTTCATCGTGGCTATCATGGCGACGGCGAAGAAATCGGATTTCCCGGTGGTGCCGAAGCCGGACAGCCTCGCGCAGAGCCTCGGGATCATGGGTATCTACCGCGAAGAGTCTATCGGCAAGGATGTTGAGTGGACCGTCCACAAAACGCCGATGGGTCTGGCGCTGTTCGTCGTGATCGGCATCATGGCGGGCATGTTCGGACTCGGCGCCGGATGGGCGAACGTACCGGCGCTGAACCTCCTGATGGGCGCGCCCCTCAAGATCTCGGTGGCGACGAGCAAGTTCCTGCTTTCCATTACGGACACATCGGCTGCCTGGGTCTATCTGAACCAGGGCGCGGTGCTGCCCATGATCGTCGTACCGTCGCTGGTGGGCATCATGCTGGGTTCCATCGTGGGCGTGAAGATCCTGGCAAAGGCCAAACCCAAGGCGATCAAGTGGATGGTCATCGGCCTCCTGCTCTTCGCGGGCCTGCGGTCGCTGCTGAAGGGGCTCGAGATCTGGAAATAGACAGGATGCAGTGAAGGCAGGAACAGTACAAAAACAAATGATGGAGGTTCTATCCATGAGTTCTGAAAAAACCAAGGCATCGGAAGAGCAGATGGCGTACGCAAAGGTCCTCAATTTCGGCATGTGGCTGGGGCTTGCCGTACTGGTGATAACGTTCTTTATCTATCTTTCGGGTGTCATGCCGAGCTTCGTCAAGATCGATGATCTGCCGAAGTACTGGACCATGCGGGTGCACGATTACAATGTCGCCCTCAACGCACCAACGGGCTGGGGCTGGACGGTGCTCGTGGGGAAGGGCGATTACCTGAACTTTGTCGGCATCGCGATGCTGTCGGGACTGACCATCCTGTGCTACCTGGTGATCCTGCCGATCCTTATCAGGAAGAAGGATACCGCCTATGTGGTCATCGCGGTCATGGAAGTGCTGGTCCTGTCCCTGGCGGCGAGCGGTCTCCTGAAGGTCGGCGGGCACTGATCTTCGCATGCTGCATGTGATCGAATCCTGCAACGGGCGGCATCCAGCCGCCAGTTGCTTGCTTTAGTCCCGCTCCTACTAATCCTGTTCTATTAGTCCTTGTCATTTATTCCTCCTTGCCCTACAATTGA
>CAYILT010000140.1:0-9074 GCA_964364055.1 uncultured Nitrospiraceae bacterium | reverse complement strand
GACGATACGGGCTTCGTAACCATAAGACGTTACCAATAATTCAGCCATTTTGGCAGGAATTTCATTAATAACTGATTAACGCATGCCACGAATACACCAGGACATGAAGTAAACCCGGACGCGGTGTTCTTTGTGCTCTCGCTTAGAAGCGCCTACTTTTGGTCGTGCCTTAGTGGCTGAAGTGGTTTTGCCAATAAAAAACCCGGAGCTTTGATCCCGTCGCGCTCCGGGCTTGACGTCGCAATTACTTCTTATTGAACGCGTTCATGGCCCTGGTCAGGCCGTCCCGCACGATGGTTTGGACCGCATCCGCCGCCTTCGCCATCGCCTCCGCTACGGCCTGCTGTTCTCCCGGGAGGAAGGGGCTCAAGACGTAATCGGCGGCGTCGAGACCGGGCGCCGGCCTGCCGACCCCGACGCGGACCCGAATGAACTCCGGTGACCCCAGGTGGTCGATGATCGACCGGAGTCCATTGTGGCCGCCGTGGCCGCCGCCGATCTTGACCCGCACCGTCCCGAGGGGAAGATCCAGTTCGTCGTGCACCACGATGAGGTCGGCGGTCTCAGCCGTCGTGTACCGGAGGGCCGCCCCGACAGAGCGGCCGCTCTCGTTCATGTAAGTCTGGGGCTTCACGAGAAGAGCTTCCTCGCCGTCGATCCTGCCCCTGCCGACGACGGCTTGATATTTCTCCCCGGATAAATCAAAACGCAGGCGCCTGGCGAGTTCATCGACCGCCATGAAGCCTGCGTTGTGACGGGTACGTTCATACTTTCTGCCCGGGTTGCCGAGCCCAATGACGATCTTCATGCAGGGTCCCCGGTCCTACGCGGCGAATCTACTTCTTGGGAGCGGCCTCTTTCTTGGGTGCGGCTTCCTTCTTGGGAGCAGCATCCTTCCCGGCTTCCTTGCCCTTGGCCTCGCCGGCAGGGGCTGCCGCGGCTTCACCCTCTTTCTTCTTGCCCACGACCTCGGGCTCGCCCGCCTCCGCCTCAACCGGTGCAGTGGCCAGCATCTGTTCGAGCTTTGCCTCCGAGATAGGCGGCTGGATGGTCGCCACGGTGGAGTCGCCGTCGGTCAGGATGCGGACGCCCTCGGGCGCCTTGATGTCCCGCACGTGCAGCGACTCGTTCAACTTGAGGTTGGTGATGTTGACCTCGATGTTGTCGGGGATCTGGGTCGGCAGGCATTCGACCTCGAGCGTCCGCTGTCCGTACTGGAAAATGCCGCCTTCCTTGACGCCGATGGAGCTGCCCGAGATGTGCACGGCCACCTGGATCTTCACCTTCTCGTTCATGGCCACTTCCATGAGGTCGAGGTGGAGCAACGCGCCGCTGCGCGGGTCCACCTGGTAGTCCTTGATGAGGGCCATGCGCTCGCCGGATTCCTTCGCCCCTTCGAGCTTGAGGTTGATGAGGGCGTGCTCGCCACCCTCGATATTGAGGATCTTCGTCACGTCCTTGTTCACCATCGAAATGGGCATGGACTTGCCATGGCTGTACAGGACCGCCGGCACCCTATTCTCCCGCCGGAGCCCCCGCGCCACACCCTTGCCCGCCTTTTCCCTTACCTGTGCCGTCAATGCTACCCGTTCCATGTTTCCTCCAGTACTGTTTCAGCTGATTATTTATGATACCCATGAAGCACGGTGCTGCATCACTCCGCGCTCCGCAATGATTTTTCGTTACACGAACAGCGAACTGAGCGATGTCTCTTCGTGGATCCGGGTCATCGCCTCGGAAAGGAGCGGAGCGACGGAGAGGACCGTCAGCTTCTTGCACTCCTTCCGTTTGCTGTCAAGGGCGATGGTGTTCGTGACGATGACCTCGTCAAGCGCCGAATCGTTGATCCGCTGGATGGCCGGCCCGGACAGCACCGCGTGGGAGCAGGCCGCCATGATCGCGCCCGCCCCTGCGTTCTTGAGCGCCGCCACACCCTCGGTCAGGGTGCCCGCCGTATCCACCATGTCGTCAAGGAGGAGGCAGTCATGCCCCTTCACGTCGCCGATAATATGCATCACCTGCGCGACGTTCGCCTTTTCCCGCCGTTTGTCGATGATCGCAAGCGAAGCGTTCAGACGCTTGGCGAAAGCCCGGGTTCGCTCCACGCCGCCCGCGTCGGGAGATACCAGGGTGAGGTCCTTGAACTGCTTGGTGCGCAGATAGTCCAGGAGCACCGACGCGGCAAACAGGTTGTCCACGGGGATATTGAAGAATCCCTGGATCTGCCCCGCATGGAGATCGATGGTCAGCACGCGGTTCGCCCCGGCCGTAGTGATCAGGTCCGCCACGAGTTTGGCCGTGATCGGCACGCGGGGCTGGACCTTGCGGTCCTGCCGGCTGTACCCGTAATAGGGCAGCACCGCCGTAATCCGCGCCGCCGAGGCCCGCTTGAGCGCGTCGATCATGATGAGGAGCTCCATCAGGTTCCGGTTCACGGGGGCGGCGGTGGGCTGCACCACGAACACGTCGCAGCCGCGCACGTTGTCCAGGATCTGGACATTGATCTCCCCGTCGCTGAATCGGGTCACGTCGGCTTTCGCGAGAGGAATGTTCATCCGTTCGCAGATCTCCCCGGCCAGGCCCGGGTTCGCATTGCCGGTGAATATCTTCATGCCCTGCTTTGCTTTGACCATCGTTCCCTCTCGACGCGTCCTGCGTCACGGCTGTCTCGATATGGTTCGGGGACAGGGAGTCGAACCCCGATTCAAGGCTTCAAAGGCCTCTGTCCTACCATTAGACGATCCCCGAGTGTTACGGAGAAAATATGAAAAGGATAGGCAGGAGGCCTATCCTCTCAGGTCTGATCTGATGCAGAATCGGCGGATCGCTTGGCGGCGTTACCCTTGGCTGATCTCGGCTGCGCCCTCCGGCCGCTCCGGCCGTTTGGCCGGGTTTGCCAGCTCGCGCTCGTACCCGGCCAGGACCTTTTTCTCTATCATCTGACGTGTCTCGCTGTTCAGCGGATGGGCAATGTCCTTAAACGTTCCGTCCTTCATCTTCCGGCTCGGCATGGCGACAAAAAGTCCGGTATTGCCGTTGATAACGCGGAGATCCCTGATCAGGAAGACCGTATCGATGGTAATGGTGGCATAGGCTTTGAGACGCTCTTCGTTGGTAACCGGAAACACCCTGACTTCCGTGATCTCCATACGCGCTCCCCCACAGTATGATCGATGGTGCGTGGTCCTATCTCCGGGGTCGCCCTGTCAGGGCGCTGATTCCAGGTGTTCCCCATAAAGCGGCCCGGTCAGTATCTCTGCCGGATAGAGCCGCCACCCTTTCGTTTGAAGTTTCTTCGCCGCCTCGCGGCAGGCATGTTCAGCCTCGAAGATGCCGAATACCGTCGGCCCACTGCCGCTCAGGCAAACACCCAATGCCCCTGAATCGAGCAGGGACCGTTCCATCTCCCCGATGACCGGGTGGGCCGCAGCCGTAACCGTTTCGAGATCGTTATGGAGCGAGCGGGCAATCTGACTGACTTTTAGCCCTGCAATATTATTACAATCAACTTTTTTTGTCAACCCAAAATTCAGGTTTTTATAGACCCAGGAGGTGGAGGTCTCAAAACCGGGATTTGCCAGCAAAACCCAGAACTTAGGAGGAGAAGGGATGTTTGTCAGGACCTCGCCCCTTCCCCGTGCCAGGGCCGTGGGGCCGTAGAGGAAAAAAGGCACATCCATGCCGAGCCGGGTCCCGATTTCGGCGAGACGATCCCTGCCGAGTCCTGCCCCCAAAAGCCTGTTGCAGGCAACAAGCACCGCGGCCGCGTCGCTGCTCCCGCCGCCCAGGCCGGCTGCAACGGGAATGTTCTTTTTGATCTCGATGGCTATGCCGGACGTCCTCCCGGACAGGTCCAGCATCTCCCGGGCGGCCCGGTAGGCGATGTTCCCCTCGCCGGCGGGTATGGCAGCGTTGTCGCAATTAACCGTGATACCGCTTTCGGCGAGCCGGACCGTGATCTCATCATAGAGGCCCACGGCCTGCATCAGCATCTCGACCTCATGGTAGCCGTCCGGCCGCTTTCCGAGCACCGACAAGCAGAGGTTGATCTTGGCAGGCGCGCGCAGGGTCAGCTCTTTCATCGGACCGCTCCCTCGCCGCTCAGAACGAAGGCGCTGTCCTCGACCGGGACGTTCATGTCAACATCCTCATAGACCACCGTGACGGACATAGCCCGATCTGGATTATCAATAAGAATCCCTGTCGGATTCGGAAATACCTGGTTCACGCCTTCCTTAAGATAGGTAAATGCGCTGTGAAAGACGACTCGTTCACCACGGTACAGCTCTATTGTATCTATCCGCAGATCGCCATTCGCCCCGCCTTTGGGTTCGATCTTGACCCTCCAGCGTTGATCATCATGACGGAGATCCACGAGGCACCATCCAGCCTGAGCACAACGCACGCTGACCCCGGCATTATCAGGAATACCCGGTATGTTGCCGGACAGGATCGAGCAAAGGTCGGCAGGCGACAGGGGGACGCCCATGATCCGCTCGAGGCCGAATTGTCCCACCTTCATAGGTTCGGACTCACCGGCCTTCCGTACAAGCACGTCCGTCCCGTCCCACACCAGGGCGAAGATCGACTCTCCCATCGGGCCATATCCTTCGACCCGAAGCTTATCGAACCGCCGCTGAAGAATGGCAACGCTCTCATACACGCGCTTTCGGCCCTTGCGCTCCGTCTCCACGCGGGCAACGGCCTTCATGCCCGTGAACGATTGGCGCCGCTGTTGTAATGCTGTAACGATGGGCCCGGCGGGAACTTCGTGCAGGGGAATTTCCGGTGGAGCGACAAAGCACGCGGACAGGAGCGGGAAAACTATTGCACTAAGGAGAACGCGGGTCTTCACGGCTTCTCTTTTTTCTTTTCTTTTTTATCTTTCTTCGCCGGCTGGCCGGGCTTCACGACAACGTCGGGATCACCGAAACCCGCTTCCTTATAGCGGCTGCGGAGCTTCTGGTTCTTGGGGTCGAGCTCGAGGGAGCGGATCCACTGTTCCTTTGCCTTGTCCTTTTTTCCGAGCTTCAGGAGGATATCACCGTAATGCTCGCGCATGACCGGGTCGTCGTCGGACTTGCCGATCGCCCCGGTCATGACCTCCAGGGCTTCCTTGTACATTCCCTTCTGGTAATAGGCCCAGGCAAGGCTGTCCAGGATATACCCGTTGTCCTTCTTGATCAGGAGCGCCCGTTTGATGAGGCTGATCGCTTCGTCAAGATGTTCCCCGGCCTCGGCATAGGTGTAACCAAGGTAGTTCAGGGCATCGGCATGGTCAGGCTTGAGCTCCAGGGCCTTCTTGAGGGACGCGATCATCTCTTCCCGCTTCCCCTGCTTTTCGTACGCAATGGCCAGCGTAAAGTACAAGTCCTCCCGGTCCGGCGCCATCTCGATGCCCTTCTTGAGGACCACGGCCGCTTCGGGGTACTGCTCAAGGTCCATGTGGGCATTCGCGAGATACAGGTAGAGCTCCGCCTTTCCCGGCTGCTCGTTGACCGCCTTCTTGAGCAGCGGCACCGATTCTTTCACCCGTCCCTGCCGGGAATAGATATAGGCGACCTGGAGAATGGAGTCCGTGTCGTCCGGAGCGAGCTTCAGGACCTCGGCATATTCATTGAGCGCCTCATCGTACTGCTCCAGGGCGATGAAGACCGTCCCCAGGTACTGACGGACCCTGATGTTCTCCGGCATGGCGAGGGAGGCGATGCGAAACGCTTCGATGGCCTCGGGGTACCGCTGTTTCTCAACGTAGATGAGGCCCATCTTGACGTAGGCATCATAGTTCTGAGCATCGGCGGCGACCAGTTTCCGGAACTGCTCCAGCGCCTCGTCGAGCGAATTTTCCTGGATGTACAGCTGGGCCACGCGCTGACGGAGCTCGGCATTGTGGGGATTCAGGGCAAGGGACTTTTTGTAGGCTTCGATGGCGTCCTTGGGCCTTCCCGTGATCTCATAGACCACGCCGAGCCCCGTATGGGAAGGCTCGAAATCCTCCCGGACCGAGATCGCCCGTTTGAACTCCGCCAGGGCCTCGGGGTACATTTTCCGCTCGGTGAAGATACGGCCCAGGTAGTACGGCGCCATGAGCGAACCGGGGTTTTTCTTGTCCAGCGCCCGGAACGTCTCGACCGCTTCATCGAAACGCTTCAATGAAGCATAGAGAGAGCCGAGATAGAGATAGGCATCCTCCAGTGCGGGGTCGAGGACAAGGACCTTTTTATACAGTTCGAGGGCCTCGTCGATCTTCTTCTTTCCGCTGTTGATCCCCGCCAGCAGCATCAGGGGCTCGGTCCTGCCCGGGTCGAGGTCCGCCGCCTTCTGCGCGTACAACGCCGCATCATCCGCCTTTCCCCGGCGCAGGAAGAGCGACGCCAGGGCGAGGGCGATATCAGCGGACCGTGGGTCCAGCCGGAACGCGGTCTCATATTCCTTCAGGGCGGGGTCCAGCGCCCCCTCCTGCTCGAGCATACCGCCGTTCATGAAATGATAATAGGCGTCGGCCTGGTTCTGCGATTCTTCGCTGATGCTGCCAAGAGATACTTCCGGCATCTTTGCCGCCGGAGAAATGCAGGAACCGGCAAAGAGCGCCAAGAGAGGGATAATAAGGAATGTTTTCATGATAGTAGTTTAAAGCACGGAGCAGGTTGTGTCAACCCCGTTGTTGCAGAAACTCCTTGGCTTGGAAGCGGTTCAATGGCATAACCCTTGGGGCTATAGCAGGCTGATTTCTTCCATAAAAATATGCAACAACGGGGTCAAGGCAAAGGTGGAGAGGTCAATAGTAATTAATACAAACGCATTTAATATTGTTACGGGTTTGACTCATGCAATTTATTTAAATCCCCCTTAATCCCCCTTTTCCAAAGGGGGAGATCGCATTATCCCCTCTTTAGAAAAGAGGGGTCAGGGGAGATTTTTAACATAAATAAATGCGTTTGTATTAGTCATCCGTAATGAACGGTCGATGATCACCGGTCTCTCATCTGTCGTCTGTCCTCTATTCTCCGCCCTTCAAGAGCGTTCTGACCTTCTCAAGGCTCGGCTCGATATCTTCCGCGTCGTGAGCCTCGATGGTATAGACCGGTTTCGCGCCGTTCCGCTGAATGAGCTGAAAGAACCGGGTGAAGTCGATGGTGCCCTTGCCCAGGGCCCAGTGGGAATCCTCGGTACCTTTGTTATCGTGGAGATGCACCTCGACAAGGTGCTTCCCCAGGCGCTCGAACCACGCTTCCATGGTCACCGTGGAAAAGAGGTTGAAATGGCCCGTATCGAAACAGAACCCGAAATTCGGGTTTCCGACCCGTTCGACGAGCAAGGCAAGCGCCTCAGGGTCCTCGTCAAAGACGTTCTCAACGGCCACTCGCATGCCGTCGATCTTCCCGGCGGTCTCCATCACGCGGGGCCAGGTTTCCATGCTGTTCTCGAGCCAGAGGTCCTTCTTTCCGGCATACCGCCACCGGTCGTAGGCCGCATGGAACACCACCACGCGGGGTTTGAGCACCGACGCGATGGCCAGGAGCTGTTTGAAGCGCAACTGCGTCGCGGACCGGACCATGGGGTCCACTGCCCCGGGGTTCAGGTCCATGAACGGAGCATGAAGCGTCAGGGCGGGCTGCCAGTCCAGGTTGTCCAGCAGCACCTCGAGATCGGCACGCTCAAGCTGGCCCAGGACCGACGCGGGCATATAGATCTCGAGGTCGTACCTCCTCTTCCGGACAAGGGCAAGATAATCGCGCAGATGCCCGTAAGGGATATGGATATGGACGGATTCCATCAGGTCTCAGCTCTTTGCAGGACAGGCGCCGGAGGGACATCCTCCGGCGGGGCAGGCAGGAGCAGCGGTCTCCGGCTTCGATGCGGGCTTCTCCGAATCAGTAGCACTCTTCCGGTCAGCGGAGGGATAATCGGACGTGTACCACCCGCCGCCCTTCAGCACGAACGCCGTCGGAGAGAGGACCTTCCTGACGCCGGTCGCGTTGCACAAATTGCATTCGGTCAGCAGGGGATCGCTGAACTTCCGGATGACCTCAAAGCGGCCTCCGCAGGAGCCGCACTCATATTCATACACTGGCATGGTTCTGGACCTCCTCAACGGTACGCAGTATTTCAGGGTGTGTATATTAAACAAAAGTCGGAAGAAAAACAAGCGGTTTCTGACCGAAAGCGCCCGCGAACAGTAAGAGGAAAAGTGACAAGCAGCACGGTTTATGCTAAATTACTAAGGAGTGTACTAAGGAGTGTACAATATAGATTGCATTTGTCATCACATCCCCCTTTGGAAAAGGGGGAATGAGGGGGATTTTTACACCGCAACAAATCTCCCCTAACCCCTCTTTGCTAAAGAGGGGCAAACAATATAATACACTGCTTAGTAACACCAGTTGCTCATCTTTTTACCGACAAGGGGATCGTCATGCTGACCGGAAAAGAAGACCTGCTCCAGGCCCTCGTGGAAGCTTATATCATGGAAAAGGGCACGAAAGAGTTCTACGCCCAGGCCGCGTCAAAATCGAGCGCCGCAGAGGCGAAAAAGAGTTTCGAGGACTTGGCCGCATGGGAAAACAAGCACATGACCTACGTCCAGTCTCTCTATCAAGCGATCCTTGATGACCGGGAACTGGAAGAGTTCAAAGCGTTCAGCGCAAAGGCCCCGGCAACGGTCTCCGAGGGTGGGATGCCGGTGAAGGACCTGGAAAAAAGGACCGAAAAATATACGGTCCGGAGCGAAGGGGACGCCCTCGCCCTGGCCCTCGGTATCGAAGCAAAGGCGTATAATTTTTATAAAGGACTTGCCGCGAAAGCGCAGGACGACCAGGCAAAGGTCATCTTCGAGGAGCTGATGGCGCAGGAAACCAAACACATGGACCAGCTGAACGTCATGAAGAAAAAGATCGCCCTGAAGTAATTCTCCCCGGGTCCCCGAACCGAACGCTCAACACGCCGGCACGCAGGGTAAGCATGCCGGCGTCATCATTTCATTGATATCCGTGTTATTGAGTATTGCAAAAATAAAGGAAAGTTACATTGTGCCGATACTCCCTACCCCTTGATGGGGGAGGGCTGGGGTGGGG
>CAYILT010000139.1:0-9090 GCA_964364055.1 uncultured Nitrospiraceae bacterium | reverse complement strand
TTGTTGATGGACCTACTATCTATGAAGCAAAAGAGTGGGGGCAGTTAGATAATCTCATGTTGTGTCTGGATGCTCTTGTTCAAATGGGAACAATTATACATGCCGCGCATCAACTTCCGGAAGTTGTGCTGCATAGAGATATTAAGCCAGCAAATGTTATTCTTCGTAACCACTATAACGCTGCTGATCCAGCAGAGATAGTTGTGCTTGATTTTGATCTGTCGTGGCATAAAGGAGCTTCCGATTTGTCCGTAGTTCACGGAGCTAGAGCTCAAGGCTATGCCGCGCCAGAGCAAACAGCAACAGGCCGGCAAGCCGATGTGAGTACAAGAAATACCGCTGTGGATGTTTTCGGTTATGGCATGCTTGGCTATTATCTTTTCGTTGGCGACGATCCGCGGCCAAATGAAAATAAATTCCCGAATTATTTTGAAAAGATTCGAGATACTATCGATAAGAGATTCAACCCGGCATGGAATTTCGTGCCAAATTATATAGCAGAGACCATCGTGGGATGTACGCATGATGTCCAAGCGGAACGAATACCTTTCAATGCCGCTGTGGAAGCATTTAAGCTGTGCTATAATCTTCTGCTTTCCGACAAATTGCCAACAAATACACCCCAGTTGTTGCGTGAAATTGCTTCTCGAATTGATAGAGAAGGACGTATCAGTAAGGCTGATTTTGACCGCACTATCGAGTTAACTTCTCTTGATACCACTAAGACTGTTAAATTGTCTTTAGATAATGACGGAAAAGATATTGTTGTTGTAGTTAAGCTTAGTAAGATACGTGGCGAATATGACCATAGGCATGTAACCAAGTATATCGATAACGCAAAAAATAAAAGCGTATCAAAGTTGAAGGAATTTGGTTTTTATAAGATCGATCCAGCCATTGGTCAAAGTCGTATAGACATCACGGCTCTTTGGAAACCACAAAAAGAAGTCAGTTCGGAAACGATTCAAAGTCTAAGTGATGCAGTGCTTGCTGCGCGCAGCGAATTAGAGTTGAATTAGTTTGCGATACCTTAAAAAAATTCTGGAAATAGTAAATTCAGCTATTGTATCTACTATTGGGAGACAAGTGATCCATGCCGCCGAAAAAGAAATCAAATAACACCACCCCCATCGACACCCCGTCAAGCATAAAGACAAACGGGTGAACATCCCGACCGAAGAACTGCGGGACTTTGTGAAGGACGATGAGGCGAAGCCGAAGACGATCCTCTATCCCCGTGATCCGTCGCTGGACCCGCAGCTTGTGTGGAAGGGGAAGGACGAACAGGATGCGCAGGATCTGGCGGTCCCTGCAGTGCCGATCTACATCCAGGAAAAGATTCATCCCCAAGCTATCATTGAGAACGTCCGGGCTGAGGCGAAGAAGGACAAACCGGAAGCACAGGCATCATTGTTTGCCGACTTCAACGGCATCAAGTTTGAGGACCTAATTGATTTCTACCAGCACGAGCAGAACTGGTCGAACCGGATGATCCTCGGCGATTCACTGCTTGTGATAACCTCGCTTGCCGAGAAAGAGGGGCTCAAGGGCAAGGTGCAGATGATCTACTTCGACCCGCCCTACGGCACTACGGCATCAAATTCGGCTCCAACTGGCAGGTTTCTACGCGCAAGCGCGACGTGAAAGACGCCAAAGCCGAAGACGCTTCCCATCAACCGGAACAGATAAAAGCCTTCCGCGATACATGGCAGCTCGGCATTCATTCATATCTTGCGTATCTACGTGATAGGCTGGTGATGGCACGAGAGCTATTGACTGAGACGGGATCTATTTTTATTCAGATAGGCGATGAAAACGTTCATCTTGTCCGTTGTTTAATGGATGAGGTATTTGGGAGTGACAATTATAACTCTGAGATAGCATTCGCAACCTCAACGGGACGGACTGCAAAATATCTCGATTGCGTTTCCGATAGGATATTGTGGTATGCAAAAGATTTAGAGAAAATGAAATATCGACAGTTGTTCATGGACAAGCCTGAGGAAGGCGATTTTAGTATAGAAGATGACAATGGAAAATTTGAACTAGCTGACTTGAGTTCGCAACATGTTAGCCCTACTCGGTCTGTGCCTTTTAAATTCAATGGAAAGAAGTACGATCCCCCTGCTGGCAGGCAATGGGGTGTCGATCCGGAAGAAGGATTGCCACGTTTGGTGTTGGCACACCGCATTTATGAATATAGCGAAAAACAGATAAGATTTAAGAAATATTCAACAGATTATCCAGTTTCAAAGCTGAACAACTTGTGGATAGATACTCAGTTCGGAGCCTTTCAGTCTCAGAAAATTTATGTTGTTCAGACAAATACAAGAGTCATCGAACGCTGTCTCCTCATGACCACCGACCCCGGTGATCTCGTTCTTGATCCGACATGCGGGAGCGGGACGACGGCGTATGTGGCGGAGCAGTGGGGCAGGCGGTGGATCACGATCGACACCTCGCGTGTTGCGCTTGCGCTCGCGCGGACGCGGCTGATGGCGGCGAAGTATCCGTACTATTATCTTGCTGATTCGCAGGAGGGTGCGAAGAAAGACATGGAAGTGACTGGAAAAATCCCCCCGTCCCCCCCTTTTACAAAGGGGGGCGGAGAGGGGATTATGACAAAGGGGGGAGCCGAAGGCGGGGGGATTTCGTACAAAACAGAAGGCGACATCAAGAAGGGTTTCGTGTACAAACGCGTGCCGCACGTGACGCTGAAGTCCATTGCGAACAACCCGGACATCAAGGAAGGCATGAAGCGCGAAGATATCGACGCTGCCATTTCGCGCCATGCGGACACCGAAACGCTGTATGATCAGCCCTACGAGGACAATAAGCGCATTCGCGTCACCGGTCCGTTCACCGTCGAAAGCCTCTCGCCGCATAGAACGTTGACACCGGAAGACAAATCCCCCCAACCCCCCTTTGGCAAAGGGGGGCAGAGGGGGGATTCGGGCATAGGTGTGCATGGGGATTTTGTTCACATGATTCTCGACAATCTGAAGAAAGCGGGTGTTCAGAATACGGTCAAGGATGAGCGCCTCAAGTTCGAGCGGCTGGAACCTCATGCAGGAGAGTGGCTGCACTTTGCCGGTGAATACACTGAAAAAGGCGGAGTGTCGAAGAGGGTTGCTGTCTGCATCGGGCCTGAGCATGGCACGGTCGGCCACGAGCTTATCAAAGAAGCGGCCAAGGAAGCAGTGAGGGGTACAGGATTTGATCTGCTCGTAGTCTGCGGATTTGCCTTCGATGCTTCTGCAAATGAGGCGGCTAATCAGTTTAAGCCGACCCCCCTCAATCCCCCCTTGGCAAGGGGGGAAGAAAAGGGGGGTAACAAGATCGTTTCGGAAGGCCAAAAACAGTATGGAAAGCTTCCGGTCCTTCTTGCCCGCATGAACCCGGACCTTGCGATGGGCGAAGAACTTTTGAAAAAGACCGGCGCAGGGAACCTCTTCATGGTCTTCGGCGAGCCGGACTTGAAGGTCAAAAAAGTAAAAGACGGCAAGATCACCGTTGAGATCAAAGGCGTGGATGTGTACGATCCTACAACCGGCCAGATTCGGAGTTCCTCAACCGACGATATCGCCTGCTGGTTCATCGACACGAACTATAACGGCGAGAGCTTCTTCGTGCGCCATGCGTATTTCTTGGGAGCAGACGAACCTTACGAGAAGTTGAAACGCGCACTCCGCGCCGAAGTTGACGAAGCTGCCTGGTCAATGCTCTATTCACCCGTAAGCAAACCTTTCGACGCACCCTCAACCGGCAAGATCGCCGTGAAGGTCATCAACCACTACGGTGATGAAGTGCTGAAGGTATACGAGGTCAAGTAGGGAAATGACTCTAAAGATCGCGCCTGCCATCAGGGCAGAAATAGAAAAGCTTGTCAAGGATCTGAACGAGCATAGCTATCGCTACTATGTTCTCGATGCACCCGTTATTTCCGATGCCGAGTACGACAAGCTCTTTCGCCGCCTGAAGGAACTTGAGGAAAAGCATTACCTCATCCTTCCCGATTCACCCACCCAGCGCGTCGGCGCGCCGCCGCTAGAAAAGTTCGAAAAAGTAAAACACACCGAGCCCATGTTGTCACTCGGGAACGCATTTTCGCATGATGAAGTGCGCGAGTTCGACAAGCGGGTAAAAAAGGTGCTGAAAATTGATAGTGAGATCGAATATACCGTCGAACCGAAGTATGACGGGCTTGCCATGGAACTTACGTACCGGAACGGTATGCTTCTCCGCGCTTCTACCCGGGGAGATGGGTTTGAAGGCGAGGATGTTACCCAGAACATCAAAACAATCAAGGCGGTGCCGCTCAGGATCGAGGGCGTATATCCGGTCCCTGAGGAGATCGACATCAGGGGTGAAGTGTTCATCGATATTGCCGAGTTCGAGAAGCTGAACAAGGAACGGGAGAAGGAAGGGGCTGAGCCTTTTGCAAATCCCCGGAACGCCGCAGCCGGCTCCATCCGGCAGCTCGATCCCTCGGTTACGGAGAAGCGAAGATTGCACATGGCCTGTTACGGCCTGGGTGCGATGAAAGGTATTGAGTTCAGGGACCAGGCGAACTTCATGGCGTGGCTCAAAAAAGCCCATTTCCCTGTTCCTCTTATCTTCAATGTGGTAAGCGGTATCGACAAGGCGATCGATTCTATCAAGGCGATCGAGGAACAGCGTCCTCACCTGCCCTTCGAAACAGATGGGGCGGTCATCAAAGTGAATGATTTCGCTCTTCAAAAAACGCTCGGCATCAAGACACGAGAACCCCGCTGGGCAATCGCCTTCAAATATGCTGCTCATCAGGGTATTACCGTCATCGAGGACATCATCGCTAACGTGGGCAGGACAGGAGCGATCACCCCGGTGGCTATTATGCGGCCCATCCAGATCGGCGGCGTGACCGTCTCCCGTTCAACGCTCCACAACTGGGACGAGATAGAGCGGAAGGACATCAGGATCGGAGATACCGTTGTCGTTGAGCGGGCAGGGGATGTGATTCCTCACGTTGTAGAGGTCAAGACAGCGAAACGGACGGGTACCGAGATACGCTTTCCGATCCCGAGACAATGTCCGGTCTGCGGATCGAACGTTGCGCGGGAAGAAGGCGAGGTCGCGTTTCGCTGCATAGGCCTGAACTGCGAGGCGCAGGTCCTGGAGAAGATCAAACACTACGCGTCGCGCGGCGCCATGGATATAGAGGGGTTGGGTGAAAAGAACGTTGAGCTGCTCTACAGCCAGGGCCTGATACGGCATTTTGTGGACCTGTACAGGCTCAGGAAGGAACAGCTATTGGAGCTTCCGCGGTTCGCCGAAAAGTCAGCCCAGAACCTTATCGATGCAATCGAGAAAAGCAAGGCGACCACGATGGCGCGATTCCTTTTTGCCCTCGGCATCCTGCATGTCGGTGAGTTCGCGGCGAAACAGCTGGCAAAGAACTTCGAGAAGCTGGATGACCTGTACCGCATAAAGGCCGACCGTGTCATGGCAATAAAGCAGATGGGTGAAAAGCTGGCCGCGTCGATCTCCGGTTTCTTTTCGGAAAAAGAGAACCTGAAAACGCTTGAAGATCTTAAAAAGCTCGGCTTGAAACTAACGAATCCCGATTATGCTGCTGCGGGAGAGGAAAAGAAAGGTCTGTTCGATAGCATGACCTTCGTCATCACCGGCACGCTGTCGAAGCCCCGTGATGAGTATGAAGCGCTGATCGAACAGAACGGCGGTCGCGCCGCTGGTGCGGTATCGAAGAAAACGAGTTATGTGCTAGCAGGGAAGGACGCAGGAAGCAAGCTGGATAAAGCGCGGAAACTTGGGGTGAAGGTGATAACAGAACCTGAATTCATGAAGATGGTCGGAGGAAAATGACGTGCGCCTCGGCTTCCATGTGTCCATATCCGGAGGTTTCTCTCTTGCGGTCCAGCGCGCCCACGAGCTTGGCTGTACGACCATGCAGATCTTCAGCCGGAATCCCCGGGGCTGGACTGTCAAACCGCTCGACAAGGATGACATCGCCGAGTTCAAGCGGCTTCGTGAACAGTTTGATATCAATCCGGTATTCGTCCACACGAACTATCTCATTAATCTTGCATCTCCGAAGCCGGACCTGTACGAGCGGTCGATCGAGCAATTCGTCATTGATCTAGAACGGACCGAGCATCTCGGAGCGGAATATTTGGTGACCCATCTCGGCTCAGCGAGCGGCCAGGAGCCCGGATGGATGATCGAGCGGGTCGCTGATGCGCTGAACATGGCTATGAAACTTCATAAGCCCCAGGCGATGATCCTGCTGGAGAACACGGCGGGTGAAAAAGGGGACGTCGGATATACCTTCGAGCAGGTGAGCGAGGTGATATCGCGATTAAGCAATACGGATAAGATCGGCATTTGCTATGATACCTGCCACGGCTTTGCCGCGGGCTATGATATCAGGACGAAGCAGAGCGTCGATGCGATCGCAGAGAAGATCGAAAGTACGGTCGGTTTCAGCAGGCTTAAAGGCATGCACCTGAACGACTGCCTTCGCGATTTTGACTCTCATGTGGATCGCCACTGGCACATCGGCGAGGGCAAGATCGGTGAGGACGGCTTCAAGGCCATTTTGAACCACAAGGCATTCAGGGATGTCCCCAAGATCATGGAAACACCGAAAGAGACGGAAGAAGACGACCCCCGGAACATGAAGAAGGTCCGCTCGCTGGTGAAATAAATATTTGTGTTCTCATCGGTTCATGGTAGATTTCTCCTTCCTGAAGTCATCCTGAAAATCATACCATTTATGCAGAAAAGCATTAGAAAACAGATGTTCTCGCTGGCCGTGCCCGTGGTGCTTTCAAGCTTCCTCCAGCGTTCCGTGGGTATCGTGGATATTTTCCTTGTCGGAGGTCTAGGAGCTTCGGCGATCGCGGCGGTGGGTATCGCCCAGATCATGGTCTTTGTGGTCATGAGCCTGTCCTGGGGCATTAATACCGGCGCAACCGTGCTGGTATCCCAGCTCTGGGGAGCGGGGAGGAGAGAGGAATCCGCTCAGGCGGCCTATCAGGCGATGCTGCTTGCAATACTTGCAGCCGTATGCATTATGGTCGCGGGCAACCTGTTCGGGTGGAAGATGGCGGCGCTCCTGGGTGCGAACCAGGAAGTTCAGCAGATCCTCTATGACTACACCCGGATCATATTTACTTGCATCTTATTTACCATCTCCATCAACGTCCTCTCCGGCATCATGCACGGGACCGGTGACACAAGGACACCGCTCTATGCAACGCTGATCGTGAACATACTGCACGTTGTCGTGGCCTATCCTCTGATCTACGGGAAATGGGGCTGCCCTGCGCTCGGTGTCAAAGGCGCCGCAATTGCCGTCGCCATATCGGAAAGCATGGGGGCCATATTCCTGTTCGTCCGGTCGCTGGTCAGGAAGTATATTGTCATGAGTAAACATCTGGACCTTCGCTTTACTTCCCGGATGATCAGGCTTGGCTGGCCTATCTTTGTTGACCGGCTGTTGCAGAACGCGGGATCAATGGTCTTCGCCAAGGTCATTTTGCTCTACGGAACAGCCGTCTACGCCGCCCACCAGGTGGGGCTTGCCATCGAGGCCATCTCGTTCATGCCCGGCTATGGGATCGCCGTCGCCGCCGCGACCATGGTCGGACAGAACCTGGGCGCGGGAAGGCCCGAGGATGCCCGGCTCTCGGCGTATGAAGCGAACCGTCTGGCGGTGATACTTATGGCCGGCATGGGATTCGTCTTCTTTTTCTTTCCCTATGTCCTGCTCAGGCTGTTTACCAATGATCCCGAGGTGATCAGGTATGGTATACTCTACATGAAGATCGTGGCCTTCGCCCAGGTTCCCCTGGCCGTCACCATGGTGCTTACCGGGTCCCTGCGCGGGGCCGGTGATACGGGCTTCATCATGTTCGCGACCATGGCGGGAATGTGGCTGGTCCGCCTTCCGGTGACGGCCCTCCTTGCAACGTTGTTCCATGCACCGATCCACATTGTCTGGTCGGTCATGATATTCGACTGGCTGGTGAGGATGGGACTGCTTATCTGGCGGTACCGGAAGGAGAGATGGGGGAGAATAGAGATATGACCTCTCCGGCCCGTGGTGAGAGGCCGGAGATCATAGAAAGACCAGGGAGGATGCATGCCTGATATCATTGAAATGACCGGCAAAGAGGTGGAAGTCATCGCGAACGGAATCTCTTATAAGGGCGTCCTGATAGAGGTTTCCGAGACCGAGGTCCATCTCAAAGGAATGCTCGGGTATGTTTCTCTGCCGACGTCCGCGGTAACCGAGGTGAGACCGGCGGAAAAAAAAGTCGTGCAGTGGGAGAGCACCTTCGATGTCCCGGAAGAGGAAAAGAAGGACCTTATTCCCTGATCCGGACAAGCCGGAATTGTAAAATTCAAATTGCAAAGTGCAAATTGCAAATTTGATGGTCACGTAAGAAGTCATCATTGCTGTCATTGCGAGGAGCGCCTTTAGCCCCGGACACGATCCGGGGGACGCGGCAATCTCAATCTGACATGCAGATACGAACTGTGAGATCGCTTTGCTTCGCTCGCAAAGACAGGTAATGTTCCATTTCAACAGCCATACAGCTTAGGGTGCCTCGATCCTGAGCTTTTTTAGTTTCCGGTAAAGCGTCGCCAGGTCGATGCCCAGCCGTTCCGCTGTCGCTTCCTTGTTGCCCTTGTTCTCCGTCATGCTCCGGCGGATATATTCCCGTTCGTAGTCATCGAGCGCCTGCCTGAGCGATGAGGTGGGGATGCCTTCCACGTCCATGGTCCTCAGCTTGTCCGGCAGGTCGTGCAGGGTGATTATCTCCCCTTCAGAGAGCACCACCGCGCGTTCCAGGGAGTTCCTCAGTTCACGGATGTTGCCAGGCCAGTCATAGGCCAGCATCGATTTCATCGCTTCGTAATCGATATCCTTGACGTTCTTTCCCGCCTCATCAGCGAACACGGTCAGATAGTGTTTGATCAGGAGAGGGATGTCGTCCTTCCGCTCACGGAGCGACGGGATCCTGAGCTCGATGACGTTCAACCGGTAGAACAGGTCTTCCCGGAACCGTCCGTCCTTCACGC
>CAYILT010000138.1:0-9154 GCA_964364055.1 uncultured Nitrospiraceae bacterium | reverse complement strand
CCTTCAGGATGTCGGCCCTCGTGATGATCCCGAGAAGCACCTCACGGTCGTCGGTCACGATCAACCGTCTGATCTTTTTCTCATCCATGACCCGCACCGCATCGGCGATGTTCGCATCGGGTTTTATGGTAATCGCCCTATGGGTCATGATGTCCCCGACAATATCGCCCATCTTGCGCTGGGGGAGGCGTTCTCCCAGCATGTATTTCAAGAGGTCCTTGAAGGTGTGCTCCCGTCCCACCCCCAGCATGGACAGGATGTCCGCCTGGGTAATGATGCCGAGGACCTTCTTGTCATTATCCACGACCGGAAGCCCGCTGATGTTTTTCCCCGACAGGATATTCGCCACCTTCGTGATGCTTTCATATTTCGTAATGACGAGAACATCCCTGGTCATTACGTCCCGCACAAGCAACTCCAGCCCGATCGCCGACCGGATCTGCCTGCCGCTGCCTTCTTCCTGAATGGTGTCCATACCACGCTCCGTTCTTTAAGATTGAGCTCGTCAGACCGTAACTAATACAAACGCATTTATTTATGTTAAAAATCTCCCCTGACCCCTCTTTTCTAAAGAGGGGATAATGCGATCTCCCCCTTTGGAAAAGGGGGATTAAGGGGGATTTAAATAAATTGCATGAGTCAAACCCGTAACAATATTAAATGCGTTTACTATAGTGCACCGTAAACTTAGTTGCCAATGGTTCCACGCCGTCATTCCGGCGCGTTTTAAGCCGGAATCCAGTGAATTTTTCCATTAAAATCTTCCTGGACTCCGGCTAAAGTCATGCCGGGGTGACGAGATAACGGGCGCAATACAATCAAGAACTATATTTACAGTGCACTAGCAATTAGTTACTAAGGAATCAAATTCTACGCAAAATGGATAGAATATTTTTGTCAAGATCACAAAACGCCTGTCAATACGGGACAAATCGACTATCTTTGCGTACCTAATTTGGGTAAATTTGCACTTTGCAATTTGCAATTTACAATTCCGGCTTGTCCGGGTTAGGGCTTAAGCCTACCGCGCGAAGAACGCTATCGCTCCTGTAACTCCACTTCGGCCTTCATCTCCTTCCCGTTCCGCAGAAACCGGAGAGGCAGTCTGTCCCCGGGCTGTTTTGTCTTCAGCACATCGGACAGGTCCTTCAGGACCGCGATGGGGATGTTTCCCGCCTGGATGACCACATCGCCCGTCCTCAGGCCGGCCCTCTCCACAGGACCGTCGGGCGACATCCCGCCAAGCCGCACTCCCTGCCCATTATAGGTGAAGTCCGGGACGATGCCAAGCGTCGCTTTCCGGTCTGTCCGGGGAGCGGGTACGCCGGCCGGTGACGATGAAATGGTCGCGGTGAGCGGCTCCGGGCGGTTGGCGAGATAGAAGGCAACGGCCCGCGCAACCGTCGCGACCTTTGCGAGTCCCTTTCCGTCTATCTTGTCCGCGGTGTCCGTGGGACGGTGGTAGTCGGCATGGGGACCGGTGAAGAACTGTACCGCAGGCACCCCGGCCTCCTGAAAGCTCTTCTGGTCGCTCGAATCGAGCTGCTGGGCCATCTCGGCGATCTCTATCTTCAGGGACTTGCCGGCCTCCTGGAAGAACGGTGACCACTCCTTCGCGGACCCGGAGCCGAGGATGATCAGCTTGTTCTTCCCCAGCCGCCCGGCCGTATCGAGATTGATCATGGCGATGGCCTTTGATACGTGGTACCGCCTCTCGTTCCGGACATAATACCGCGACCCTTTCCTTCCCTCCTCTTCGCCGGTGAAGGCGACGAACACCACGGTCCGCTCCATGTTGGCGACGAGGGGAAGCCGCGACACAAGCTCAAGGAGCACGGCAACGCCGCTTGCGTTGTCATCCGCGCCGGGATGCACCTTTCCGGCGTTCTCCTTCGACGCCCCGTCCGTTCCGAGATGATCATAGTGCGCGCCGATGACCACGCTCTCACGAGCGAGTTGCGGGTTTCTGCCCGGGAGGATCCCCACCACGTTCCGCATCCTTGCCTTGCTCTCAGGATCGGTCCATTCCTGGTACCAGCTGCCGTTCGCTGGACCGCCGGGCAGAAGGCCGGCCGCCTCGAAGCGCGAGGCGATGAACGCCGCGGCCTTGTCCAGCTCCGGCGTGCCGATGCCCCGGCCCATGAACTCCGCGCCCGACAAGTACTTCACGGTCTCCATCATGCCCTCGGGCTCGATCGTTACCTGCGCACCCGCGGAACCGGCAAGCAGGCCGATGACCAGCATCACACTGGTCACTCTCAAGATACGCTCCATGGTCCTCCCTCTCTCAGATCGCGCGTTCTCCCGGTCCGGGCCGGAGCATCAACGCTCACGCCATCACGTCGTCCAGCATCATGCGCAGTTCACCGATGCTGTACGGCTTTTTCAGGAAGAAGCGGAAGCCGTGCTGCCGGTAGGTGGCAACGACCTCGTCGTCGGAATACCCGCTGGAGACCACCGCCTTGACGCCGGGATCGATCTCCAGCAGCTCCCGCAGGGTCTCCTCGCCGCCCTTGCCGCCCCGGATGGTCAGGTCCAGGATGACAACATCGAAGGGCCGTCCCTCCGCTTTCGCCTGTTTATACTTCTCGATCGCCGCATCGCCGTGCTCCGCGAACTCCGCCTCGTGTCCCAAGGACCGGATGAGCTCGCCGGCCACCATCCGCACGATCTCCTCATCATCCATCACGAGGACCCTGCCCCGCCGGCCGGCCGAAGCAACGGGCAGCGCCTGCACTTCGGTCCTTTCGGCTTCTACCGCGGGAAGATAGATCGTGAAGATACTGCCCTTACCGACCTCAGACCGCACATCGATCAGACCGTCGTGGTTCTTGACGATGGAATATGACGTGGCGAGCCCCAGGCCGCTCCTCCGTTCCTTGGTGGTAAAATAGGGATCGAATATACGCGGCAGATGCCCGGGAGGAATGCCCGTGCCCCGGTCGCGTACCACGATCTCCACCAGGCCGTCCGGCGCGGAAAGGGGAAGCCCGGCAGCGCGGGTAGCCGGAACGTTCCGCGCCGCGATCTCGATCCTGCCGCCCAAAGGCATCGCCTGCTCCGCGTTCAGCACGATGTTCTGGACCACCCGCCCGATCTGCCCCTCGTCCGCCTCGACCGCGCTCAGGTCCGCTTCGAACGAAAGGTCGTAGTCGATCCGGGAGCCGCTCAGGGCGAACTTTACCGCGTTCTCGATGACCGCTCGAAGGTCGACCGTCTTCTTGACCGGCTTGCCGCCCTTCGAGAAGGTCAGGAGCTGCGACGTGAGGTTCACCGACTGGTGCAGCGCCTTCTCGGCCTGCTCCAGCATGGCGAGCGACTTCTCTTTCTGATCGAGCGTCAGCTTCGCCATGGAAATATAGCCGAAGATGCCCTGCAGGAGGTTGTTGAAGTCGTGGGCGATGCCGCCCGCCAGCGTCCCGATGGATTCGAGCTTCTGCGTCTTCAGACGCTCTTCCTCCAGAAGCTGCCGTTCGGTAATATCGGTGATGAATCCCTCCAGGGCGAGCAAGTCGCCCGCTTCCGAAAAGACCCCCTGTCCTTGCTCCCAGACCCACTTCTCCGTGCCGTCGGCCGTACGGATCCGGTAGTTCAGCGTGTATTTGTCCCTCGATCCAACGGCCTTCTGCACGGCTTCCCACACCGCCTCCTGATCGTCGGGATGGATCAGATCGTTATAAGCGATCTTCGCGTTCCCGACGAGGTCGGCCTGTTGGTAACCGGTCAGTTCGAGCGCGCCCTCGTTCACATACTCCATGGTCCAGTCCCGGTCATTCCGGCAGCGGTAGGCCATCCCGGGGAGGTTGCTCATCAGCGTTTCGAGGGACCGTTTGCTTTCCTTCAGCGCGTCCTCGGCCCGTTTTCGCTCGGTAATGTCCGAGATCACCCCGATCAGGCCGAGCTCGTTGCCATGGACATCGTAGAAGCGCCGGCCCGCGAGGTGGCCCCAGAACTCGGTCCCGTCCCGCCGCCAGTAGTGTCGCTCGAGATCCACGGAGGATATCTCGCTCGCCAGCAAGGCCAGCATATTCTTCCGGCCGGTCTCCCGCTCCGACGGATGGACGAGGCTGACGTATTCGCTCCCGGCAAGCTCTTCCATCGAACGGCCGAACATCTCGGCCATGCGCCTGTTCGCCTGGGTGATGCGGCCGGCCTTGTCCACCAGAAAGATCGCCACGCTCGCGGTGTCGAGGATCTGCTGCAGCATGGCTTTCTGCCCGGCCAGTTCCTCTCTTGCCTGTTTGCGCTCGGTGATGTCCCTGCAGACCGTGAAGATCCGCGGGGCCCGCGGGGCCCGCAGCACGGTCGCGTTGATCTCAACCGGCGTGACCCTGCATGTGGGAGCGACATAGTCGATCACCAGGTTGCGCACCGAGCCGCTCTCCATGCACTTCCTGACCTCGGCGGCGTTCCGCTCCTGGTCGTATGCTGCCGTCCATTCCGTGACCGCTCGTCCGGCAATCTCCGCCAGGCTGCCATGGCCCGTAAGCTTGACGTATTCCTCGTTCGCGTCCAGGACCCTGCCCTGCTCGTCGATAATGACGTAGCCGGTATTCGTCGCCTCGATCAGCAGCCTGTACTTCTCTTCGCTTTCTTGCAGCGCATTCGATGACTTCACGCGCCCGGCCTCGGTCTTCTTCCCGGTGCCCTTCGCTGGTCTCTTCCTGACCGTCATGTACTCCTCCTCATCGGCCCCGCTGACTGTACCTTTCGCTCACAGAAGCAACCGGCGGATTCCGCACTCCGCACTCCACACTCCGCATTTCATATCACTCCTCCCAGTCCGCAATAAAAATGTCCGTCTGGCGCGGCTTGTTCGGATCCCGGTTGGAGGCCCAGACCAGCTTTTTCCCGTCGGGCGAGAACATGGGGAAGGAGTCGAAGACCGTGTTGAACGTGAGCCGCTCCAGGCCCTTTCCGTCGATGTTGATCAGGTACAGTTCGAAGTTGTGGCCGAACTGCCTGATGTCCTCGCGCCAGTCGTCCCTGTTGCTCGCAAAGATGATGCGGTTGCCGTCGGGGTGCCATGAGGGGGCGAAGTTCGTTGCGCCGTTGCTCAGGACCATACGCTTGTTCGACCCGTCGACGTCCATGACCCAGAGCGACAGGGGGAAAGCGAGGATGTAGTTCTTCGCCATGCAGTCCTTCCACTGTTGCCTTTCAGCCTCGGTCTCGGGATACCAGGCGCGCCAGACGATCTTGGCGCCGTCGGGCGAGAACCAGGGGCCCCCGTTGTAGCCCATACGGTCCGTGAGCCGCCGCACGTTCGAGCCGTCGCTGTTCATGACGTAGACGTCGAAGTTGTCCTCGCGCTGTGAGCCGAAGACGATCCGCTTCCCGTCGGGGGAGACCACAGGCTCGGCGTCGTACAGGGGGTTGGCCGTGATGCGCACCAGCTCCGTGCCGTCGGGGTTCGCCTTGTAGATATCGTAGGGATAGAGGGGCCAGACGTACCGGGCTCCGGCCGGCGTCTTCGGTTTGGGCGGGCAATCGCCGGGCAAGTCCTTCGTCGAAGCGAACACGATCCGCTGCCCGTCGGGGAAAAAGAAGGCACAGGTGTGTGCGCCGTGGTTGGGGCTCACCATCCGCAAGTCCCTTCCATCGATGTTCATGGTCCAGATCTTATCGCAGGCGTATCCCGCCCGGCTGGACTGGAAGATGAGCTTTTTGCCGTCCCCGGAGAAATAGGCCTCGCCGTTGTCGCCATCGGAGGTAAGCCGGGTCACGTTCTGCATGTGGCGGTCGCGGAACTGGCCGTCCTTTGACCGCGACTCGACCCGTTTTCCGGAGACCGACACATTGCATCCGCCGAGCAGAAACGCTGCGATCAGACAGAATAGCGTCGCTCGTATCATAAGGGCCCCTTTCGGTCGGAATAATGCTTCTATTATATAGAATCGCGGCGGTCCGGCAAGTAAAGTTTATTGCAACTTCCAGTTCGGCGGCCACGCTGAGTACTATCCCCTACCCTGCAAATACCCTTTCGGTACCGTTGACATCGCGGTAAATCAGGCATATATTCGTCATGAAAAAGGGAAGACTTCAGGAAGATATTGACAAGATTTCCGTGTCTGACACACGACAGTTTATATACTTACATTAACAGAGCCTCTTGGAAAAGTGGTACAATAAAATGCAATTCGAGTGGGACCCCAAAAAGTCGGAAATGAATCGGAAAAATCACGGCGTTTTTTTCCATGATGCGGCAACCGTATTCGCCGATCCACTCGCAATAACATTCCCCGATCCGGATCATTCCGTTGGAGAGCATGGATTTCTAACGTTTGGACATTCCAAGTTGAACCATCTGCTCGTTGTCGTGCATACTGAACAGCAAGGCAAAACAAGAATAATCAGCGCGAGGCGAGCAACACGACAGGAAAGGACAATATATGAAAACGGATAAAAAAGAAGATATGAGAAAAGAGTATCGGAGTGAAGACCTCGGCGTCGGCGTTCGCGGTAAATACAATAGCGAGTATAATAAGGGCACGAATCTCGTTCTCCTGAGCCCGGACGTCGCGATGGCTTTTCCCGATGACGACTCCGTCAATACCGCATTGCGGAGTCTCATGAAGCTGGCGCAGCACTCCATCGGCTCAACTAAACGCTCAACACGGACCGCCAAAAAGCAAGCGGCTGGTTAGCTTCGCTTTCTCCAATTTGTACTAACGCCACCCAACAACAGGACGGAATATCCGATCATGCACGAAAACCCGATAGAGCGATACTTGACCGACATGGGAGAGGTCCGGGGCTCCCGGTCCAACGTGGCGGAGACTTCGTTCTATCCGGCATTGGAACGGCTGCTCTCGGACATCGGGAAGGGCCTTTCCCCTAAAGTTCGCTGCGTCATCAACCTTGCAAACCGGGGCGCGGGGCTGCCCGACGGCGGTCTCTTTTCCGCCGAGCAATTTCGCGGAAAGACACGCGACGCGGACTCCAAAGACAATCCTTTCCTGGTTCAGAATCCCTCGCGCGGTGTTATTGAAGCAAAACCACCGTCTGAAGATGTCCGCCGGGTGGCCGGGACCGAGCAGGTGGAGCGGTACTGGAAACGGTACGGCATGGTGCTCGTCACCAACTTCCGCGCTTTTGCTCTTATCGGCAAAGGACCGACAGGACAGCCGTGCGTTCTGGAGTCCTTCACACTGGCGGAGTCGGAGAGCGAATTCTGGCATTTAACCGCTCATCCCCGTCAGGCTGCGGCGAAGGAGCATGGCGAACGGATGCTTGAGTATCTGAAGCGTGTGTTGCTCCATAATGCGCCGCTGGCCGCGCCGCAAGACGTGGCCGGCCTTCTCGCCTCCTACGCCCACGACGCCCGGCTTCGCATCGAACAGGCCGAGCTCCCGGCCCTTACCAGCCTTCGTCAGGCCTTAGAGGAATCCCTGGGCTTGCGTTTCGAGGGCGAAAAAGGCGAGCATTTCTTTCGTTCAACGCTCATTCAAACCCTCTTCTACGGCGTCTTCTCTGCCTGGGTGCTCTGGGCGCGGCAGCGCGACGCAAAACCTCATACAAAGACCGGCTTCGCTGATTCACTCCACGAGACCGGGGCTCCCTACGCTGTCGCAGGCGGATTCGACTGGCGGGTCGCTCCCTATCTTTTGCGCGTGCCCATGCTCCGCGCTCTTTTTGTGCAGGTCGCCGACCCCGCCCGTCTCGGCGCGCTGGGCATGATCGAAGTTCTCGACTGGACCGCAGCAGCTCTGAACCGCGTGGACCGGCTGGAGTTCTTCAAGTCCTTCGACGAGGGTCATGCTGTCCAGTACTTCTACGAGCCATTTCTCCATGCCTTCGACCCGGAACTGCGCAAGGAACTCGGCGTCTGGTACACTCCCGAGGAGATCGTTCGTTATCAGGTCGAGCGTGTGGACGCCGTCCTGCGCTCGGAACTCGGTCTCGCCGATGGTCTGGCGGACCCGAACGTTGTCGTCCTCGATCCCTGTTGCGGCACCGGCCCTTATATCCGCGCTGTTCTTCGCCGCATCGCCAAAACCCTGCATGAAAAGGGCGGAGACGCTCTTGTGGCGAATGATCTCAAGAAGGCCGCCATGGAGCGTGTCTTCGGCTTCGAGCTTTTGCCCGCGCCCTTTGTCATTGCGCATCTCCAGATCGGGCTGGAACTCGAAACCCTCGGTGCGCCGCTCAGCGACCGCTCCGATCCGCCCGAACGTGTCGGGGTCTATTTGACCAACGCACTCACCGGCTGGGAACCGCCCAAGGAAAAGCTGAAACAGATCGCTTTCCCCGGTTTTGAAGACGAACGCGACGCAGCGGGCAACGTAAAGCAGAAAAAGCCCATCCTCGTATTCATCGGCAATCCGCCTTACAACGGATACGCGGGTCTGGCAATGGACGAAGAACGCGACCTTTCGAACGCCTACCGGACAGCGAAGAAGGTTGCGGCACCGCAGGGGCAAGGCCTGAACGATCTTTATGTCCGGTTCTTCCGCATGGCTGAACGGCGTATCGTGGAGAAGAACGGGCAAGGCGTCGTTTGTTTCATCTCGAATTATTCCTGGCTCGATGGATTGTCCTTTACCGGAATGCGGGAACGATACCTCGATGTGTTCGATAAGATCAGCATCGACTGCCTGAACGGCGACAAGTATAAGACGGGCAAACTTACACCCGAGGGCGCGCCCGAGCCCAGCGTCTTTTCCATCGAGTTCAACAAGGAAGGCATCCAGGTCGGCACGGCCATTGCCCTGCTCGTCCGCAAGGTGAAGCACACCAGCGTTGGCGTTGTTCAATTTCGCCACTTTTGGGGTAAGGACAAACGCGCTCAACTGCTCGAAGATGTGGGCGACTACCAACAGGTGACACCAATATTGGAGATGGGGCTCGCGCTCATGACCGGCCAAATGGCCGCAGACTACGTCACGTGGCCAGCGTTGCCGGACCTGTTCCCGGTCTCGTTCCCCGGCGTGAAGACCAGCCGCGACGATGTGGTCGTGGACATAGACCGCGACCGGCTCGTGAAACGGATGAAGGACTACTTCGACCCGGAGATCACTCACGAGCAAATGCGCCGGATTTCGCCGTCGGTCATGACAAGCACCAATGATTTCAAGGCGGAAGCTGTGCGTGATCAACTACGTAAGCGCGGGTTTCTGCCGGAGAAGATCGTTCGTTATTGCTATCGTCCCTT
>CAYILT010000137.1:0-9222 GCA_964364055.1 uncultured Nitrospiraceae bacterium | reverse complement strand
GAACCCACGCTCGGCCTCGACCCCCAGACCCGGAACACGATCTGGGAGTTCATCAACACCCTCCGGAAGCGGGAAAAGATCACCGTGTTCATGACCACCCACTACATGGAAGAAGCGGAGAACTGCGACCGCATCGCCATCATCGACCATGGGAAGATCATCGCCGGGGGAACGCCGGCAAAGCTTAAAGAGATGGTCCACGGAGATATTGTCCGGCTCGTGACCGAGGACAACGCGCAGGCCATAGCCGAGATCCGGCAGGCCTTCGGGATCCCGGCCAAAGAGGAGAACGGCGGCCTCTTCCTTGAGGTCGAACGGGGAGAGGAATTCATCCCCAGGCTCATCCATGGGCTGTCGGTCAAGACCAGGTCGGTGAGTCTTCAAAAACCGACGCTGAACGATGTTTTCCTGAAGCTCACCGGCAGAACGATCCGGGACGACGTCGTGACGGACGACAAGGAAGCGACCCGGGAGTTCGTCCGCAGCCACCGGAGGGCGCAGCGATGATCCAGTTCCGGCCGATCTACGTCATCTGCCTCCGGGAGTTCATCAAGTTCTTCCGCGAGAAGAGCCGCCTCCTCGGAACGCTCGCACGGCCCGTGCTCTGGCTTTTCGTGGTCGGCAACGGCATGGGCTCGCTCATCAAGCCCCAGGCCGGTTTTTCCTACCTTCAGTTCATTTTCCCCGGCATGATCGGGATGACCATCCTCTTCTCGTCCATATTTTCGTCCATCTCGATCGTCTGGGACCGTGAGTTCGGTTTCATGAAGGAGATGCTGGTGGCGCCCATCTCGCGCCTCTCCATCGTCATCGGCAAGGCGATCTCAGGCACCTTTATCTCCGTTGCCCAGGCGGTCATCATCCTGGTCTTTATCCCCTTCCTCGGCATTCACCTCACCTTCATGCAGTTCATCGAGGTCGTTGCCGTGGCCGTCCTTGTCTCGTTCTGCATTACGTCCATGGGCATCCTGATCGCCGCACGGCTAACCTCCTTCGACGGTTTCAACATCATCATGAACTTTCTGGTCATGCCCATGCTCTTCCTCTCCGGCGCCATGTACCCGGTCACGTCCATGCCGCCCGCGCTCCGGTATTTGACCCAGATCAACCCCCTCACCTACGGCATCGATGCCTTCAAGCACGTCCTGCTCCGCAACGGCACGCCGCCCCTGGGCCCGGAGTTCCCGCTCATGCTCGACCTCGCCGTCGTCACCGTGATCTCCCTGATCATGATCACCCTCGCGGCATTGTCGTTCCGGCGGAAGGAATGAAGAATAATCAGGAATACCCGATCCTTTGGAAGTTAAGTTTGAAACAAGAGGAGTTTTCGAGTATCAAGGAAGCAATAGCAGGATGCTGAAAAACTCTCGAAATGTCATTGCGAGGAGCTATTTTTGCGACGCGGCAATCTCGAAGTTATTGATTTCTTTAAAACCGAGATTGCTTCGCCTCGCTCGCAAAGACGGCTAAAGGACTTTTTCAACGACTTGATAGAGGGCTGATTTGTGGTTGTGAAGGCAAAGGTATCTTTCAAGCCGTCGCAACTTCAACTTGTTGAAGTAACCGTCTGATGGAATCTGATCTCAAACTGATTTTTTGATGAGCGGTTCTATCCAGGATATTAAAGAAGGGATATCGGACTGGGCCGCGTTCCAAACCTCATCGATGTCCACGTGGTCATAGGCATGAATAAGCAGGTCCCGCATACCCGCGATCTGTCTCCAGGGAATATGCGAATTGGCCGCCCGGAATGGTTCAGAGAGCCGCTTTGACGCCTCACCGATGATCTCGATCTGCCGTATGACAGCCGACTGTATCAGCGCACTTCCATCGAACCGTTCCTTATCAACGCCCTGAAGAAAATTCTGTATCTGTTGTGCCGCTTGAAGGATATCGGTGAGATGGCTGGGGTCACGCTGCGGCATAGATGACCTCGGCGGAATCGAGGATATCTCTGCGACGGATGGGGTTGCGGCTCCGCTCTATGCCGCGGCGGCTGACCAGATCAACATTTCTGCCGAACAGCACCTTCAGTTCTTCCTGCATCTCCACATGGTCGAGCAGACTCCAATGTGCATCGGAAGCGAATGTCACGAGTACATCCACGTCGCTCGCAGGCCCGAAATCGTCCCTGAGCACCGATCCGAAGAGGGCAAATTCGGTGATTTTCCGGCGACGGCAGAACTCGTTGATTTTCTCTTTCGGCAAAGTGATCTTCATAACTAAGATACAATAGCAAAGTTATTTAAAAAAAACAAGTGGCAAGCACCTCGCATCGCAGATAAGGAATCCGCAGATCTGGAAAAAATCCCCGACAATCCCCTAAAATTCCCTTGAGTTTTCCCCGACAAAATACTATTATGGGGTTTCTTATAAGTGAAACTTTTTTTACTTCATGTAATCAGGGAGATAGAGGATGTCGAGAGTGGACAGGTTTGTAAAGGCATGCAGGCGCGAGCCCGTGGACGCAACACCCGTGTGGATGATGCGTCAGGCAGGGAGGTATCTGCCGGAGTACCGCGAGATACGGGCGAAGCACACCTTCCTTGAGATGTGCAAGACGCCGGAGATCGCCGCCGAGGTGACGGTCCAGCCGGTGCGCCGCTACGAGATCGACGCGGCCATCATCTTCGCCGACATCCTGCTCCCCCTCGAGCCCATGGGCATCGACCTTGAGTTCGCCAAGGGCGAGGGCCCGGTGATCCACAACCCCGTGCGGAGCATGGCGGATGTGGAGAAGCTCAAGCCCATCGACGCGGCAACGCAGATCGAGTATCTCATGAAGGCGATCAAGCTCGTTCTGAAAGAACTAAACGGCAAGGTGCCGCTGATCGGCTTCTCCGGCGCGCCGTTTACCCTGGCCAGCTACATCATCGAGGGCGGCGGCTCCCGGAACTATGAGCACGCCAAGACCATGATGTTCGCCGAACCCAGGGCCTGGCACAAGCTCATGGAGCACCTCACCGGCGTCATCATCAACTATATGAACGCCCAGATCGACACGGGGGTGCAGGTGGTCCAGCTTTTTGATAGTTGGGTCGGCGCGCTCGGACCGGCGGACTACCGCGAGTTCGTGCTGCCGCACCAGAAGAACGTGATCGCGGGCATCAAGAAGACCGTCCCGCTCATCCACTTCGCCCACGGCGCCACCCATCTCCTCGAGATGGTTGCCGAGGCGGGTGGCGATGTCATCGGACTCGACTGGCGCTGCAATCTCGACGAGGCCTGGAAACGCGTGGGCCACGACAAGGCCGTCCAGGGCAACATCGATCCGATCTCCCTCTTCGGCTCAAAGGAGTTCATCCGGAAGCGCACCAAGGAAATTCTCGATCGGGCAGCAGGCAGGAACGGTCATATCATGAACCTGGGTCACGGCATCCTCCAGCAGACGCCCCTCGAGAACGCCGCGGAGTTCATCAACGCGACGCATGAGATGAGCAAGAGATAGGTCGAAAGGCAGTCGAGAAACAGTCGAAAGGCAGTCAAACGTCAGTCGAGAGGCGGTCATGAACCCGTCGTGAAACAGTCGTCTCTGACTGCCTCATGACCAACGACTTCCCGACTGCAGCATGACCGTAATTCCCATGTCCCATACAGCAATCATACTCATCGCATTAGGCGGTCCCCGGAGCCTCGACGAAGTCGGTCCCTTCATGGAGGCCTTCATGGGCAGGCCGGCGCCTCCGCCTGTCGTTGCCGCGGTGAAGGAGCGGTACCAGCTCATCGGCGGCAGATCGCCGCTGCCGGAGCTGGTGAAGGCCCAGGCCGAAGCCCTTGAGCATGAGCTCGGGGAAAGATACCGGACCTACGAAGGCTTCCGGTATTCAAGACCCACCGTGGCGGAATCCTTCGACATGGCCATCAAGAATGGCGCGCGACGCGTGATCGCACTCTCCCTGTCGCCTTTTTCGACCGAGGTCACGACCGGAGCGTATAAAAGCGCCTGTGATGCGCTGGGCAGCGGCGCGACCTGCCCGCTCTTCATCCCGAGCTGGCATGACAACCCCTTGTTCATTGAAGCGTGGCAGGAGCGGATATTCCATGGGTTGAAACGCTACCGAGAAACGCTGCGGCGCCATGCCGCCGTCATCTTCACCAGCCACAGCATCCCGCTCCGCTACGTACAGGCCGGCGACCCCTACCGGAAGCAGATCGAGGAGACCGCGCAGGCCATCGCGAAGCGCATGGCGCTGTCCCGCTGGTACATCGCCTGGCAGAGCAAGGGCGCCCGGGCCACCGAGCCCTGGCTCGAGCCCGACGTGGAGACGATCCTCGACATGATCGCGGTGGAACAGAAGGGCGAGTTCGTACTCGAGGTCCCCCTTGGCTTCACCTGTGACCACCTGGAAACGCTCTACGACATCGATATCGTGCACCGCCGGCACGCGGAAAATCTGGGCCTTACCTTTGAGCGATCGGAATCGCTGAACACATCGCCGATCTTCATCAAGGCGCTGGCGAATGTTGTACGGAAAGCAAGGTAATACAAACGCATAAAGTTTTGTTACGATGTCTTTGCGAGCGGCCGAAGGGAGCGCGGCAATCTCGTTGTAAAGTTAAAGATTGCTTCGTCGCTATGCTCCTCGCAATGACACAAAAGTAGTTGCGTTTGGATTAATACAGCTTCTCAGCTTGCAGGCTTCTGGAGAGACCATGAGAAACAACATCGTATCGTTAGGCGCGGACGAACTGAAGTACGAGATCCGGGAGATCGTGGCCGTCGCCAGGGACTTCCAGCAGATGGGCGTCGATATTACCTGGGAGAACATCGGCGACCCCGTGCAGAAGGGCGAAAAACTTCCCGTCTGGATCAAGGACCTCATCATGAATGCGATGAAAGAGGACCTGACGTACGCCTACTCCCCCACCAAGGGCCTCGATGCCACCCGGGAGTTCCTTGCCCAACGGGCGAACCGGAACGGGGGCGTCAAGATCACGAAGGAGGACATCATCTTCTTCAACGGTCTCGGCGACGCGATCAGCAAGATCTACGGCCAGCTCCGGAAGGAATACCGCGTCATCGGGCCCAGCCCGGCGTACAGTACCCATTCCTCTGCAGAGGCATCGCACGCGGGCTCGGAATACATCTCCTACAATCTTGACCCGTCGAACCTCTGGTACCCCGACGTGAACGACCTCCGGATGAAGGTGAAGTACAATCCCTCCATTTCCGGCATCCTGCTCATCAATCCGGACAACCCCACGGGCGCCGTCTACCCAAAGGAAATCCTTCTTGAGATCGTTGCCATCGCCAGGGAATTCGACCTTTTCATCGTCTGCGACGAGATCTACATAAACCTCACCTATAACGGGAAGAAGTCCGTGCCGCTGGCCGACGTGATCGACGGCGTCTGCGGCATCTCCATGAAGGGCATCTCCAAGGAACTTCCCTGGCCCGGCGCGCGGTGCGGCTGGATCGAGGTCTACAACGCCGACAAGGACACTGTCTTCGCCAAGTACATCAAAAGCATCGTGGACGACAAGATGCTTGAGGTATGCTCCACCACGCTCCCGCAGTGGGTCATCCCCGCGATCATGGGCGACAGCCGCTATGACGGGCATATCGCGAACCGCAACGCAATCTATGAAAAGCGCTCCCGTCTCGCCTACACTCTTCTGAAGGACATCAAAGGCGTCCTGGTGAACCAGACGAACGGGGCCTTCTACCTCACCGTGATGTTCCGGGAGAACGCGCTCACGCAGAACCAGAAGTTGAAAATATCCAATGAAAAGGCGAAAGAAAAGGTCGAGCGGCTGGTGAAGAACGTCGCTCTCGACAAACGGTTCGTCTACTACCTCCTGGCGGCGACCGGCATCTGCGTCGTCCCGCTCACGGGATTCAACTGCGGACTTCAGGGCTTCCGCGTCACCCTGCTCGAGTCGGACGACGCGAAGTTCGAGTGGGTCTTCAGGACGCTGAAAGAAAAGATCACGGAATACCTGAACGGCTGATCCAAAAGCAGTGCGGAATGCGGAATGCGGAATGCGGAGTGAACGTACCAACGTCATCCGTGAAATTCGCGTCCTCACCCCGTCTCTGATATTCTTTCTCTGCGTCCTCTGCGTCTCGCTTAGAAGCGCCTACTTTTGGCTGCGAGATAAAAAGGTACCTATGTCTAAAGTCATCATCATTGGCGGAGGGATCGCCGGTCTTGCCGCGGCGGTCCACCTCAAGGCAGGCGCCAAGGCCCAGGGAAAGACCGTGGACGTCCTGCTGCTTGAGAAGAACGAGCGCATCGGCGGCAAGATCCTGACCGAACGGTTCGGCGATTACCTTGTGGAAGCCGGGCCCGACAGCTTCCTGCCCGAGAAGGTCTGGACCGTGAACCTGGCCAGGCGCCTGGGCCTCGAATCCGAGATGCTGCCGTCCAACGACGCATTCAAGGGGACCTTCATCTATTCCGGCAAACGCCTGCACTCCCTGCCTGAAGGCGTGATGCTGATGGTGCCGACCTCGTTCTGGCCCATGGCCAAGTCCTCTCTCATCTCCTGGCCGGGGAAGCTGCGCATGGGCATGGAGGTCTTCATGCCGCGCCGCAAGCAACAGGGAGATGAAAGCCTCGCCTCCTTCGTCACCCGAAGGCTCGGACAGGAATGCCTGGAAAAGATCGCCGAGCCCCTCGTCGCCGGCATCCACACGTCGAACCCCGACAACATGAGCGTCCTGGCCACCTTCCCGCGCTTCGTCCAGATGGAACAGAAAAGCGGGAGCCTCATCCTCGGAATGCTGGCGGCCATGAAGAACCGCCCCCAAGCGACCTTGAGCGGCCCTCCGCCAAAGCCGGGGACGCCTCGCATGACCTACTTCATGAGCTTCAAACACGGCATGGACACCCTGCCGCAAGCCTGTGAGGACTATATCGGAAAGGACTCCATCAGGCTCGGCGCCTCGGTCCGGGCGGTGGAGCCCCGCGGCAAGGAATGGTCCGTGTTCCTGACAACGGGCGAAGAGCTACATGCGGACCACGTGGTCCTCGGCACGGCCGCGGATGACTCCGCGAACATGATCAAGGGCGTCAACGCGAACCTCGCGACCCAGATGAACGCGATCCAGTGGTCCTCGTCGGGAACCGTCACCCTGGCGTTCAAACGCGGGGACGTGAAAGTCCCGCTCCGGGGTTTCGGCTTCATCGTGCCGAAAGTGGAGAACCGCAGGATCAACGCCTCGACGTACAGCTCCATCAAGTGGTCCTATCGCGCTCCGGATGACACCATCATGCTCCGGGCGTTCGTGGGCGGCGGACACCATGAAGAGCTGGTGCATGAGCTCGACGACGCGGCTTTGACCGCAGCAGTGCTCGAGGAGATGGACACCATCCTCGGCCTGAAGGCGGCCCCTGCTTTCTCCAAGGTATACCGGTGGTTCAGGGGCATGCCCAAGTTCACCGTGGGCCATCTCGACCGGATGGCGCTCGTCGACCGGAGGGTCGCCCTGCATCCAGGCCTCCATCTCATCGGCTGTTCCTACAAGGGCATCGGCATCGGCGACTGCGTGCACGAAGCGGAGATCGCGGCGGAGAAGATATTGAAGGCGTAGACATCCACGAGTCACGCGATACCAGAACACAGTCTTTATCTCCCGATCCCCTCATCCCGGTCAGATCATCCCGCGGCACTATTGAGCACACACACCCCATCTGATATGTTCCCGGCGACTTTGACGTGACCGTGCTTACAACGGGGTTGATATTGACAAATAGAGCTCCTTACGTTATATTAATTTGGTAAGGAGGAGCGAAATGAGATCGGTGATAACGTCCAAGTATCAGACCACGATACCAAAAGAGGTGCGGGATACGCTGAAGCTTTCCGTCCACGACGCGGTTGAATGGCGAATAAACGGAAACGTCGCCGTTGTGTATCCCACGCAGCGGGCCTTCCTGTCGCGCAGGGGGGCCGTTAAGACCGGCACGGGCGATATTGCCGCCGACATTGCAAAAGCCCGGCTTGTACGCTCGGGGCGGCGGTGAAGCAGTACGTCATAGATACGAATGCGCTGCTGTCGTTCGTGACGGACCGCAATACCGCGCAGCAGGCGGTTATGACCGGTGTCTTCGAGCAGGTTGCGGCGGCGCAGGCGACCATGCTGTGCCCTCAAAATGTCATAGCCGAATTCGTATATGTGATGGAAACGGTATATCATCAGCCGAAGCCGTCTATCAGATCGATAGTCGCGGACTTTATCGCAATGCCGGGCGTCACGATCGTCGATAAAACTGATTTCGACGCGGTATTCTCTCTCTGGCCCGAAACCTTTGAAGATTTTGGAGATGCCGTCATTGCCGCCTGCGCCCGGTCCGCAAAGGGGGCCTCCGTCATTACCTTCGACCGCCGGTTTATGCGCAAACTGGCGTCCTGCCGTATTCCGTTCATGGACAGTAAATCCCGTTAACAAATTCAATTTTTGCACGATCACAACACTTCTAATGTGCATCGCTGTTGTCGCAGACAAATAGGTTTGAGCTTGAGCGGCTTGTTGCAGCCGGGCAAAGGACGGTTGATTTCAGGCGATTTCAGACCGTAGGCTTTTCGGACGCACAGTAATCGTAAATGATTGCTTAAGCCTATGAAGATGAAATGCTCACGAGGTATTATGTCCCCGAGTTTCACAGCAACGCCAGCACCATCAATCGTCCCCTTCCCTTCCTCGGCCCCACTTCCTTTTCGATATTGACGACGAAGTGTGCCGGCAAGAATGCAGGGTCCTGTCATTGTTCGAGAAAACATATCGATAACAAATCCTTTTTTTGCATATCAACATCTCTATCCGTCATTCCGGCTTGTCCGGAATCATTCCCTTGTTTTTCAGAAGGATTCCCGACGCGCTTCGCTTGCGGGAATGACGCTACTGTGGGTTTACGAACGACTTTGACGTGACCGTGGCAAGAATGGTGTAAGAAATCTTTATTTTGTGATATATTCTTGTCGAGCGGTTAACTTCCTGTTTAACAGCATCTCAGGCCTGACCATAGACGACATTGGAGATATCTTATGAAATCAATAGTCCCAATGGAAGTAATTGAACAAAAGATTTTGCAAATGCGCGGCCAAAAGGTAATGTTGGACAGGGATCTGGCGCAGCTTTATGGAGTTGAGACCCGCGTTCTGAACCAGGCGGTACGAAGGAATATCAATCGTTTTCCCGACGATTTCATGTTTTCACTTACTACTACAGCGAAACATAATTATAGACAAACAACATGATATCGTGTACTATTGATT
>CAYILT010000136.1:0-9360 GCA_964364055.1 uncultured Nitrospiraceae bacterium | reverse complement strand
CCCGGGGGGATGCCGTTGGTAATAGTGGGGGCAAGGGCCGGCGAAAAGACCGATGAATGGCAGTCAGTGCAGGCAGCAGGCGTGGTCCAGGTGTTCGTCCCGTACCAGTCGAGCGTTGCGCTGTCATGGCAGGCCACTCCCGAACAGCTTCCCGTTGCAGGGTCCCACGCGCCCGCGGGGCCGGTAATGTTCATGTTAACCAGCGCGGGATTGCCCCGGTCGAAGGTGCCGTTCATATGGGTGGCGGCGCCCAGATACCCGTCGTGGCACCGCTCGCAGGCGATCGCCCGCTGCTGATAATGCTTGACGTGTTTTCCATAGGTCCCGGAGCCGTTCGTTACGAGCGGGTCGAGGGTCGGCGAATTCGCCGAATTGTGGCAAGTCGTGCAGTTGGAGATCGGGGCGTGGGGACGCTGCTTGTTGACGAACAGCGAGTCGGTGCCGTGGCCGGAATTGCAGCCGGCAGAGACCAGCAGGATGGCGATGATCGTCCAGGAATGATTTTTTTTCATGGCCTTACTCCGCTACGATCCTATTTGTGGCACAGCCCGCAGTTCAGCGCCGGGTTCACCGGGTGGGGCGCCGAGACGTGTTGCGCCCGCTTGTGGCAAACCACGCAGTTGTCCGCAGGCACGAATCCGGGCCCGAGGTGGCACCAGGTGCAGTGGCGCTTCCTCCAGCTTGCGGTGTGGGTGCGCGGCGCGGTCTCGCTGTGGCACCGGACGCAGTAATCCTGCTTGTGGCACGCGAGACAGCGGTCGCGGTTGCCGCCTGCCATGAGCCCGTGGCCCCGCACCCGCCAGGCGTTGTTGTGGTCCCGCGGCGCGACCGTCGTGTGGCACCCGATGCAATCGGTCCGGTCGTGGCAGAGGACGCATACCTTGCCGGGCTTGCCCGGGCTGTTCCCCTCGGCCCCCACCGTCCTGCCGTGGTACTCCAGCCACCTCCCCGTATGGGAGGAGGGCTTCGGGAACGGGATCCGGTCGTCCTCCGCGGCCCGCGCCGCGAAGCCGGCCCCCACGGCAGCGGCGGCGAGCAGGACAAGAACGATCTTCTTCATCGCGGCGTTCTTAGAAGTCATAGCGCATTCCCATCCTCAGGGTCTGGTAGTTCTCAATTCCGTGCTCATACTCGTATCCGCCGTTCAGGGCGAGACCACCGCTCAGCGGGTACTTGGCGGTCAGGTAGTAGGTGCGCACCCTCTCGCGCAGTCCGAGCTCGGTGTAGTAATCGTACTTGTACAGGCTGTAGTTGGTGCCGATGCTGATCCGTGCTTCCTTTTTGTTCTTCTTTATTTTATACGACAGGTCGGTCCCGACGGCGCCGTAGCTCCTTCCCTGGCTTTCCCACTGCTCCGCAAGGAGCGTCCACGACAGGTTCGCCAGGAAGAGGTCCATCAGCTCCGCGTCGAGGAACGAGCGCCGGTACTCCTTGTTGAACGGGCCTTCGTCGGCGGTGTCCAGGAGCTGCCGCTTGAAGTACCCCAGGTCCACGGCGACGCGGTCGGCGAAAAACTTCCGGACCTTGATATCGCAGCTCTGATAGGGGGCGGACCGGCCGAGGACGTCGTAGAAGAGAGAGAGGTCGTTCGACAGCTCGTTCTGGGTGCGGAACTGGCGGAAGTAGTTCACGCTCGCGGCGAGATCGGCCGCCTGCCAGGTGGTCACGGCCTTGAGCGAGAGGTCCCGGGGATCTCCGTCCAGGAACCGGTATTTTTCCGTGACGCGAGTGAACATGCCGAACCGCTGCCAGGCCTTGAGCGAGAGAAGACGATCATACCGCGTCGTGTCCTCCGGGAAGAACGCCTGCTCGTCCTTCACCTGGAGGTAGTCAACGCTCATGCCCGCCTCCGGGACCGGCCGGTAGTCGATGCCGGCGCCCGCCACGGTGTCATCCCCCCAGTGCTTATTCACCTCGTAATAGTGGACCGCCGGGCCGCCGTAGAGCGTGAGGTCCCACTTCTCCCCGCCCGCGTCGACGGCGAGGCCGTCGAAGACCACCAGCTCGTCCCGGGTGCCGGACTGGCGTCCGATGCGCGCCTTTGTTGCGAGGAGGGCGTTTCCGCCGTTCAGCGTGACGTAGGCCTCGTAGAGGATGCCGGTCGTTCGGGCGCCGTAGGTGTCGGCGACGCCTTCAAAGGGAGAGAACAGCGACGGGTCCTGGTTTCCGTCGAGGTCCGAGCGGACCGAACCGAGGAAGTGGAACTCGTAGCGGTCGTCCTTCGGCCTCGCGACGTCGATCCGGAGGTCGGCGAAGACGTCCTTGTCCGAGACCCGCCCATCGGGAGACGTTGCCGTGCGGTAGACATATCTCGTGGAAAAATATCCGTTCACGCTCGTGGCGGGACCGTCCGTTGGACCGGTTGCAGGGAGCGGCGAGGGCGAGGGAAGAGCATCGGCTGCGGGAAGGTCTGCAGGGACGAGGACAAGCGCGATGAGAAAACAGAGCACCGGGAACAGGTCTCGCTGAAGTGATCTGCGGCGCATCATCAAAGACATATCCCTCCATCCCATTGTTCCCGATGATAGTGAGAGCCGCAGCAAATGTCAACCGAATTCAACTACCTGCCGCCATTCGACGCTGCCGGAAACGCCTATAGTGTAATTAACAGAAACAAACTGCAACTTCGGCTTTTTCGTTGAATTCGCGCGTAGACTGGGCTACAATTCAGACCATGAGAAGGCAGCTCCCATTCCTCGGTCTTGTTCTCGCCCTGTTCCTGGTCCCCTGTTCTGTGAACGCTGCGAAGCCGCAGAGCGCCGCGGAACCACAGTGCCTCGACTGCCATCCTGACAAGCGAGAGGGCAAAGTCGTGCACCCGGCGATCGAGATGGGATGCGGTTCGTGCCATACGGGGAACCATGACGGGGGAAAGCCCGCGCCGAAGCTCACGGCTCCCGTGCCGGACCTTTGTTTTACCTGCCATGACAAGGCGGCCTTCGACAAGAAGACTCTGCACGCTCCCGTCGCCAGCGGCATGTGCGGCTCCTGCCACAATCCCCATTCCAGCGGCAATCCGAAAATGCTCATGGCCGCTGTCCCGGACCTCTGCTTCTTCTGCCACGACAGGAACACCCTGGCTAAAAAAGAAGCCCACGTCAAGGCAGCCGGGGGACAGTGCCTCACCTGCCACAATCCGCACGGGTCCGATGCCGCCTTCGTGCTGACCCGGCTGGTGGAAGGCCACTGCGAATCATGCCACGACGAGATCACGGACAAACACGTCATGGCCCGGATCAGCCCCAATGATCTCCACCCGCTGAAAGGCAGGCCCGACCCGCTCCACAAGGGCAGGGATCTCGCCTGTTCCAGCTGCCACAACCCCCACGCGGCGGAGCAGCAGCGCATCTCCACCAAGGGGCTGAAAAGCCCGGAGCCCCTCTGCCTCCGGTGCCACAAGAAGACCATGGTGAGGCCATGACCTGCCTCCTTGACGCGCCGGGATCGCGAATGATAATCCTGAAGCTGATAAGACCGTGTGTCGCATGCTAAAAATCCTTGATGGAGAAATGGGGATAACGCCATGAACACAATCGGCTGACTCATCCCCCGTTCTCCCGTTACAGGTTTTATTCGAGTTGTTATGAAATACACCCTCTTTCACTTATATACGCTCACCCTCGCCTTCTGGTCCGGCGGTATGGCCTTGTTCACTTTCATCGTCACACCGGCCATCTTCCGGTCCTTCGGGAGGGACCAGGCGGGCGAGATCGTGGGGGACCTTTTCCCCGGCTACTTCGTCTACCTGCTTGCGCTCTCCGCCCTGGCGCTGGCTCTGTTCTTCCTGCTCGGCGCAGACCAGGCGACCCGTTCATTCCGTGCTTCCCTCTTCCTGCTCGTCCTCGGCGTCATCATCAACGCCTATGTCCTTTTCTCGCTCCATCCGAGAACGGTCGAGGTGAAACAACAGGTCGCCTCCTTCGAGCGCGCTGCGCCCGATACCCCCGCTCGGAAGGAGTTCCGGAAGCTCCATGCCGTGAGCGCCGCGCTGAACCTCGCCCTCCTCGTTGACGGCATCGCGCTCCTGGCGTTCAGCCACAACCTCGTCAGCGGCAAGGGCCTTTAGCCACAGAGAGCATAGCCGCAGGCCACAGGCAGAGACCGCCGAGGGAATAATAATAAAACAAGTCAAGAACCCCTGTTTCCCTTCCCCGCCCTTGACAGCCATGCCGGGCGATGCTGCTCTTATATCACATAATATTTGTCCCGATAAAGCCGGCCTTCCCGCGAGGGAGGGAAGGAATGCCGCGGGTCTTCCTTATAAAAAGACGATAATAGAGAGAAAAGACAGCCGGGCTGCCGAAGGATGACCTTTGGCAAGCCCGGCTTTTTTTATTCCCAGGACAGGAAGGCGGTCAGGGAGGAGAATATGGATATGAGGAAAGAACACTATGACAGCGAACGTCCGTCAGCGGCGTTCCCCTTCGAGAGCCGCTACGTGGACATTCTCGGCCACCGGATCCATTACGTGGAAGAAGGGCGGGGCGCGCCGGTCCTGTTCGTTCACGGAAACCCCGCGTCGTCCTATCTCTGGAGGAACGTTCTGCCGGCTGTTGCAACGGAGACCCGCCGGCGGGGCATTGCCCTCGATCTCCCGGGCTTCGGCAGGTCCGGCAATCTGGCTGACGGGAACTATACGCTCGATCTCTACCACCGGGTCCTGGAGGGCTTCATCGAAGCTGGGCTTGAAGGACCTCGTTCTGGTGCTGCACGACTGGAGCGGGCCGCTGGGCATGATGTACGCGGCCCGGCATCGGGAGAACGTAAAGGCTGTCGCGCTCATGGAGACCTTTCTCTGGGATACTTCTTGGAAGGATTACGGCAAATTCAAGCTTGTCTTCAAGCTGTTCCGGTCCCCCATTGGCTATCTCATGATCCAGGTGATGAACTTCTTCGTGAACAAGATACTCCCGGGGTCCGTCGTCAGGAAAGAGAACATGACCAGGGAGGTCATGGACCATTACCGGCAGCCCTTCCCGGCCGTGGCGTCGCGAAGGCCCGTGCGGGTCTTCCCGCAGCTCATCCCGGTCGAGGGACGGCCGGAGACAAGCCGTTTGTTCATCGAGGAGATCGAAGGTAGCCTGCGGCGGCTCGACTTCCCGGTCCTGTGGATCAAGGCAACGCCCGGTGCGATCATCACGAACAATACGGAGTACCGGCTCGTTGCCCTGGCAGCGAGGCTGCCGAGGCTCAGCGTAATGGAGTTCGGGCCCGGCCTGCACTACCTGCAGGAGGACGATCCCAGGAAGCTCGCGGAGATGATCACGGGATGGATCAAGGGGCACAGCCTGCACAACCTGCCGTCGGAAATCGGCCGGATCCTGCTTGATGCGGCATAGCAGGAACGGGGCCTGCCGGCCCTGTGGGAGGGAGCATGATATGTTCATGACAGCAGAGAAGATAGCGCTTGTGACGGGCGCGAACAAGTGATTGGGTTTTGAGACCAGCCGCCAGCTGGCGCAGCAGGGCATCACGGTTCTGATGGCCAGCCGCAGCGGCGCCCGGGGATAGGCAGCGGCAATAACACTCCGGGACGAAGGCCTGAACGCACAGTTCATCCAGCTCGACGTGACCAAGCCGGAGCAGATCAGGAAAGCGGCTTCTGAGATCAAGAAGCCATATGGTAAGCTGGACATCCTGGTGAACAATACAGGCGCGTCCTTCGACGAGGACCGTAGCGGGAACAGCACCGAGACCGTTTCAGCCAGGGCACTCAGGAAGACCTTCGACGTGAACTTCTTCGGCCTTGTTGAGCTGACCCAGAAGCTCCTGCCGCTGATAAAGAAGATCGACGCGGGAAGGATCGTGAACGTGGCAAGCATCATGGGGTCGCTGACGATCCACAGCGGGGAAGGCGGGATGACCTACAAGCCCTTCGCCTACGACGCTTCGAAGGCAGGCGTGAACGCCTTTGCCATCCACCTCGCCGCCGCGCTCAGAGGAACGAACGTCAAGGTCAACTCAGCCCATCCCGGCTGGGTCAAGACCGACATGGGCGGTCCCGGCGCGCCGCTGTCGCCGGAGGAAGGGGCCAGGACGGCTGTCCGGCTGGCGACCTTGGGCGCGAACGGCCCGGCCGGGAAATTCTTTCATGGGGAGGGTGAGTTGCCGTGGTAGGAGCGGCATTCTGGATGAACGGGACCATAATTATAAATAGTCTCAAAATTGTCAGTACAAACCACCGGCCGTCATCCCCCGCTTGACCCATGCGGGGGCAGGCCCCGAATCTTGCCCTCGAATGCTTAAATCGGGGGGCCCCTGTCGGGGATCCAGACGTTGTCCCCGTGAAAACGGGGAACCATGAACAAATTGAACAGATGGATTCCCGCTCAAAATCGCCGCGGGAATGACGATAGGAGAGCGGTGAAACTGTCGATTCTAATATGAGACCGTTAATAAGCTAAAGACGTGATGTTCATGACGTGAAGCAGTGATGCAGAACAAGGAGGTGCACCATGCTGGTACGCAAATCAACAGCGGTTTGGGAAGGCGGTTTGAAGAATGGCACGGGAACAATGAGGCTCGGTTCCGGCGCATACGAAGGAAGCTATTCCTTCGCCTCGCGGTTCGAACAGGGGCCGGGGACCAATCCCGAGGAACTGATCGGAGCGGCCCATGCCGGATGCTTCTCCATGGCCCCGTCCCTGATCCTAGAACAGGCCGGATTCAAGCCCGAACGCATTGACACGACCGCCCGTGTCCATCGACAAAGTGCCGGAGGGATTCAAGATCACGACGATCGAACTGGAGACCGATAGCAGGGTCCCGGGCATTGACGAAAAGACCTTCAGGGAAAAGGCCGAAGCGGCCAAGAAAGGATGTCCCGTTTCCGTGGCCCTGACCGGCGTTGAGATCAAGCTCCGGGCACGGCTTGCAACAGCAAAAGCCGCTTGATGAGACCGGCACTGGTCATCATCAAGGAGTGCACATTATAGTTAAAATCATTTTGCCACCGAGAACCCTTTCGGCCGTTCGACAAGCTCACGGCTCAGGGCCGGCTCCAAGTTCACAGAGAAATGCCATGATAAGAAGTGTTTAGCTTTCCTCGGTGTCCTCGGTGACCGTTCGGCTGAGCGCCTCGACTGAGCGGCTCAACTGAGTTCGCCGAAGTCTCGGCGAAGTCTCACGTCGAAGCCTCTGTGGCGCAAAGAATTTAATTCTCTTGTAGCTTACACCCCATCAGCCCCTCAATCTGCAGCCTCAATGCCGGCTGGGATATCTGTCTTGCCGGTTTTTGCGACCGTTATCCGGTCGTTATACAGCGCGGCCTGCTGCTGTGCCCGTTTGTAGAGACCCCGGGGCTGCTTGACGATCACGCGTATCTGCCCCTCCTCCAGCGAAACGATCAAGGACGATCCGGCCTCCCGCGCGGCAATGTCCGCCTGCACAATGGCCCACTCGCTCCCGGTGTCAAAGCCCCTCTGCTGTCCGATAGGAAAGCCGAGCGCGAAACCCGCCGCCAGCAATCCCAGAATCACCATTATCCGTACGACGATCATTGATATGATCTTCATAGCCCCCTCCTTCTTTTCGGCCATCCTGCTGATGCAACGCCGGCTCCGTCAGACAACCTGCCTGACAGTGCCCGTTCCACAAGGATACAAAAAAATAGAGATATGAAGCCCGGGGGCTGCAGTATGACTTCTATACTATAACTATAGCAGGAGAACCGGGGTCTTTGGAGACGTTGTTACGCACGGAATCTTTGGGATTATTGTTTCTATCTATATCTATGCTTACCTATAAAGTAAGCAATGCAAGCTTGGAAACAACCCTATCTGTCCCTGCAGGCGCGGCGGGACGAGGATGAAAATTTCGTTGTTATGCATCACTGAGATAGGATAATATACGGTCATTGCGTTCGATGGATATTATAATTTTTTTAAAAGGGCTGGTTATCGGCTTCGTGATCGCAGCACCCGTAGGGCCCATCGGCATATTGTGCGCGCGACGGACGCTGACACACGGCCGGAGGGCGGGTTTCCTCTCCGGCATGGGCGCATCTACGGCAGACGTGCTCTACGGCTTTATCGCGGCCTTCGGGCTTACCTTCATATCAGACATTCTCCACAGCTGCCAGTTCTGGCTCAGGCTTGCAGGCGGGGCGCTCTTGTGCTTCCTCGGCATCAAAACGTTCATTGAAAAACCGGAGGGGAAAGTCTTTTTTTCAGTATTGAAGAAGAAAAAGCGTCATGCCGGAATGTATACATCCACGTTTTTCCTTACGCTTACGAATCCCATGACCATTTTTTCCCTGGCCGCGGTCTTTGCCGGGTTCGGGATCGCCGGCACCAGGGGGAACGTCCTTTCTGCGGCAGTTTTGATCCTGGGAGTATTTCTGGGCTCGGTGCTTTGGTGGCTGTTTATTGTCGGGGTGTTCAGTGTCTTCAAGAGACGGTTCAAGCGGCACGAATTGCAGTGGATCAACAGGATCGCGGGCCTGGTCATTACGGGCTCCGGCGCGCTTGCGCTCGCCAGTCTGATATATAGCTATTGAGGATTAATACGTGAACCATGGTAACGAGACCCCTCGGGTGACCCCAGGAAGTTCCAAATAGTATAGATCGATTCAGCGATAGGCGGATTTGTCTCCGATATCGTAGGCGATAGGCATGAACACCTTTCGGAGCGTGAATATGACAAGCATACCGGCGATCAGGACCAGGCCATAGGACGCTCCCCGGCTGGTGAGGATGCTGCCCGATACCAGCAGCAGATAGATCGGCATGATCATGGCAAGGAGGTAGCCCTCGAAGAGCTGAAAGCAGAAAGCCTCCTTCGCGGTCACGAATCCCAGGCATCCGGAAAGCGGCAGCAGGAGCAGCGGGCTGTACGGGACCTGCGCGAGCGCGGCGGACAGGGACCCCTTTCCGATGAAGATGAGCACGACTAGACAGCCAAGGCTGATGAAGTAAAGGTTTTTCAGGTAGGTATGGAACTTCCTCACATACAGATGAATGAAGAATACGCTCATCCCGACGGCTGCATAGAGGCCATAGGCAAGGAAATCAGCTGACCGGTTGCTGCCTGCCGGGATGGAACTTGAAGATGCCGTCACCAGGAGATATGCCAAACCGCTCATGATGACGGCGAATATCACGATACCGATGCGGTAGAGCACAACCGTTATCTTGTCTTCCCTCGTAAGGGGCTGGAATACCTGTTGAGAACCCATTGATTATTTCTCCGTTCAGAGCCTGCTTCACCGGCGTATCTTCAGATAGATATAACGCGATCCCGGATCAGCCCTTTTTCGCCTTTTTCCAGAACGCCAGGTCGCTCATCATGAGAACATCGGGGACATGAGAACATCGGGGACGTTGATACCTGACGAGCATTAGCCTGACCATCACTTGGATT
>CAYILT010000135.1:924-9538 GCA_964364055.1 uncultured Nitrospiraceae bacterium | reverse complement strand
CTTAGCGAGCAATTAACTTGACAAACCACGTCAGATTCAATACAATCACCCCATGCCACGCCAAGCGAGACTGGACATATCCGGAGCCCTTCACCACATCATGGTGCGCGGGATAAACAAATCAGCCATCTTCGAAGACGACCAGAAACGGCAGAAGTTTTTGGAACGGCTGGGAGAGAACCTTGTCGAATCAAAATGCTCGGTCGATGCCTGGGTACTTATGACGAAGCATGCACGCAAAGGGGGCAGACTTAAAACATGAGAAATTCACATTGCCCCGGACGATAGGGGGTCAAGCTTGATAGTTGAGCTGTTCGTTTGACCTTATCTGCCAACTCCCTCCTGCAAGCTGCAGATACTTTACTTTTGATAATGTACGTTTTATGATCGATCACGTTCTCTAAGCATCATACGCCGGCGGAACGAGCTGTCTGACATGATGCCTCTCCTGCTTCACCCCAAAAAACATTTTGCAAAAAACACCCCTCTGTGATAAAGTTTCCGTGAATTCGCGTGTTTGCGTGATTTTCATCCTGGAACATCCGGAGGGTGAAGATCGGAGGCTGATCATGGAACCGATCATGTGCCCGTACTGCGGCGGGACGAACCTGTACCAGGACGACGATTACAGCCTCGAACTGGATTTTGAATTCTGGACCATTCACCACTGGGATTGCATGGACTGCGCCCAGTCGTTCGACAAGATCGAGATACTGCCCGCATCCAATGCCTTTGAGGAGATCAATGAGAGCACCATACACTGATGGAGAGTATGTCTGCTCGCCCATTGCTTCCGGGGCTACGCGCCCTTCCGACCGGCCGACGAGGGCGGTGATCGACCTGCATGCCCTGACCCATAATTATGCCGAAGTGACGCGGCGTATCGGGGGGCGGAAGGTCTTGGCCGTGGTCAAGGCCCAGGCCTACGGCCACGGCGCGGTCCCCGTTGCCCGTCACCTGGCGGGACTCGGCGCCCATATGTTCGGCGTGGCGCTGGTGGAGGAGGGGAGAGACCTTCGGGACGCCGGCATCACGGCCCCCATTCTCGTCATGGGGCCGGTCTTTCCCGAACAGGCCGAAGCGCTGGTCAGGGCGAACCTCACGCCGGTCGTGTATACCCTGCCGGTCGCGAAGGCGCTGTCGGACGCCGCGGGCAATGCGGGCAGATCGGTCCCGGTGCACGTGAAGATCGACACGGGGATGGGCAGGATCGGGCTCACGCCTGAAGCAGCGGCGGATTTCATTTCCGCGGCCAGGGCATTGCCCGGCGTGGTCGTCGAAGGGCTGATGACCCATTTTGCCGACGCCGACCTCCGGGACAAGAAGTTCGCCGCTGCCCAGATGGACCGGTTCGAATCATTGATCGGCTTACTGGACGCAAAGGGCATCACCATTCCGCTCCGCCATGCGGCCAACAGCGCCGCCGTGCTGGAATACGACCGGGCGCTCCTGACCATGGTCCGTCCGGGCCTGATGCTGTACGGATATAATCCGCTGGAGAGCGGGGTCGCCGCGGATGTCCGGCCGGCGCTCTCGCTGGTGACGCGCATCGCCTATATCAAGAAGGTGCCGGCCGGCGTCCCCATCAGCTATGGCAGGACCTTTGTGACAAAACGGGAGAGCCTTATCGCCACCCTTCCCATCGGCTATGCCGACGGGTACAGCCGCTGCCTCTCCAACCGGGGAGAAGCGCTCGTACGGGATAAGCGCGTACCGGTCGCGGGGCGGGTGTGCATGGACATGACCATGCTGGACGTCACCGAAGTCCCGGGCGTCGCGGCAGGCGACGAGGCGGTGCTCATCGGCGGCAGGGGGAACGAACGGATCTCGGCCGATGACATCGCCGCGAAGACCGGCACGATCGCCTACGAGGTGCTCTGCGGGATCAGCGGCAGGGTGCCGAGGGTTGTTAAATAAAATTCAACATCTAATATGCAATATTCAATAGCAAAGTTCAACAACGTCTTGAATCTTGAATCCGGAATTAGGGTTTAAAACATGAATTACCTGCTGGAACTGATCGGCAAAAAGACCATGGCCCTCCTCCGCGAGATGGGTGCGGTCGTCATCTTTTGCGGACAGACCTTTCGCTGGACCTTCAGCAGGCCGTTCTATCTCAAGAATCTGTTAAAGCAGATGGAGCAGATCGGCGTGAACTCGGTGCCGGTGGTGCTGACCACGGCGATCTCCACGGGCATGGTGCTGGCGCTCCAGAGTTACACGGGGTTCAAGCGCTTCGGCGCGCAGTCGCTCATCGGCGCGGTGGTATCGCTCTCCATGACCCGGGAACTGGGACCGGTGCTGACGGGGCTTATGGTGGCGGGCCGGGCCGGCGCTTCCATGGCTGCCGAACTGGGCACCATGCGGGTGACCGAGCAGATCGATGCCCTCTACACGCTCGCCACGAATCCCATGAAGTACCTGGTCGTGCCGCGGTTCCTGGCGAGCACGATCATGATGTTCTTCCTCTCCGGCCTGGGCATGTACATCGGTATCCTGGGCGGGTACTTCGTGGGCGTCAAGGTGCTGGGAACCAATCCGACGACCTATATGAACCAGAGCATCAGCAACACGACCGTGTCGGACATCTGGTACGGCCTCATCAAGTCCCTGGTGTTCGGCGCCGTGGTGGGGCTCATCGGCTGTTATAAGGGGTTCAATACCGAGGGAGGCGCCGAGGGCGTGGGCAAGGCCACGACAGGCGCCGTGGTCGTGTCGTGCATGCTGATCCTGATCCTCGACTATTTCCTGTCGGCGCTCCTGTGGTGATGCCATGGCGATGATCGAGATCACCAACCTCTGTAAGGGCTTCGGCAGCCACCAGGTGCTCCGCGGCGTCAACCTCACCGTGGAAAAGGGCGAGAGCATGACCGTTATCGGCGGGAGCGGCAGCGGCAAGAGCGTGCTTATCAAGCACGTCATCGGCCTGCTGTTCCCGGACCGGGGAGAGGTGAAGGTGGACGGCGAGGTCCTGAACAACCTCGACGAACAGGGATTGAACGAAGTGCGGAAGAAGTTCGGCATGCTGTTCCAGGGCGCGGCCCTCTTCGACTCGCTCACGGTTTGGGAGAACGTGGGCTTCGGCCTGAAACAGCATACGAAAATGTCCGACAAGGAGATCCGGGACGTCACAACGCAGAAGCTGGCCCTTGTCGGGCTCAAAGGGGTCGAGGACAAGATGCCGTCGGACCTCTCAGGCGGCATGAAAAAGCGCGTGGGGCTCGCGCGGGCCATCGCCATGGACCCGCAGATCATCCTGTACGATGAGCCGACCACCGGCCTCGATCCGATCACGGCGGACGCGATCAACGACCTGATCGTCGGCCTCCGGAAAAAACTGGGAGTGACCTCGGTGGCCATCACCCACGACATGCACAGCGCCTACAAGATCTCCGACCGGATCGCCATGCTGTACAAGGGCGAGATCCAGGAGATCGGAACACCTGACGAGATCAGGGGCACGTCGAACCCCATTGTGAAACAGTTCATCACCGGCAGCGCGGTCGGACCGATCACGGCGGACTGAGCGCAGGCCGGGGATCAGCGTGTACGAAATGAGCAATTATGAGGTTGAGTTTGCAGACCAAAATTGGCATAATGAGCGAATTATCGATGCCTGATCATTCATCACCGGAGTTGCAATGAACAAGTTGAGCGCAGAAGCGAAGGTCGGCCTGCTGGTCCTGGGGAGCTCCGTCATCCTCCTCTGGATGACCATGATGGTCGGCAAGTTTGATTTCGGCAAGCCGAAAGGATACAGCGTCGCGGCGACGTTCGACACAGTGTCCGGTCTCGATCTCAAGGCAGCCGTGCGCATGGCCGGCGTCCAGATCGGGACGGTCGAGGCCGTGGAACTGGAGGACAGCAAAGCGAGGGTCATCCTGCGCATCGATCCCGAGGTCAAGATCCCGAAGGGTGCCGAGGCCGCCGTCAAGACCATGGGGCTCCTGGGGGATAAATATGTGGACCTCGTGCCGTCGCTGCACCAGGCCGGATCGGGACAGACGGCGCCGGAGCGTTCAGGTTTCTATAAGGAAGGGGACCGAATCGAACGAACGATCCCTTCCAGCGACGCGGACCAGCTGATCAGCAAGCTCTCCGGCATCGCCGACGACATCAAGCAGGTGACAGGCTCGCTCCGTCAGGTCTTCGGCAGCCAGCGGGGTGAGAAGTCCATGGAGGACATCCTCCATGACCTCCGCCAGACCACGGCCAACATCAAGGAGTTCTCCTACGCCCTGAGCGGCGACGGGAGCGAGCTGGTCGTGCGCCTGAACGAACTGGTCCAGAACCTGAACGGCATGGTGAACGAGAACAAGGACAACCTTAAGGTGACCATGGAGAACGTTCGCGAGGCGTCCAAGAACGCCGAGATGGCCCTGGCTTCCATTGAGAATATCACCAAGCGGATCGACCGCGGCGAAGGGACCCTGGGCAAACTCGTGAACGAGGACAGCATGTACAGCAACATCGACAGCGCGGCGAAGGGCGTGAGCGATTACGTGTCGAAGGTCGAACGGCTGAAGACGACCATCGCCTTCCGGAACGAGTATATGTTCCCCAAGTCGAAGAGCTACTTTACGCTGGAGCTGAAGCCGCGGCTGGACCAATACTACATTGCCGAGATCGTCTCCGACCCCTACGCGAAATACACGAAGACCGAGACGGTCTCCTCGCCGCCGGGGACCACCACGACCAGCGAGACCTATGAGGACAAACTCCGCTTCAGCGTGGAGTTCGCCAAACGCTGGGGCAATCTCGCCATCCGCCTGGGCCTCATCGAGTCCAAGGGAGGCGTCGGCGCCGATTACTTCGCCTTCGACGACCGGATCAAGTTCAGCCTCGACTCGTGGAACTTCAACAGTACGGAGCCGAAGAACGACAACGCGCATATGAAGGCAACGGCGACCTGGCATATCGGCAAGGTGGTCTTCGTGAACGCCGGGTATGATAATTTCCTGAACTCCTCCCGCGCCGCCGGGTTCGCCGGCGCCGGCCTCCGGTTCGACGACGACGACCTAAAATACCTCATGGGGAGCGTGCCGATCCCCAGGTAGCGAACGCCGTGTCCCGCTCCGTTCTTGACATTTCTTTACCAGTCCCCTAGAATACGTTCGTTACGATGCCGCGCAAGGAGATGCAGGTGACGAAAGAGATCACGAAGGCGGTGTTTCCCGCCGCGGGGCTCGGGACCCGGTTCCTGCCCGCGACGAAGGCCTCCCCCAAGGAGATGCTGCCGCTGGTGGACAAGCCGCTCATCCAGTACGTTGTGGAGGAGGCGGTCGCATCGGGGATAGAAGAGGTGGTGCTGGTCACGGGCCGCGGCAAACGGGCCATCGAGGACCACTTCGATGTGGCCTTCGAGCTCGAGGAGGAGCTCAAGGCCAAGGGCAAGCACAAGATGCTGTCCGAGATCCAGCGTATCGCCGACCTGGTGACGTTCTGCTATATCCGGCAGAAGAAGGCCCTGGGGCTCGGCCATGCCGTGCTCACGGCCAAACGGGTGGTGGGCAATGAACCCTTCGCGGTGCTCCTGGGTGATGACGTCATTGACGCGGCCACCCCGGTCCTCAAGCAGATGATGGGCGTGTACCGGCGGTATCCGGCAACGATCCTTGCCATCCAGAAGGTGCCCCGGTCGCAGACGGGTCACTACGGCATCATTGACGCCAAGAAGATCGACGACGGTGTTTATCTGGTGAAGGACCTGGTTGAGAAACCCGCTCCCGAAGAGGCGCCGTCCAATCTCGCCATCATCGGGCGCTACATCCTGACGCCCGAGATATTTCCCGCGCTGGAGCGCACGAAACCGGGAAAGGGCGGCGAGATCCAGCTGACCGACGGGCTCCGGCAGCTCATGGAAAAGCAGCCGATCTACGCCTATGAGTTCCAGGGAAAACGGTATGACGCGGGCGACAAGCTCGGGTTCCTCAAGGCCACGGTTGAGTTCGGCCTCAAGAACGCCGAGTTCGGAAATGAGTTCCGGAGCTATCTGCAAAAATTGAAACTGTGACGAGATCACGGCGGCGTCCCGCGCGCAACCATGCGCCGCGGACGCTGTCAGAGGAGACCATCTTGGCAAAGACCGAACCGAAAAGTTCCGACCTTCAGCAGTCCATCGAGATCCCCAAAAAGATCCCGCTGCTCCCCATCCGGGACATCGTGGTCTTCCCCTATATGGTGCTTCCCCTGTTCGTGGGGCGCGAGATGTCCATCAAGGCGATCGAGACGGCGCTGGAAGGGAACCGGATGATCTTTCTCGCCTCCCAGAAGGACATCAACGTGGAGAACCCGTCTCCTTCCGACCTCTATTCCATGGGGACCGTCGGGGTGATCATGCGGATGTTGAAGCTTCCCGACGGCAGGATCAAGATCCTGGTGCAGGGAGTGTCCCGCGCGAAGACCATGAAATTCGTACAAAAGGAACCATATTATCTCGTCGAGATCAAGACCTTTCCCGACGCTCCGGCGCCGGTCAACATCGAGCTTGAAGCGCTCATGCGGAACGTCAAGGAGCAGATCGAGAAGCTCGTGTCCTTCGGCAAGGTGATCCTTCCCGACATCATGGTGGTCATCGAGAACGTGGACGATCCGGGGAAGCTGGCCGACCTGGCCGTGGCGAACATGGGGCTCAAGGTCGAGCAGGCACAGGAGATCCTGGAGATCACGGACCCCCTGCAGCGGATCAAACGGATCAACGAGGCCCTGGGCAAGGAGATCGAGCTCCTGTCCATGCAGCAGAAGATCCAGGCGGACGTCCGGGGCGAGATCGACAAGACCCAGCGGGATTATTTCCTCCGGGAGCAGCTCAAGGCGATCCAGAAGGAGCTGGGCGATACGGACGACCGGTCCGAGGACATCCGCGAGCTCAGGGACAAGATCAAGGAAGCCAAGATGCCGGAGAAGGCCATGAAAGAAGCCGAGAAGCAGCTCCGGCGCCTCGAACGGATGCATCCCGATGCGGCCGAGGCTTCCATGACCAGGACCTTCATCGAGACGCTCGCTGAGCTCCCCTGGAGCAAGTCGACGAAGGACAATCTGGACCTCAAAGCGGCGCAAAAGATCCTCGAGGAGGACCACTATGACCTCGAGAAGGTGAAAGAGCGCATCATCGAGTACCTCGCCGTGCGCAAGCTGAAAGAAAAGATGAAAGGACCGATCCTGTGCTTCGTGGGACCGCCCGGCGTGGGCAAGACGTCGCTCGGCAAGTCCATCGCCCGCTCGCTGGGACGGGAGTTCGTGCGCATCTCGCTGGGCGGCGTGCGGGACGAGGCCGAGATCCGCGGCCATCGCAGGACCTACGTGGGGGCGCTGCCGGGCAGGATCATCCAGAGCATCAAGACCGCGGGCTCGAACAATCCCGTTTTCATGCTCGACGAGATCGACAAGATCGGCGCGGATTTCCGGGGCGACCCGTCAGCGGCGCTCCTGGAGGTGCTGGACCCGGAGCAGAACAACTCGTTCAGCGACCATTACATCGGACTGCCCTTCGACCTGTCCAACGTCATGTTCATCACCACGGCGAACATGACGGACCCCATCCCGTCGCCGCTCAAGGACCGGATGGAGATCATCCGGCTGTCGGGGTATTCGGAGCATGAGAAACTGGGCATCGCGAAAAGCTATCTGGTCCCCCGGCAGTTGACGGAGAATGGCATCACCGGTAAGAACATCGTCATTCCGGACAAGACGATACTCAAGATCATCGAGGAATATACCCGGGAAGCGGGCGTGCGGAACGTCGAGCGGGAGATCGGCCATCTGTGCCGCAAGGTGGCGCGGAAGATCGCCGAGGGAGAGACCGGCCAGTTCACGATCACGACGGTAAACCTGCACAAATACCTCGGTGTTCCGAAGTTCCTGCCCGAGGCGGAGCGGACGAAGGACGAGATAGGCGTGGTGACGGGCCTCGCCTGGACCGAGACCGGCGGCGACGTTCTCTATATAGAAGCGACCACGATGAAGGGCAAGGGCACGCTCACCCTCACCGGCCAGCTCGGCGACGTGATGAAGGAGTCCGCTCACGCGGCGCTCACCTATGTCCGTTCCCGGGCGGCCCAACTGGGCATCAACACCGAGCGCTTCGGCAAGACCGACGTGCACATCCATGTTCCCGCAGGGGCCATCCCGAAGGACGGCCCCTCGGCCGGCGTCACCATGGCCACTGCGCTGGCGTCGGTCTTTACGAACGAGCCGGTGCGGAAGAACCTGGCCATGACCGGCGAGGTCACCTTGCGAGGCCGGGTCCTGCCGATCGGCGGTCTCAAGGAAAAGACGCTTGCGGCGCGGCGGGCGGGGATCACGACCGTCATCATTCCCAAGCTGAACGAGAAGGACCTTGACGATATCCCCAAGGAGATCCGGAAGGGCATGAATTTCGTCCTGGCCGAGACCATGGACGATGTGTTCCGGACCGCGCTCCAGAAGAAGCTGCCCCGCCGCATAGCCCGCGGGAAGAAGCCCGGCAGGTCACGGGCGACGCATTGATCATATAGTAAACAGTAGACAGGAGACAGTAGACAGGAGTCAGAAGAAAGCAGAAAGACAACAGGATGCAGACAACAGACAACAGAACACAGAGAAAAAACCTTTATTACCACCAAGGCACTAAGCC
>CAYILT010000135.1:0-914 GCA_964364055.1 uncultured Nitrospiraceae bacterium | reverse complement strand
ACAACAGACAACAGACAACAGCATAACACCTTCACTACGCATCCCTCTCCTCCGGGAGAGGGAAATTTGTTTAAAGCGGTTCCTCCGTGTCTCCGCTTGCCCCGTTAGAAAGGACCTTTCTAACGGGGTGAACCTCCGTGGTAAAATGAACCAATGAAAATATCCGACCTTGGTGAATTCGGACTGATCGACAGGATCAAGAAGACCGCGCCCCGCAACGCGAAACAAGCGCCGATCGGCATCGGAGACGATGCAGCGGCGCTTTTGCTTTCTCCTTCCTCCACGCTCCTTGCCACCACCGACATGCTGATCGAAGGCGTCCACTTCGACCTCACAACCACTGATCTGTACTCCCTGGGATGGAAGGCAGCGGCCGTGAACCTGAGCGATATAGCGGCCATGGGCGGCGTTCCCCGCTTCTGCCTTACGGCGCTGGGGATCCCGCCGTCTTTCACGGTCGAGGACATCGGCGAATTCTACCGGGGCGTCAACGCCTGCCTGAAGAAGTTCGAGACCGTGCTCGTCGGCGGCGATACGTGCAGTTCGAAGAAGGGATTTGTCATCAGCGTCACGGTCTTGGGCGAAGTGGCCCGGAAAAAGATCGTGACCCGTTCGGGAGCGAGGCCGGGTGACCTGATCTATGTGACCGGGATGCTGGGGGATTCGGCGGCGGGGCTGGAGATATTGCGGAGTGCGGAGTGCGGAGTGCGGAATAAAAAATCCGAAATCCGCAATGTGCAGTCCGGAATAAAGAGACTTATTGAACGTCATCTGAGGCCGCTCCCCCGCGTAGAATGGGGACGAAGGCTTGCCGCAGCGGGAATCGCATCGGCCATGATCGATGTGAGTGACGGGCTGTCCTCGGATCTGGGCCATCTCTGCGAACAGAGCGGGGTTGGGGCCGAGGTCTTCGC
>CAYILT010000134.1:0-9563 GCA_964364055.1 uncultured Nitrospiraceae bacterium | reverse complement strand
CGATGTCCCGACCATGTTCTTTCTCGCCCTCTCGCTCTACGCGTACCTGGAGGCCGTAGACCAGGGAGGTGTCTCACGCATCGCGCTTTCCATCGCCGCGATCGTCATGACCGTCCTCTCGAAATATTCCGCGTGGTTCATGCTGTCGGTCCTCGTTATCGCGCTGATCGTTCGTGCCATTCAGCGGGCAGGGTCCGGCGGCGGCGTGCCGCTCAAGAGGGGCCTGGCGATCCTCCTCGCGGCGGGCGTGCTCGCCGGAGCGGTCCTGCTCCTTAAATACGATGTGGTGCGGGAACAGATGACCCTGTTGCGGGAATTCCAGGGACCGGGGCTCGCGCGGTGGCACGAGAGCTTTCTATCGACCTTTCTGTTCCAGATACATCCCGTCATCACCGCATCGGCCCTTGCGTCCATCGTCGTCGCTTTCCGGAAACGCGATGCAACGTACCTGATCATCTGCTGGCTTATCCTTCTCCCGGTTCTCTTTCATATAACAAGGATCCGCTACCTGCTTCCCCTCTTTCCGATGCTGGCGCTCATGGCAAGCTACGGACTGCAAATCATAACCCGGGAAGACCTCCGGCGATCCATCGTGCTCGGCGCCGTGGCGACATCGCTGGTCATCGCATTCTCCGCATACCTCCCCTTCGCAAAGAGTATGAGCGGTGTCAATCTCAAACATGCCGGCGAGTATCTGAACACCTTGCCGGGAAATGCCATCGAGGTCGTCACGATCGCGCCGGAGGAGCCGGTCGCGAACCCGGCGGTTTCCGTGCCCCTCCTCGATCTGTTCACCAATAAACAGATACGGTATCACTACCGCGACGAATCGCTCCTGCCCCCTGAAGAGATCCTGCGCTCCTCGCTCCGTTTCACCTGGGAATACCGGAATCCCGCCTACTATGAGTCCTCCCCTGAACCGGCGGCAACCATTCCGGTCGTCGTGCTGTCGAATGCTTCCGATGGTTCTTTCCCCACGGGGCTCGCCAGGAAGCTCGACGGCTACCGATTATCAAGATCGTTCCAGGTGAACGAGGACGTGTTCAAATACACGGTAGGCGTCAGGATCTATCAACCATCGAATGACCTCCCTGCCCGGACGCATGAGTAAACACTGTCTCCGCCCTCACTGGCCATTCATTTTTTTCGGTTCATTCGTAATAAAGTTGAAGGCAAGGTATGACCACAGAAACAAAGGCACGGAGGAAAAACTTATCCACGGATTTCGCAGATTGACGCAGATTTAATCTTTAAAACACGGTTCAGAACGGTCTTTTTTTTAATCTGTGGAATCTGTGTCGCTTAGAAGCGCCTACTTTTGGAATCTGCGGACGAATCTTAGCCTTTCTCGGTTTCTGGTTTGTACAGCTTTTTTCAACTAAAATACGAAAGACCAATTTTTCCCAATCCGTTGCAAAATGCATCTTGCTGTGTTCATCGGTTATTATGTTGCAAAGTCAAGAAATTCAGAAACATAGCGCAAAAAATAGCACTTGATTTTTGAATTAATAGTAACTATAACTACACATGCATATGTCGGATGAATTTCCTCTCATAAGTTTGCATTCACATCCCATTAATAAACCTTATGGGTTTTTCAATACGATCCTGAAAATGAAGGGGGGGCCTGCCTTAGCTCGTCAATCGTCGTCGCATTCGTAATTTCGTCTTTCAACGCTATTTTTAAGGGGGAAATAGTCTTATGGAAGAGAAGAAAAATCAGATATGGGCCTTTGCCATAACAGGCCTGCTCATTCTCATCAGCATGATCTATTACCAGGTGAATGCATATTACATGTATGTAGTAGTTTACATCTGGTTCGGGTTTGCCTACGGGATGATGCTGCAGTATGGCCGGTTCTGCTTCGCCTCTGCGTCGCGAGACCTTTTTGCCGCGGGGGTCCCGCGAATGGCCGTCGGTATCCTGGTGGCGCTTGTCTTCTTCAGCCTCATTCAGGCCACGCTGGCCTCCACGGACATGAGCACGTTCCATCCCGCGCCATTCGGCATACACACGCTGATAGCCGGTTTGATCTTCGGCGTGGGCATGGTACTCGCCGGTGGCTGCGCATCCGGCTCGCTGTATAAGATCGGAGAAGGCAATGGGACGTCGTTTCTCGCCGCGTTCTTCGGCCTTTGCATAGGACAGGCGGTTTTCGTTGATGTAAACTGGTTCAACGGATTGATGCCCCAGTCCTGGTTTGACAAGGCAATGGCAAAAGGGATCCCGGCCGCCCAGATGACGTCGTCCTTCGACATCTACCTGGCCGGCTACGTGTGGGACCAGCCGGTCGTTCAGTTATCCAAGACCGCGGCGTTTTCCGGCCTTCCGGGCATCTCGAAATACTTCATCGCCGACTCCCTGATCAACGCCCTGATCCCCGCCGCGCTTCTCCTCGTCACGATCTACTACTTCTATATTAGAAAAGGGTTTCTTAAGAAAAGGGCCAAGGCAACGGGCGGTACCATGGGTTTTAGCGATGAGCTTGCCGGCATCTGGAGCATGATCACCGCGTCCAAGAGAACGACCATCATGGGAATCATTATCGGAATTGTCGCCGGCCTCCACATCTTTGTCATGAAAGGGATGCAGATCAAGTTCGGGATCAGCAACTTCGGAGAACTCCTGATAAAAATGGGACATGCGGCGGACACCTCGATCAAAGGCACGGTGTTCGATCCGGGATACTGGTATATCACCAGTCAGGAAGGCCAGCTCGGCGGGTGGATACTCGAGAAGTTCGGATGGAACATGCACGACAATATCTTTTTCGGAGTCAACAACGGGCTTCCCGAGCCATGGCGTAACCCGGCGCTCTGGATGTCCTTCGGCATCATCTTCGGCGCGATGGTGATGGCGCGGCTGAGCAACGAGTTCAAGTTCAAACTGCCCAAAGGAGAGCTCATCGTGTGGGGTCTCACCGGCGGGATATTGATGGGCGTCGGCTCCCGGCCCGCGCTCGGCTGCAATATCGGAGCGTTCTTCATCCGCGTTGCAGGCGGTGATCCGAGCGGATGGTTGTATGGCCTGGGTATGGTAAGCGGCGCATTTTTCGGGGTCAAGTTCTTCAACTGGTGGTCTGACAGAAAGATGGCAAAAGAGCTGGCAAACTTTTAGTACCACAAAAATTCAGGGAGGAAATTCGTCATGGCTATGAAATTCGAAAAGAGCGCTGATGGGACCTACATGCTCGATGTATGTGGTTATGTGTGCCCCCATCCGCAGATCTACTGCAAAAAATCCATCGAGAAGATACAAGAAGGGGAGATCCTCAACATGGTGTTCGATAACCCCTCGTCGGCGGAGACCATCAAGCAGATGCTGGACCAGGCGGGACATGACCTGATGGAGGAAAAAAAGGAAGCCGGTAAGATCATATTCAAAATCAAAAAGGGATGATTCGCTCCCCCTCACCGAAGAGGAGATAAAGAATGAATAAACCGACGATGGTGATAATAGGAATTCTCGTGGTCATCCTGGGGTTCCTGACGATCTACAGTCAGCAACATGACGTGGTGGCGAAGTCTGCCCAGGGCCGGGGCGCCGCGGCCGGCTATGGTACGGCTCGTCCCGCGGGAGGGTACGGCGCTGCTCCGAAAGCAGGCGGGTACGGGGCTCCTGCTCCCAAGGCAGGCGGGTACGGGGCTCCTGTTCCCAAGGCAGGCGGGCATGGGGCTCCGGCGGCCCGCCCGAAAGGTGGACAGGGCAAATAGTACTTACGTGCTTACGCAGCAGATGTCTTGTGCCATTGCAGGACCGGATACCGCTTAAACGGAACAGGTGACACAGCGCTGCATACAGGTCCCCATGGCATGATATCATCACTAAGGCAAAGGACGGAGAAAACATGAAACATATACTCATCGCAGTAGACGAGACCAAGGGAACGAAAAATGCGTTTTCCACGTATAGCAGTTTTTGCGCCTGTATGCGTCCCAAAACCATCACCTTGGTGTACGTGGAAAAATTTGAGGGCAACAAATCGCTCATCGATGAAATGCTCGGTGAGGCGGAAATGGCCACCCTCAAGGAGGTGTTGAAAGGAACCGAATACCAGCGAGCATTAGATAAAAAAGCTCAGAAAATCCTCACGCATTACAAAAAGGCCCTCGAACAAAAAGGCTTAAAAGGTATCAAGACCGTCATCAGGAAGGGTCACCCGGCCGAAGAGATACTGAAAACGGCAAAGGACGTAATGGCCGATATGATCGTGATCGGGTCCCGCACCAAGCGGACCACACACCTTTTCATGGGAAGCGTCAGCCGGGAGGTCGCTGACGGCGCGGATGTCCCTGTCCTGATCGTGAAATAGCGCAGCAGCGTCTGAACACCTCCGCAGTATCCGGGATGGTCCCGGTGCTGTGGAGGAGCTTTTCGCCGCCAATCTTTCCGCTTTACCCTGCCTATGATTAGCAGTAATATGTGACTATCCTTTCCAAAAGGTTTATTTCCATGGATTCCCTCAGGTGACTGTTTGAACGGACGAGCGAACGATATCATCATTCTAGGCGGCGGCCTCTCCGGCCTTTCGGCGGGATATACCCTGACGAATGCCGGACTCCCCGTACAGGTGTACGAAGGGGATACCGAGGTCGGCGGGCTGTCGAAAACGATCGAACGCAACGGCTTCCGTTTTGATCTCGGCGGCCACCGCTTTTTCACGAGCGATAAAGCGGTCGATGCGCTCGTGCGGGACCTCATGGGACAGGAAATGGTCCCGGTCCGGCGCAGCAGCAAGATCTATCTGCGCGACCAATACTTCGACTATCCCCTCAGGCCGCTCAACGCAATGTTCGGCCTGGGCATACCGACCACCGCAAGGATCCTCGCCGACTACGTCTGGGAGACCGCGAAACGGGCCGTGAGAAAAAAGGCTCTTGTCTCTCTCGAGGACTGGGTGGTGAGCAATTTCGGCCGCACCATGTTCACTCTTTATTTCAAGGAATACAGCGAGAAGGTCTGGGGCATCGATTGCAGCAGGATCAGCGCGACCTGGGTCGCCCAGCGAATAAAAGGGCTCTCCCTGGCAAAAGCGGTAAAGAACGCCTTTTTCAAGTTCAGCGGAAGGGACCTGGCGACACTGACGGACAGTTTTACCTATCCGTCCCTCGGGATCGGACGGATCTCCGACCGTCTCAGGGATGAGATAGAAAAGCGCGGTGATGTCCATACCGGCACGAAGGTCGTTCGGATCAACCATGATTCGCTCAGGGTCGAGAGCATCACGGTCAGCGATCAGGACCGGCAGTTCACGGTCCCGGCCGAAGAATGCATCTCCAGCATCCCCCTCACCGCCCTCGTGAACATGCTCTCTCCCGCCCCGCCCGCTCCTGTCCTCGAAGCGGCGGCGAAACTCAGGTTCCGGGACCTGGTGATCGTGGCGATCATGGTGGACCGGGAACGCGTCACGGACCAGACCTGGCTCTACATTCCGGAGCAAAAGATCCCCTTCGGCAGGATACATGAACCGACGAACTGGAGCCCGGCCATGGCGCCGGAAGGGAAATCGCTCCTGGTCATGGAATATTTCAGTTTCAAAGGCGATGCCGTCTGGAACATGAGCGATGAAGCGCTCACGGACCTGACCGTCGACAACCTTGTTCGGCTCGGTTTTGTCGATCGGCAAGAGGTCCTTGACAGCATGATCGTAAGGGTACCGAAGGCCTATCCGCTCTTTGAGGTCGGGTACGATGACCATGCCGAGGTGCTGTTCGACTACCTGGATCGCTTCAGCAATCTTCACATCGCAGGGAGAAGCGGCATGTTCCGGTATTATAATATGGATGTGGCAATACGGTCAGGCATAGAGACCGCGGAGGAGGTCATCCGGAGATCCCCTCCTGCAAACGCCATCGAACGGGACGAACTCGTCCTCGCCCGCACGTGATGATCCCATGAAGTGCGCGCTCGTCATACCTGCCTGGGTCCCCGAAGAGATCTTTTCCTCGAAAACGGCAAGCTCGCAGATAAACTACTGGCAGCCGGTCGGCACGCTCTCCGTGGCGGCCGTGCTTCAAAGGGCGGGCCATGAGGTCAGGTTCATTAACGGCGCTTTTCTGAACCATGAGCAGGTGCTCGCCGAGGTCCGCAGCTTCAAGCCGGACATGGTCGGGCTCTATGCGACCACCTTCGGCTGGAACAAGGCCAAGAAGACCGCTGCCGATCTGAAAAGCCGGTACCGCCGCGACTGTTTCATTCTCGCCGGAGGTCCCTATCCCATCGCGGTCCAGGATCGCTGCCTGGTTGACGCGGACATTGATATTGACGCCGTGGTGACGGGCGAAGGTGAATACACGATGCTCGAGATCGTGGACCGCCTCAAGAACCGCAAAAACCTGGAAGGGGTTCCGGGTGTCGTGTACCGGGAAGGCCAGCGCATCGTCAAGAATCCTGCGAGGCCTCTCATCACCGATCTTGACTCCCTGCCCTTCCCCGCCCGGGAGCTCCTGGGCGATGCGGACCGTTACATCCCCCCGCCGGGCACGTACCGGAAAAAGCCCGTGGCCGTGATGATAACCTCGCGGGGCTGCAACAGGCATTGCATCTACTGTTTCCAGATGGACAAGGAGCGGAAAAGCGGGATTCGCTACAGGAGCGTCGGGAACGTGATGCAGGAGATCGAGCTTTGCATCCGGCAGGGGTATAAGGAGATAAAGTTCCTCGACGATACCTTTGCCGCTGATTATGACCGGGCAATGGAGATAGCGAGAGAGATCCAGCGAAGAGGCTTTTCGATCTCGTGGTTTGCCTCGGCCTGTGTCAACCAGGTCGACCGGCCGCTCTTACAGGCATTCAAGGACGCCGGGTGCTGGGCGATCCTGTTCGGCGCTGAAAGCGGCGTGCAGAAGAACCTCGATACGATCAGAAAGGGAACGACGCTGGAGCAGATCCGGACAGCCGTGCGGACGGCACAGGACGTGGGCCTCAAGGTCAGCACGCCGTTCATGTTCGGGATTCCCGGCGAAACGTTCGAGGAAGGTCTTCAGACCATAGAATTCGCGGTGAATTTGAATCCGGACATGGCGAACTTTCACGCCATCACGCCGTTCCCCGGCACCTATCTCTATGACAACATGGACCGGTTCGGAACGGTGTCCGATGAGCTTTCGGATTTCACCTATCAGGGAGCGGCCTTCATTCCTAATACCATGACCCGCGATGATATCCACAGGCTCCGGCAGATCGCCTTCAGGAAATTCTATCTCAGGCCTTCCTTCCTGTTCAGGAAGCTGCTTGACCTGCATTCTCTCAGCGACGTTACGGTCGTCATGAAAAGCGCAAAAAGCCTCATCTGGCTGGCCCTCAAGTTCAATCTCTTCAACCGCCAGGCGAAGCGTCTTCACGCGCCGCGCTGACCCATTACGGATGCTTCGCCCGCTTCTCAAACCGCTCCATGGCAAAGAACATCCCGCCGGCCATGACGGCCAGCGCGATGAGTACGACCCAGTGGTTCACTCCCAGAAGCTTCTGGAGCGTAGCCGTACCCATGTCCGATGAGAGATAGAAGCCTTCAAGCGCGGGATACACAACCGCGAACAGGAGCGAACCCGCGCCGATGCCGAGCATCACGACCAGCGCGTCGAGCCTTCCGGTCGCGAGACCCGCAGCCGCCGTCCCGGGGCAGTAGCCGCTCACCACAAAGCCGATGCCGAACAAGGCCCCGCCCGCAAGCTGGGGCCAGAAGAACGTCGGTATGATCCAGACCCTGCTGAGGTCCAGGAGGCCGAGATCGGAAAGCAGATACAGGCCCGAACCCGCGACAAGGATGGCCGTGAACATGACCTTGGGCACGGTGAAGTCCCGAAGGTAGAAGACCCCGGTCAGCTTATGCGGGTCCCCAAGCCCTCCCCGTTCCAGGGAGAGGCCGAAAAAAAATCCGAACACGATTGCCAGTCCGAGACTGAGGACCTGGCCCACTTCAAAAGGCGCTGTCATGACCATACCCTCCTGAAAAGCGCAACCGTAAGAAAGCCGGCCGCGAACATTGCGATCACAAAGATCCATCCGGCAACCGCGAGCTGGGCCCCTCCGGTAAGGGCCACGCCGCTCGTGCACCCGCGGGCAAGCCGGGACGCAAAGCCGATGAGCATGCCGCCCGAGAACGCCGTGATCAGCCGCGTCCTCACGCTCATCCCCTCGCCCTTGTCGAACCTGAGCTTGAAATTCCGGGTGACCAGCGCGCCGGTCAAGGAACCCAGCAGGAGACCGAAGAGTAAAAAAAGGTTCCAGTTTATGAGCGGCGCTATCACATCCACATACTGGGAAAAATATTTCAACCGGCTGATGAAATCGGGGAACAGGGAATACGCGCTCTCGGCGGTCACAAGGGTCATGGCGCCCGACGCACCCAGACCCCGTCCCGCAACATAGAACGTCGCCAGTAGGGTCAGTCCAAGACCGGCCCCCGCTGCATAGGGCGACCAAAATCTGCTGTTCTTCATGGAAACCTCCATTGTCTGCACACAGAGCGCCTAAAGCAAAACAGACGGCCCTTAGTTGCAATGTTTATTAACTTATGTGAAATAATCACATATTCTTTCATTATTGTCAAGTGATTCTGATTATATTATAGTCAAAAACCCAGTGGTTCTTGGTCGCAAACCGAAAAAGTATTCTCCCGTCCCTGGCGGCAGGCAGGATGAGAGAGGGACCATGAAAAAATATCTTGCGGTTATCAGATGGCCGATCTTCTTTATCGTCATCAATTTTTTCCTGGTAAACACCCTCTTATCATTATTGCCTGATAATTTCGGAGATGTTGTATACAACATCGGCAGGATAGCGATCATATTCTATGCGGGATGGCTCGTGGTACGGAAGAACATCGGCGGGACATGGCAGTCTGCCCTGGCGGGAACCGCCATATATTACATCGACCATGTCGTTCTGAAAGGCGGGATCTTTCTCCTCAATTATCTGATCAGACCACAGGGTCTCGGACTTTCCGCGTTCAGCGGCGTCATTATTTCCTTTGTCCTGTTCATTCCTCTGGCGATGATCATCGCTGCGCTGGGCGGCGCCTATGCGAGAACTCGAAGGGACAAAGTCACAACAGATTCGCAGTAACTATTTTTTGTATCACCTTAGTAACGCACATCGGACGAGGGGTAGAGTGGAGATGGGAAATACAAAGAACGCAGAAGCGGTAATAATAGAAGGTCCGGAGTTGACGGCGGAATTATATCTTATATGAAATGAGGTGAATATCAAATTACAAGACGTGACCCTATTGGTTCTATTGGTTCTATTTCATTGAGTTCAATGCTTACTGGACCCCGGTTTTTACCCCGTTAGACCTATCAGGCTAATGGAACGAATCCACGGAAATCCAAGCCTCCTCGCTATGCAAGAAGGTCTAACGGGGTGAACCGGGGAGACGACTTTTTACGAGACCATCAAATATGATGGTATCGAAAAGTACCCACTACGGTCATTTCGAGGAGCGCCTTTAGCCCCGGACACGATCCGGGGGACGCGGCAATCTCGATTTTTCAGGCAGATACAAACTGCCGCTTCCGGGTTTAGTGTGGGATACCCCTATATGTTGAAATCAACTGTTTTC
>CAYILT010000133.1:0-9636 GCA_964364055.1 uncultured Nitrospiraceae bacterium | reverse complement strand
CGCTTGACGATACGGGCATCGTAACCGATTGACGTTACCTTTGGTTGCGGCCGGATTCTTCACTCCGCACTCCGCACTCCGCACTGCTCCTGACTACCGCATCATCCGCGCCATTTCGGCCCGGGCGATGAAGATATCGAGGCGGGCCAGCAGCCAGGCGCTGATACGTTCCTTGACCCTCTGGAACAGCGGCCGCTCCTTCCATTCCTCAAGAGAGATCCGGTCGGACTGCCTCAGGTCCTCCTCGAAATCGGTGAGGGCCTGTCGCGCCAGCTTTTCGTCGAGTGCGACCGCCACCAGTTCATTGTTGATACGGCCGCTCCGTATGTCCAGGTTTGCCGAACCGGCGACCACGACATCATCGATGATCGCAAGCTTGGCGTGCATCATGGAGGGCCGATACTCCCAGACCTCCATGCCGTCACGCAGCAGCCTGCCGTACAGGCCCCGCGCCGCCCAACGGGCCACGGCCACGTCGCTCCTCTGGGAGAACAGGAGCCGCACACGAACGCCGCGCAGGACCGCCCGCTTGAGCGCCCGCAGGATCCTGCCGTGGGGGTAGAAATACCCCATGGCAAGATCGATGCTCCTGCCGGCCCCCCCGATGAGCTGGCGATAGGCACTCCGCACCGGTTGCATGGGGTCCTCCGGGCCGCTCTCGAGAAATCGCAGGCTTTCGGATCCAGGTTGTTCGCGTTTTCTTCGCCCATGGCGCAGTGAGAGGACCATTTTGCGGAACGGCATTTCCGCCCGCGTCCACATCCGGTCAAAGGAACGCCTGATCTGATCCACCTCGCTGCCCGTGATCTCGAAGGCATTGTCCCGCCAGGCCGGTTCGCCGCCGGATCCAAGGAAGTACTCGTCGGCGATGTTCATGCCGCCGATATAGGCGATGCGGTCGTCCACCAGCAGGAGCTTCCGGTGGTTTCGGAAGAGGAACATGCCCCGCCATACCGGCCGGAACTGCCGCACCATGCCGCCCGCGTTCCGCAACTCGTCCCAGAAGGACTCCGGAAGCGGCCACGAGCCCACGGCGTCCACCATCACCATGACCCGGACACCCCGCTTGGCCGCGCTCACCATACGTTCCCGGTACTCCCTCCCCGTCCCGTCATCGGCAAAGATATACATTTCCAGCCCGACGAAGGAAACAGCACGGTCGATGGAGTCGTGCATCGCGGGAAAGATCTCGGAGCCGTTTTTGAGAAGCCGTACCTTAGCCATAGAACAAAAGAATTATTGGAAATTGGAAGTTTCAAATTGCAGATTGTAAAATGGATTAGCAAATGGACCCGAGCCCTTGCCCCACACATTTGCAATTTCCAATTTTCAATTTACACTTTCCAATTCGCGTGAGCGTCACGCGTTCTCGAACGTATACTCCACCTTCACCTTCATATCCTTGCGGAGGGAGTGATAGACGGAGCAGTACTTCTCCTGGGACAGGGAGATGGCGCGCTCGATCTTCTTCGCCGTAAGGCCCGAGCCGGCCACGGAGATGACCATATCAATGGCGGTATAATACTGGGGGGGCGTTGGGTTCCGCTCGCCCATGATGTCCATCTTGTAGGTCTTGATCTCGCATTTCATCTTTTTGAGGAACGAGACCATGTCGATCCCCATGCAGCCGGCCACGGACAGCAGCAGCGTCTCCGTGGGCGAACAGCCCCATTGCTGCTGGGCGTCATATTCCACCTCGTATCCGCGGTTCGTGCGCCCGACGAAGATGAGCTCCCTGTCCCAGGTGAGCGTCGCCTTGTTGACCTGGGTGACCTTCGACTTGTAGGCCTCAAGCCCACCCTCGAGCCCGTGAATTTCCTTTTCTTCAGACATGATGCCTCCATAAAAATAGGGTCAAGGGTCAAGTACCAAGTGGCAAGGTTCAAATAATGGGACCGCACGTTTTCCTTCCTGCCCCGTGCTACTTGCCGCCTGACCACTTCTCTTCCAGAAGTCTTATCGCCTCTTCTTCCTTCCCCGCTTCCACCTTCAGGACATAGGTTTTGATCTGCTCCAGGGGAAAAGCATCGAACGTGGCCGCGATGCCGCGCTCCCCGAGGAACAGGACGTACTCCAGCATGGTGGTATCGCTGAGGCCTTTGCCGGTGTCCCCGCGGAGGATCGCAACATATTCCGTAGCATCCTCGGGAACCGGATCATCGGGCGATCCCGTCTTCCAGACATCGCCGTATTCCCAGTCTTTGTCGTCGTCATTCCTTGCGCGTTCCACCATGTCCTGAATATTAATGAAGTGGCATCGGACTGTCAAACAAAAAGATGTCCGCGGGACTCCCCGCAGGATAATAATACATGATTTTCCTGGTGCCCTCCCGTGAAAAGGTGGTTGCGCCGGCAGGGAAAATCGGCTACAATCGAAACACTGTTGTACCGGAATACCTACCCTGCCGATCGTCTGAGGAGGTTCTGCATGCGGATATTGAGATCCTTCGGCTTGTTCGCTGCCGTGGCAGCGTTGCTGTCCATTCCCTCCGTGGCCCCGGCGGCTCCGGCCGGCCCTTCTGCACAGCCGGCGGAGATCGATTGCAATAAATGCCACGCAAGCCTCACGGTCAGGATCAAGATCGTGCATGCCGCCGTCCCGATGGGCTGCCCGTCATGCCACAGCGGCATCGCTGACGCCCTCAAGGTGCCTCACAAGAAGACCAATACGATCACGAAGGGCCTGTCGGCGGAACAGCCCGAACTCTGCTACGGTTGCCATGACAAGGCCAAATTCACGAAAAAGACGGTGCACGCCGCCGTCGGTATGGGCTGTACGGGCTGTCACAACCCCCACGCATCGAATAACGAAAAACTTCTTATTGCCGCGGTTCCCGGCCTCTGCTTCAACTGTCATGATAAGGCGGATTTCTCCCGGAAGAACGTCCATGCCGCGGTCCAGATGGGATGCCTGACCTGCCACGACCCGCATTCTGCCGACAATCCGGGACTGCTCCTCAAGGCACAATATACTGTCTGCTTCGATTGTCACGACAAAGTGAACAATCAGCCCCATGCCATCGCCGGTTTTTCGCAGAAAGGCCATCCCCTCGGGCTTCCCAAAAAATCGCGAAAGAGCGGCAAAGAATCTCCGTCCGAAGCCAAGGACCCCAAGCGGGAGGGCAAGCTGTTCTCCTGCGCAAGCTGCCACAACCCGCACAGTTCGGACAACGTCAAGCTCTTCCGGTACCCGGCAAAGAAGGCCATGGAACTCTGCTCGCATTGTCACAAGTACTGATCGCGCGTCCAGGCCGAGCGAAGCATATTCTCATGACCAACCGCGAAAAAGTCAGCATCATTACCAGGCGTCTGAAGAAGGAATACCCGGGGACCCCGCTGACCGTCCTGCGGTTCCAAACGCCCTTCGAGCTGATGGTGGCCACTATCCTTTCCGCACAGACCACCGACCTCCAGGTGAACAAGATCACGCCGGGCCTGTTCAAGAAATACAAAAGCATGGAGGCCTTCGCGAAGGCAAAACCGGAAGCGACCGCCCGGGACATACGCTCCGTCAATTTCTTCAACAACAAGGCAAAGAACATCCACAAGGCCGCCATCATGCTCCTGGACACCTTCGGCGGCACGGTCCCCCGTACCATGGAAGAGCTCATCACCCTCCCCGGCGTCGCGCGCAAGACCGCGAACATCGTCCTCTCCGGCGCCTTCGGCATCAATGAGGGCATCGCCGTCGACACCCACGTAAAGCGGCTATCCTGTCTGCTCGGCCTGACCAAACATGCCGACCCGGTCAAGATCGAGCTGGATCTGATGGAAGCCGTTCCAAAGAAGGAATGGGCAAACTTCTCCCACCTGCTGATCTATCACGGCAGGGCCGTCTGCCAGGCCCGGAAGCCGCAGCACGATAAATGCGTGCTGGAAGATATCTGTCCTTCCCGGAATATCTGATAATCTGATAAACGTCTTCAGTTACTAAATAATCAAATTCAACGCACATTAGAAACAATAATTCTGCCACAAAGGCACCAAGACACAAAGATATCTTTAAGAATTACCGGTTAATAGACCGTACAATTATTAGTATTTCTTCGTGCCTTTGTGTCTTCGTGGCAAAATTGGTTACAGATTTGCGTGGCTCCGGTGTATAGTACAGTAATCAATATCAAGCGAGGTGTCACCCATGTCACAGTACGAAAAGCCCCTTCCCAAGCCGCCATCTACACCCTTCACCCGCAAGAGGGCCGGTCAGCACAACGACGAGCAGGAGCCCCTCACCGCCGACCGGATGGCCCAGGCCATGGCGGAAGGAAAGCTCGATGAGTTCCTCCAGCAGGAAATGCCCGACAATGAGGCCGCCAGGAAGATGGCCACCATGATGATGGGAATGACCGGGATGATGCCGATGGGAGGCCCACCGGCGGCGTCTCCGTCTCCTGCGCGGGAGCAACCGTCCCTTTCACCCGAAATGAATGCAGCAGAGCAGATATCTCCACCGGGAGAAGTGCCTGAGGATGTTAGAAAGGCCATCGAGAGCGGAGATGTCCAGGGTCTCAAGGACCTGCTTCGACGGGAATATCTCAAGCGGACGCCCGGAGCAACGTTTGATAGAAGCGAAGAAGCTACTGCACCACCGCCGCAGGCGTCCGGTATGCCGACGATCGACAAGGAATTGATCGACGCAATGATCCAGATAGCAAAGGACAATAGTGTTACGATGGACTGGATGATCCTCAGGGCCATCAAGGTATATGTAGAAGAGTACAGGAAAACGGGGAAGTTGTAGTAACACACAGGAGAAGCATGAACAATCTCGTTCGACTGAGCTCATGATGAAGTCTTTAGACGGCCAAGTTGCAAAGGTCTCGAAGGTCTTAACCACTGATAAATTTAGGCTTGCAATCAGTTCCATGTTCAGATAAATTTATCAGCAGAGGAGAAATAAATAATGAAGATAGATATCGAGAAAGAAGAAGACGGGCGCTGGATCGCCGAAGTTTCCGATCTCCCCGGCGTTTTATCGTACGGAAAGACCCGTGAAGAGGCCATCGCCAAAGTTGAAGCGCTTGCCCTGCGAGTTATCGCAGACCGGATAGATCATGGAGAGACCATCCCGGAACTCGATGAACTTTTCGCGGTCCCTGCATGAGCCAATGGCCTTCCACGAAAGCCCGCACTCTCCTTGCAGCTCTCCTTCATATCGGCTGGTCTATTAAACGAGAGACTGCCGGTTCCCACCGAGTTCTTTCACGGCCAGGATGGCCTGACTATGTATTCGCCTTTCACGATGGGGTAGAAATCGGTCCCCGCATGCTTGCTCGAATCGCAAAAAAGACGGGCCTCCGCCCTGACGATCTATGAATCAACGTCTTTATTTCCAACCAACCCGTCCACAAGGACGCTGGGCTCGATTGAGGCCGATACCATAACAAAGGACCTGACCCTATTGGTTGCTATTGGTTGATAACGCTTTTTTTGACCGAAGCTTTAAGGAGGAATAGATCATGAGAATCCGATATTTCGCAGACACGGATACGGCGCTGATAGACTTCTCAGAGGCCCCCGTGGTAGAAACAAAAGAAATCGCAGAAAACCTTTATATCGATTTTGATGAAAAAGGCAATCTCGTCAGCATGACGATTGAACATGCAAAAGAGAAAGCAAATATTTCAGAAGTCTCCTATCTGCAAATGGCAAACAATCTCTCCTAACAAATCGCTCACGAGGGACGCGGCAAAATGCCGCCGCGCCCGTTACCCATCGCGTCATGCCCTTCTCAAAAACTCCTGCACCTGTTTCTTGATCTCCAGCTGATGCACCGGGATGTTGGGCACGTCCTTGTTCCCGGGTAATGCCAGGACGTGAAGGAACACCGGTCCCTTCCGTTTCTCCTTCATCGCCTCGGTCAATTCTTTCTCCCCCGCCACCTTCACTGTGTTCCTGAAACCGAATCCCCTCGCGACCTGTTCAAGGTCAACGCAGTATCCCGCGAGCGTCGGCTGGTTTCCCGTTGACCCGTAGGCGCCGTTGTCGATGGCAACGATCGTGAGGTTCGCGGGAGAAGCGAAGGCAGCCGTCGCGAGCGTGCCGGGGTTCATGAGCAAGCTGCCGTCGCCGTCGATGACGACCACTTCTTTATTTGATGAGAGAGCGATGCCAAGGCCGATGGGGGTGGCCATGCCCATGCTGCCGAGCATGTAGAAGTTCGACGGCTGGTGCTTGACCGCGTAGAGTTCCTTGGACGGCCAGCCGAGATTGCTCACCACGACCTTCCGTTCCAGGTACGGCGCAATGATCTTGATTATTTCGTATCGAGTATATGCGGGCTTTAGCGCTTCCTGCCGCTTCACGACTGAACTTCCGCACTCCGCACTCCGCACTCCGCACTCGGCTTTCGACTCTCCGCACTCCGCAATCCGCAACCCTCGGCCTGAGCTCGGGTCGAAGGCTCCGCACGCCGACCCTTCCCAAACCGCCGGGCTCATCAAGAACGCGTGGATGCTGTTCGTGCTGTAGACCCGCTCCAGCCCCCGATCAACAAGAGCAAGCTCCTCCCGCGCATTGATCTCCGAGAACGCGATCCCCGCGCCCGCAAGCATTCCCGGAAGCCGGCGGCCCATGGGAAACTGCGCCTCGATCTTCTCCTGGTAAACGCCCCTCCGGCTCACGAACAAGGCCAGTGGCAGCTCGTAGAACTGCGTCAGGGACAAAAGGGCATTCATCATGTTCCCGATGCCCGAGCTCTGGACGAACAGCGCCGGCCTTCTCCCTGCCAGTGCGGCGCCGGCACAGATCCCCACCCCCTCCTCCTCCCTCGTCAGCGGCAGGTGGGTGAAGGTCCGGCCGACCATTTCGAGCAGGGTCTTGATCTTCTCACAGGGGAGCGATGCGGTGAGGTCCACCCCGTTCTTTTTCAGGATGGCTATGAGCTCTTCTTCTTGTCTAGGCACAGCAGTTCCTCTATCTCTTTCTCCGTCGCGTTCTTCGATATGAACTTCGGCATGACCGTATGGGTCTGCTTGTCCTTCCGTAACCGCGCCTCACCGCCGCCGGTGATGTTCAGGAGAACGGTGTCACTCTTCCCGATAGCGCCTTTTCGTACGGCGTCTTTGAGCACGGCCACGGCGACACCCGACGCGGGGACAAGGTCGATACCCTCGACCGCGAGAAAGTCGTCCATTCCGGCGTATACCGCTTCGTTCTCAACGCCGTACATCCCTCCACCGGCCGCGGTGAGGGCATCGAACACGCCGCCTTGCACCGAATAGGCGGGGTAACGGGTCGAAAGCACGCGCGTGGTGATGTGGCCGATGAGCTCCGGATTCAGGTCTCCGGGGAACAGCGACCGGCTGCCCATTTCCCAGGCGTGCAGCATGGGCGCAAAGGGCAGGTTCTGCCCCAGATGGAGCTTCGGCAGGCGCATGCCGAACCTGCCGTCCCTGATGAACCGCTCGGCCATCTCCCAGCCTCCGATGGCGCCAGTGCCGCTCCCGACTGCCTGGACATAGTGGTCCGGCAGTTTTCCGATCTTCGAGACCGCCTCGAGCATGACGATGCCAAGTCCGTCCCGTTTCGCGATGTTCTTCACCCCTCCCTCGAAGGGGAAGCCCGTGACCAGGGCGATGCGCTTCGCGACATCGATGGAATCCGAGTAGTCGCCGTCTCCCACGGCCAGCGTGGGCACCAGGGACGAGCTTTCAAGGTACCACATCTCCGTCAGACACATCTGCGGCACGACGATGACCACGGGAAAACCCGTTACCGTCGAAAGGTGGGCGAAGGCCCGCGCCGTGTTCCCAGCCGAGGCGACGATCAGTCCCTCGACGCCATTCTCCCGGGCGTTCTGGAGCACGACGGCGGCTTCGAACTCCTTGAAGGTGCAGGTTTCGAGCAGCGCCCCCTTCTCGGGCCAGTAGCCGTTGAACGCGATGAAGAGCTGCTCAAGGCCGAGATGCTGAGCAAGACCATGGGAACGGTACACCAGCGGCCCCGGCTGGACCGACGTAAGCTGATGGACCGGAAGCCAGTTGAACCTCCATACGCCGTTGGCGCCGCTCTCCAAGAAGCGGCGATCGTGATATTCGGTCACAAGGAGAGCGTCCTTGCAGTGCTCGCAGAAGGCGCAATAGGAGTTCTCCAGCGTCTTTCCGCATTTCCTGCATCGTATGGAATAATGGCTCATGATTTTTCACCCAATAGAAACAATAATTCCGCCACGAAGACACGAAGGCACGAAGAAATGCATCAGGCTCCGAGTATTGATTAACTCGCAAGAATTAAAGACTTTCTTCGCGTCTTGGTGCCTTTGTGGCAAATTGATGTTTTAAGTCTTTTCGTCGATCAATCCGCTCACCAGCTCCATGATGTCCGTGATCCGGATCTGGTTCTGGTGGCCTTCCATGGCCTCGTTCACTTTGGCATAGCACGCCGGGCAGCTCAATATCAGCCGGTCGGCCTTCTTCGCCACTGCCTCGTCGATCGTTTGTCTGCCCATCTTGATGGCATTCTCGTGGTACACCTTGCGCGCCGCGCCGCCCGAGCCGCAGCACCGCGAGTTCAAGCCGTGGCGCTCGAACTCGATGACCGTAACGCCGGGAATGCTCCTGAGAACGTCGCGCGGTTCTTCGATGACCCCAACCCCCCGGGTGAGATAGCAGGGATCGTGATAGATCACGGTCTCGTGAAGTTCTTTCGTGATACGGAGTATTCCGTCCCTGATCGCGCCGGCAACGAACTGGGTGATATGCCGGATCGTAAAGGGAAGCTCCTTCCCATAGTACGCGGGCCAGTCCCTGCTCATGATGTTCACGCAGCAGGGGCAGGAGCAGACCAGCGTCTTCACGCCCCTCGCCTCGTATCCCGCCACCAGCCGCTTGACCAGGTCTTCGAGCAAATCGTGCTGGCCCGTGATGAAGAGCGGAAAGCCGCAGCAGACCTCTTCCTCCGGCGGCAGCATGGTGAAGGGTACTCCGATCGCGTTCAGGACGAGCACGTCACCGCGCACCATGGGCTGCGCTTCGTAGGCGCCCGTGCACCCGGCATAATAAGCAACGTCGGCCCGGTCGGCCACCTTCACGTTCTCGGGAAACCACGGCCAATAGCGATCGGCTGCCGGCTTCTCGTAGGGATTGCCGCTTTTCGTGATGGCCTCCGGCAGGTTCGCCTGGACGCCGATGGGCCCGAGCCCGCGCTTCACCATCTCCTTCCGGAGCGTCGGCCAGAGCCGTTGGGTGAAGATGCCGGCCGGGCAGTTCTGGCCGCAGGCGCCGCAGGTCGTGCACTCGAACACGGCCTTCGTGAAGTCGTCGAGGAGCTTGCGGCCGGCCTCGCCCGGCCCGAAGAGCTTGGCCTTGAGCCCGTCCGTCGACCGGATGAGCTCTCGGAACATCCGGATCCTCTCGGGCGGAGAGACCGCTGCGTTTCCCGTCACGTCCTGGACCGGGCAGTGTTTGAGGCACTCGCCGCATTGGGTACAGGCGTCGATCTCCAGGACCTGCTTCGGGGAAAGCTCCTCCGTGAATGAGCGTTTATTTTTCATTTGAAATTGCAATTACCTTTAGCTTGTTACTGGGTCACCTTATGATGCCTCCCCCTTGAGAAAGCACCCTCACCTTTTTTCCTCCCCCTCAGGGGGAGGAGCAGAGGAGGGGGTGGGTCTCCTTTGTCTTCGGGAGGTTAGGT
>CAYILT010000132.1:0-9653 GCA_964364055.1 uncultured Nitrospiraceae bacterium | reverse complement strand
GGCATCGGTGAGGAATGCGCACGGGCGATCTTCCCGAGGTTTTCCTCCCGCGCCGCCTGCAAGTCCTTCGAAGGCATCATCCCCAATCTCAAACGGCGGTATGACGAGACCGACTCGTTCGTCACCCAGTGGGAGATGGAGCAGTACATGAACTACCAGGCCTGCCCGGACTGCGGCGGGAGCCGCCTCCGGAAGGAATCGCTCGCGATCAGGGTGGCGGGGCTGAACATCGCCGACATCACGAAGATGAGCGTGAAGCGGTCCCTGGAGTTCTTCACGGACCTTTCGCTCACCGAGAAGGAATCGGCCATCGCGAAGCGCATCCTGAAGGAGATCCGGGAGCGCCTCGGGTTCATGGTGCACGTGGGGCTCGACTACCTGACGCTGGACCGCGGCGCGGCCTCCCTCTCCGGCGGCGAAGGCCAGCGCATCCGGCTCGCCACGCAGATCGGCTCTTCCCTCGTGGGCGTGCTGTACATCCTCGACGAGCCCTCCATCGGCCTTCACCAGCGCGACAACCGCAGGCTCCTGGATACATTGATCCGGCTGCGGGACCTCGGGAACACCGTGCTCGTCGTGGAGCATGACGAAGAGACGATCCGCATGGCGGACCGCGTCATCGACATGGGGCCGGGCGCCGGCGTCCACGGCGGCGAGGTCATCGCCGAGGGGACGCCCGCCGAGATCGAGAAGAACCCCCGCTCGCTCACCGGCCAATACCTTTCGGGAACGCTCACCATCGCAGTGCCCAAATATCGGAGAAGGCCGGAGAAGTTCATCACCGTCGTGAGCGCCGGCGAGAACAACCTGAAGGACCTTACGGTCAAGTTCCCGCTCGGCGTCCTCACCTGCGTCACCGGCGTCTCGGGCTCGGGAAAAAGCACGCTCGTCGTGGACATCCTGTACCGGGCGCTCGCCCAGCGGCTCTACCGCTCCACCGAACGGGCGGGCAAGCACGGTGACATCAAGGGGCTGGAACACATCGACAAGGTCATCGACATCGACCAGTCGCCCATCGGCAGGACGCCGCGTTCGAACCCGGCCACCTACACCGGCGCCTTCGGCCCCATCCGGGACATTTTCGCACAGCTCCCCGAGTCGCGGGTCCGCGGGTACAAAGTCGGCCGGTACAGCTTCAACGTCAAAGGCGGCCGGTGCGAGGCCTGCGAAGGCGACGGACTCATCAAGATCGAGATGCACTTCCTGCCCGACGTGTACGTGACCTGCGACGTCTGCCACGGCTCCCGGTACAATCGCGAGACGCTCGACATCAAGTATAAAGGAAAGAACATCACAGAGGTCCTGGCCATGACCGTGGAGCAGGCCTTCGACTTCTTCCAGAACATACCGCCCATCAGGACCAAGCTCCAGACGCTCCTCGATGTCGGTCTTGGCTACATCACCCTGGGCCAGTCCGCCACCACGCTCTCGGGCGGCGAATCCCAGCGCGTGAAGCTCTCGAAAGAGCTCTCGCGCCGGGCGACCGGGCGGACCCTCTATATCCTGGATGAGCCAACCACCGGCCTCCACTTTGCCGACACCCAGAAGCTCCTCGACATGCTGGCACGGCTCGTGGACTCCGGCAACACCGTTGTGGTGATCGAACACAACCTCGACGTCATCAAGACCGCGGACTGGATCATCGATCTGGGCCCCGAAGGAGGCGACCGGGGCGGCGAGCTCGTGGCGGAGGGAACGCCCGATGACATTGCGCGGGTGCGGGAGTCCTATACGGGGCAGTTCTTGAAGAAGGTCCTGTGAGGAAAGCGCTGTATTATTATGCTCGCAAGTTCGATACAGTTTCGGTCATTGATGTTTGATGATCTCGTAAGAATTCAATTTTTCACACGAAGGCACAAAGAGAGGCAAATTGAAAACATTCAGATATTTCTTTGTGGCCTCCGTGATCTTTGTGTGAGAACAACTTTTTACGACTGCATCAAGATTGATGAAGTCGTAAGAAGACGTCTCCCCGGTGAAAACCGGGGTCCAGTAAACATCGAACTCATTGAAAAGACTGGATACCGGCTTTCGCCGGTAAGACGAAATAGGACAAATTCTGACTTTTTACGAATGCATCAAGCTTGAGATTTATTTGAACTTTGTTATTTGTAATTTGACATTTGAAAAAAATGGAGGTCCTATGAAACGTTCGTTCACCGCTGTCATCGTCTTTTTACTCGCACTTCTAATATCCTCCTGCGGCACGGTCCCCCTCGGGAAGGCCGGCCTCCAGGGCGAGAGCACCCTTGCCGCGGTACGGGACCTGACCAGCGCCTACGAGCGGCGCGACCTCGATGCCTTCATGGAAAAAGTCGCACCCGCCTACCCTGAGCGCGGGGCCTTCCGGACATCGGTGGAAAAAATATTCTCCACCTACCAGACCATCCGATTCAAACTGCACTATACGAAGATCCTCGTCATGGTCCAGGACAAGGGGAACATCAAGGCAACGTTCACCTGGGAAGGGGAGTGGCGGACCACGGGAGGCAAGATCGTGAAGGACGGCGCCCGCGTCACGCTGGTCTTCGACCCCGGCACGTATAAGCTGCTCGGCATCGACGGCAAGAACCTTTTTCTCCCGTCGGACAACCCGGCACCGGCAAGATAGTAAAAGAGGCAGGGTCAGGGGTCAGGGGTCAGGGGTCAGGGGTCAGAAAAAGCATACCGCTTCTTTCGCCTTTCATTCCACACTCCGCATGGTTCGACTTCGCTCACCACCGTGAGCCTGCCGAACGGCTCCGCATTCCACACTTGGCAATTATGATGGACCTCTCTACCGAACATATCTCGGCCGACTTTCTCATCATCGGCGGCGGTGTCGCCGGTCTCCGTGCAGCCATCGAGCTCGCACGGAACGGCGATGTCCTCGTGGTCACCAAGGACGCGCCGTCGGAGAGCAGCACCGAGTACGCCCAGGGCGGCGTGGCCGTGGTCCTGTCCGACGAGGACGAGATCTCCATCCACTTCGATGACACCATCAAGGCGGGCGACGGCCTCTGCATCCGGAAGGCGGTCGGCACCCTGGTCGAGGAAGGTCCCCTGCGCATCCGCGAGCTCATCGGGTGGGGGGCCGAGTTCGACCAGGAAGGCACCAAACTCGCATTCACCCAGGAGGCGGCGCACAGCAAGCGGCGGATCCTTCACGCGCAGGGGGATTCCACGGGCCATGAGATCCTGCGGGTGCTCACCGACAAGGTCCGCTCGACCGGGAAAGCGACCAAGATCGATTTCGCCTTCACGGCGGACCTCATCATCGACAAGGGCAAATGCACCGGCGCCGTCGTCATCCAGCAGAAGGCCCAAAAAATACTCATTGTCTCCGCGCGGGCGGTCATTCTCGCCACCGGCGGGGCTGGACGCCTCTTCGAACGGACGACCAATCCCCCGGTGTCGACCGGTGACGGCGTGGCCATGGCATGGCGCGCCGGCGGGACGCTCGTCGATATGGAGCTCATCCAGTTCCATCCCACGGCGCTCTACCGGAGCGGCGCGCCGCAGTTCCTGCTCTCCGAAGCAATGCGGGGCGAAGGCGGCATGCTCCGGAACATCCACGGTCTTCGCTTCATGGATGCCTACCACCCCGCCCGTGAACTTGCGCCGCGGGACGTGGTCACCCGCGCCATCCACGCCGAGATGATCTCGACCGGGTCCGACCATGTGTACCTGGACATGACCCACCTGAACGCGGAGTACCTGCGCAAACGCTTCCCGCGCATCTACGGCACCTGCAAGAGCTTCGGCATCGACATCACCGAAGCGCCCATCCCCGTCTCCCCCGCCGCCCATTACATCATGGGCGGCGTAAAGACCGATCTCTGGGGCGCTACCACCATCCCCGGGCTCTTTGCCGCCGGAGAGACGGCCTGTACCGGCGTCCACGGCGCGAACCGCCTTGCGAGCAATTCCCTGCTGGAAGGCCTGGTCTACGGCGAACGCGCGGGCCTCGCGGCGGCGCGCTACGCGGCAAGGCACGAAAAGGAAGCGAGGCGCCCGGCGCCCGCAGGGGCGGCGTCGAGGCGGAAAAGCGAAGGTGTCTTTACGGCATCGGATATTGATTATATCAGGACATCGCTACGGAAATTGATGTGGGAGAATGTGGGCATCGTGCGGAACGGGAAAGACCTGGCAGCGGCGATGAAAAAGCTCCGGGAGTGGGACCGGATGATCAAGAACCCGCCCCGGGACCGCGCCGTACTTGAGCTCAAGAACATGATCCTCGTTTCCATGCTCATCACCCGTTCGGCGCTCCTCCGCGAAGGCAGTGTCGGCGCCCATTACCGGAGCGATCTGCCCTCAAAAGGGAAGAACTGGCGGAAGAGGATCGTGATGGCGAAGTAGCGGTACGTCGTCCGGCGGGTAGCTGGCGCAGAAGAGTCCATTGGACCGGTTATTTTAGAACTCTATAAGCTCTCTTTCGATGTCAGGATATATGCCGTCTATCTTTCCCTGGATATCCATCGTCTTTTTCAAGGCAGTGACGACCAGGCTGTAATGCTTCACATCCTCAAGCGACAGAATTTTCCCTTTTCTGTCCTTCAGCCATTTGTCGCAGACCTGATAGCCACCGACCTGATACTCCCATACCGCCGGGGACACGCCTTCGATATGCTGTTGATCACTGATATAAACCTTGTTCTTTTCGTACCATACTTTCTCTACTTTACCGTTTCCCTTGCCTTCCATGCTTACGACCTTGAGATCGAGGTCGCTTGATTTGAGCAAATGCAGGTCAACCAGCCGTTCGCCGTATCCGGCCATCTTGGTAAACAGCTTAGGGTTGCTTGTAAACGGGATACGCGGGAAATCCGACTTCAGGAACTCAGCGTATTTCGTTCGGTACGTGTTTGAGTAAAGGACGGCATAGGTATAGAAAAAAATGTACTCCGGCGAGGGCGTTTTCTTGAAGCTTGACGTCAGTCTTTCAACGAGGACGGCGGACAGGTTCGGCTTTTTTGTTTTATATTCCGTCTCTGGCTCAAAGAGCATCATAGCGGTTGTGGAAGACCGCTTTTTCGGTTTCTCTTTCTCCGGATAGAGGTAAAGCGGGAAAAGATACGACCTCTCCCTTGTCTCTAAGGAAACAGTACAATCATTAATAATCGTATCCGTGCAGAGTACGTGTTTGAATTCGCCGTTTACCTGCCGGTTTGTTATGAAGCCCAGATTCTCCTGCTCCATATGCCGCATGACTTCCCTGCGGGAGCGCTCAATGACCGCATCGTGATAAAAAATCCATTGGATGTCAAAGGGCCTGTATAAAATCTTCTTGATCGCATCTTCACGGTGTTCATCCTTTCTCACCGTTTCACGCGCATCTTTTAACTGCCAGTTGGATTTATCATGCAGGTTGAATGTCTGACCGATGATCTCGTCCGGCATTTTAGGATCAATAAACATTCTGATGCGACGCTTGAGCGCGGCTTTATCCGCTTCTATTACGAAGCCGTCGCGCGACGTTACAATGCCGACGCTGTTCACGGGGAACAGGTCGGTTATTTTCATGAACTGTTCGTAATTTTTCAAGTGCTTTTCGTCTCGCGGGATAAAGAGATAGGATTCTGATTTCGGTTTCAGCGTTTTCCACTTTGTCGTATCAATGCTGTTCTTTTCGAGCCAAGCGTACTTTTTCTCCCGCAGGCCCCAGAGCTCGGCATGATGTACCGTGCATTCCTTTTTCTCTTCGGCTGATTCCTTCGCAGTCTCTTCTTCGAACTCAAGGCCAATCTGCGGAGAAGGCCGGTACATGGGTGTATAATCCGCGTCTTTGTCCTTCTTTTTGATGAACAGCGCAATGGCAACGCCCTGCTGGATGTCGAAAACATTCTTATCAATCGAGCCGTCCGGGGCCTTCTCTTTCCTGAGCGTGTTGCCGTGCAAATCGAGGATATAAATCTCGTCGAAGCTGTTCATCAACGATCTGCGCATGCCCCTGAAGGTCGGATTATCGAGGTAGCTGTGGTTCGTGATGAACCCAATGACGCCCTCGCCGGCCTGGTCGATCTTCCATTGCGCGAAACGAATGAACTTCACATAATCGTCCTGAAGCCACTTGGGATTTTTCTCTCCCAGCGGCTTTCCGTCGATCTGATAATAGGCCTTCACTTCATCATAGACGTTCGTTGAATGGCCGGAGTAAGGCGGATTCCCGAGGATCACGAGGATCGGCTGTTCTTTTTTTACTTTTCCGGCAAGGTGGGATTCTTCAGAGAGGGAGGCCATGCCGGGAAGCTCGGTCTGGGCGAGCTCCTCCATTTCCAACGTATTCGTGAGATAGAGTTTGAACCGCTCGTCCTGCTGGAGCTTGTACCCGAGTTCTTCGAGAAGAAAAGACATCTTGAGATGACCGATTGCGTACGGGGCCATCATGAGTTCGAAGGCGTAGAAATTCGGAAGGATATACTCCTTGATAGCCTTTGCCCCAGCGCCTTCCCCTAATGGTAAAGAATCTTCCACGATCAGCTTTGCAGCCTCGGCCAGAAACGTGAGCGTTCCCGCCGCTGGGTCCAGGACCGTGACGGATTCGGAAGCAAATCCGGAGCGTTTGTTGAAATGCTCCTTCAAGATACTATTAAGCGAACGGACGATGTAGGAGACCACTGGCTCGGGCGTGTAATAGACGCCCCGCATTTCTCGTGTTTTCGGGTCGTACTCGGCGAGGAAGGTCTCATAGAAATGGACGATGGGGTCTTTGCCCTTGCCTTCGTGAAAATACTTGTGCAGGATGCTTTTCACATCCGTAAGCGCCAGGACTTCCGAAATGTCATCGACGATCCATTCCATCGGCTTCGGCAGCTCTCCGAGAGAGACGAATTGAAACACGTCTCTCAGAATACCGATTGTCCGGGGAATTCTGTCGTACGCAAGCTTTCTATTGAAGCCGTTCTCAGAGCGGGTCCGTGCGGCAAAAAGGCCGTAGGTGATGGTCTGCGAGTAGAGATCGGCGAACTCTTCTTTCGAGAGGCCGCTGATGAGGTATTTCCTGAAGGCTTCGTAAAAGCCGATGATGAACCCTTTCCCTTTTTTCTCCTCGTCCTCAAGCTCCTGGGCGATGACTTCATCGCGCAAGAACCTCGTTCTCTTGGCCAGTTCTATTGCAAGAGTTCTGGCGTCGTAGACTATCGGCAGAGAGAAAGAGAAGAATTTTTCGAGCAGGCTTAAAAACGCCGTCTCGTGCTCGACCGGAGGCACGGTCTTGAGTTTATGGATGACGAAGGGTCTGGCAATCTGGGCTTTTGCGACAAGCTCACCGTTGCGGTAAAGCCTGAATTCGAAGAAATTGGTCAGGATCAGGTTGGGAAAGGTGTGGAGGTATCGTTTTAATTGATCGGTGGTCTGTGTCTGGTCCAGATAGTCGACGGTCGGCGCTTTGGCTTCGATATACCCGGCGATATGTTGTTTGCCGTCCCAGACCCTGAAGTCAGGATTGCCGGCCTCGGTCGTCTTCGGCTGGGATGTTATCTGGATGTTTTTCTTATCGGTTGATTCGGCATACGCCGTAAACAGCGTTGCGAGGGCAGGATAAAAGCTCTCTTCCCGCGCATCGCCATGGATGGAAACTTCGTATATCTTTTTGAGATATGCCTTGAGCATTTTGTCTTGGGGAGAAGATATTATAGATCATGATAAAAAGCAAGGTGAAAAAGGGCGGAAAGCCGCTCTACCGAATGCATCAGTCAGGTTATGATCGGCGCTCGACTAAGAACGGAGTCTGGGATGCGTCGATGAACATTGCTCCCGCCGGCGATGAGCGGACCGCTGCTACCACGGAGGCGGAGGCCAGTAGGGGCCTGGATAGGGCCGTCCCCACGGATCGTAGAGGAACGGTGAACGGTAGTAGTAGGGATTATAATAAGGATAAGGATAGGGCCAGGCGTAGGGGTAATCCTTATATTCTTCCCAGAGATGGATCTGCCGGACCTCGAACACCGGGTAGGAGTATTCCATCTCGTCGATCTTTCCTTTTCGCACTTCCACGAAGTCCCCTGCCAGCGTTATCTCCCGCCCCTTGTTGTAGATCAGGGGGTCCAGGATGCCCTTTGACCGGGAATAGACCGCCAGGAACCTCCCCTGATGCCGCGAAGTATCCCTGAGGTAGCCGGAAGCGTTCACCGGAATGAACAGCGCCTCGATCTGGGAGCCCTTCTCCGTGAGCTTCGTCTCCACGATCACTCCGCCCAGGATGAAGAGGTGGTCCTTGAACACCTCGGGCGTCTCCACGAGATGGGACAACTGGAACTCCCGGGCGCCCTGGTCCATCAAGCCCTTGTCGAGGACCGGAGCGCATCCCGCGATAGCCAGGGCCGCGATGCCTATGATCACTATTTTTCTCATAATGTTATTTTCGCACTCCAAGCCCCCCCTGTCAAGGCCGGGATGTCCAAAATAATTTGCATGGCCCTTATCGCCATGTTATACTGTCCCGCATTGAACGGAGGCTTCACTATGGTAAAAAAACAGCCGAAGATCAAGCTCTATACCTTGAGCACCTGTTCCCATTGTCTGCGGACCAAGAAGTTCTTCAAGGACAACGGCATAGAAGCGGAATTCACCGACGTCGATCTCCTGACCGGCGCCGAGCGGGAAAAGGTGATGGACGAGGTCCGTAAGCTGAACCCGGAATGCACCTTCCCCACCATCTGCATCGACGACGACGTCCTTGTCGGTTTCAATGAGGAGCGCATCCGCAAAGCGCTTGGAGAATAGGTCATGACCGCGGAGGAACTATACCCGATCCTGTCGAAGTACGCCGAGTCCCAGGGCATCCGGCTGAACAAGGACCGTGAATTCGTCATGGATATCCTGCGGGGCCTGCTTACGAATGAGGCCCGTTATGGCTACCGTTCCTGCCCCTGCCGTCTGGCGTGGGGAACGAAGGAACGGGACGCCGATGTCATCTGCCCCTGTGTGTACCGCGATCCGGACATCAGGGAATACGGCAGCTGTTACTGCGAGTTGTACGTTTCCGTGGAGTGGAACGAAGGGAAAAAGGAGCGCCGGCAGGTGCCGGAACGGCGGCCGAAGGCAAAAAGGAAGATGCTGTAATCGACAGTGGACAACAAGCACCAAATCCCCAGGCAGCAAATATCAAATAAGCTCCAAATACCAATGAGCCGAATTTGGATCTTGGATATTGAAAATTATTTGTTATTTGGATCTTGTGATTTGGAATTTTGATACTGAGGACCTGAGATGAAAAAGCAAAACAAGCCCAAAAAGAAAGCAGTCATGCCGGACTTCGACTTCAAGGAGTTCACGCCCGAAGAGGACAGGATCTACACCGAAGCGGTGACGAAGTACCGGGAAGCGATAACCGCGGGAAAGACCCTCAAACAGGCTTACGAAAGCGCCGCGATCGCCGACACAACGCTTGAGAAAATGATCCAGGCGGACTTTCTGAAGATCATGATCGCCGAACGGCACTTCAGCCGGAAGCAGCCGCTGGAAACCATCGCGAAGGACCTCGGCGTATCGATGGACCTCGTGAAGGACACCTTCGGCCGGATGCTCCAGGAAGTCGGCGTCTCCGCGGCAAACCAGTTCGGCCAGGAATTCGGGACGTTGAACCCGGAGGCATCGAAGACGAACGATTAGTACTGACCGACAGGTCGTTGAGGTGACCAAAGATGCAAAATGAATTGTCCCCGCGTCAC
>CAYILT010000131.1:0-9672 GCA_964364055.1 uncultured Nitrospiraceae bacterium | reverse complement strand
GCGTCTCACGGACAAGCCCTTGAACCGTACGACCTTTTCGGACGAGACGGTGAAGCAGGGCGCGACTTACTACTACTCGATCACCGCGGTGGACAAGAGCGAGAACGAAAGCGCCCGGTCAAAAGAGAAGAAGACCTACACGGAGAAGATCAGGTAACGTTATGCACGATTTCCAGTATAAGAACGGAGAGCTCCACTGCGAAGGCGTTCCGATCAGGACGATCGCCCAGCGCGTGGGGACACCCTTCTATTGCTACAGCAGCAGCACGCTGGCGAGCCATGTCCGCGCCTTTGACCAGGCATTCGCCGGGATGCCGCACCTCATCTGCTTCGCCGTGAAGTCGAATCCGGGGGCGGCGATCCTCCGGATCATCGGGCGGGAGGGCGCCGGCGCCGACATCGTCTCCGGCGGCGAGCTCTACCGGGCGCTTCGCGCGGGCATCGATCCCAAGAAGATCGTGTACGCCGGCGTCGGCAAGCGGCGGGACGAGATCGAGTATGCCCTGAAGATGGATATCCTCATGTTCAACGTGGAGTCCGGCGAGGAGCTGCAGGCCATCGACCGCGCGGCCAAGGACATGCGTACAAAGGCGCGGATCGCCCTGCGCGTGAATCCGGACATCGATCCCCGGACCCACGCCTACATCTCCACGGGCCTCAAGGAGAACAAGTTCGGCATTCCCATCGAGCAGGCGCTCGAGTATTACCAGACGGCAAGATCCCTCGCGAGCGTCGAGATCGTCGGCATCCACCAGCATATCGGGTCGCAGATCACCGAGCTCCAGCCCTTCGTGGACGCCCTGACCAAGGTCACGGGGTTCGTGAAGGAGCTTCGGGCGGCGGGTATCGCTATCCGGTACATCAACATGGGGGGCGGTCTCGGCATCACCTACAAGGACGAGACCCCGCCCTTGCCGAAGGACGTGGCCCAGGCCGTCCAGCCGCTTCTCAAGGATTGCGGCTGTACCCTCGTCATGGAGCCCGGCAGGGCCATCGTGGGCAACGCCGGCATTCTGGTCACGAGCGTGTTGTATCATAAAGAGGCGGGCGAAAAAAAGTTCGTGATCGTGGACGCGGGCATGAACGACCTGATCCGCCCGAGCCTGTATGAGGCCTATCACGATATCCGCCCCGTCATTCAGCAGGAAGAGCCGGTGAACGTCGTTGCGGACGTGGTGGGACCGATCTGCGAGTCGGGCGATTTCCTTGCCAAGGACCGCGAGATGCCCGCGGTGAAGCAGGGAGAGCTGCTCGCGGTCATGGGCGCGGGGGCCTACGGGTTCTCCATGTCATCCAACTACAACTCGCGGCCCCGGGTGCCCGAGGTCCTGGTGCGCGGCAACGACTATTATGTCGTGCGCGAACGCGAGACCTACAACGACCTGGTGAAGGGCGAGAAACTCCCCCGGTGGCTGGAAGGGTAAGAATCAGTGCGGAGTGTCGATGGTTCGACGGTGCTCACCATCATGAGCTTGTCGAATGAGTGCGGAGTGCGGAATAATAAATCATGAAGAAGATACCATTTCATAAGATCCATGGCAACGGGAACGATTTCATCCTGATCGATGACCGGCGGGGCGTTCTGAAGGGCAGGGGTCTGAGTCCTCTCGCGAAGCAGGTCTGTCACCGGAACCGGTCCGTTGGCGCTGACGGCCTCATCGTCATCGTTCCCTCGAAGAAAGCCGATTTCAAGTGGCGGTTCTTCAACTCCGACGGGAGCGAGGCGGAGATGTGCGGAAACGGATCGCGCTGCGCCGCGCGCTTCGCCTCGATCAAAAAGATCGCGCCGAAGAAAATGACCTTCGAGACCCTGGCTGGCATCATCCATGCCGAGGTGAAAAAGGAAACGGTCCGGGTCCAGCTTGCCGGCGCCGGCGACCTGCGGCTGAACACCGCCGTGTCCATTGCCGGCGGGACGAGGACCGGTCACTTCATCAACACCGGCGTGCCGCACCTGGTCTATCTGTCGGACCACCTGGACGGCGAGGACGTGCAGGCAGTGGGCAAAGCGACCCGGTATCATGAGATCTTCCGGCCTGCCGGTACGAACGTGAACTTTATCCAGATCAATGGCCCGCATCGTCTTCGCATCAGGACCTACGAGCGCGGCGTGGAAGGTGAGACCCTTGCGTGCGGGACCGGAGCGGTCGCCGCCGCGCTTATAGCGGCATCCCTCAAGAAAGCCTCGTCGCCGGTGACTGTCACCACCCGGGGCGGGGACAAGCTCATTGTGTCCTTCAATCAAGAAGGAGAAAACTTTACGAACCTTCATCTCGAGGGCGCGGCAGTTGTCGTGTGCGAGGGGACGCTGTATATTTAACGCGAGCGACGTCTGACGGTTATGGTTACGAGGCCCGCTTCGTCAGGCGGCTACGTCGTTCGGTGGTGACGATACACGCTGCCGTTTTCCGATACGGGCTTCGTCGCCGATTCACGGCTTACGTTAAACTGCGGTTTCACTTTTTTCTACAAGGAGGTTCCCATGTTCAAAGGTTCGATGGTTGCGATCGTGACGCCGTTCAAGAACGGCAAGGTTGATGAAAAAGCGCTCGGTGAGCTCATCGAGTTCCAGATCAAGAACGGCACGGACGTGATCGTCCCCTGCGGGACCACGGGCGAGTCGGCCACGCTCTCCCATGAGGAGCATCACCGCGTGGTGGAGTTCACGGTCAAGACCGTGAACAAGCGGGTCCCGGTCGTTGCGGGCGCGGGATCCAACTCGACCTCCGAGACCATCGATCTGGCAAATTACGCGAAGAAGGCCGGCGCCGACGGCGTCCTGCTCATCACTCCCTACTATAATAAGCCCACGCAGGAAGGTCTGTTCCTGCACTTTAAGAAGGTGACCGAGTCCGTGGACATCCCCATCATCCTGTACAACGTGCCGGGCAGGACGGGAGTGAACATGCTGCCGGCGACCGTCGCGCGGCTCAGGACGATCAAGAACATCGTCGGCATTAAAGAGGCCACCGGCGACCTGAAGCAGATCAGCGAACTGATCCGGCTCTGCGGCCGCGACTTCGACGTCATCTCGGGCGACGACTTCACCACGCTCCCGATGCTGGCCATCGGCGGCGTCGGCGCGATCTCGGTGACGGCGAACATCGTCCCGGGCGATGCCGCGGCCATGTTCGACGCGTTCTTCGCCGGAACGATGGAAGAGGCGCTTAAGTTCCACTATAAGATGGAGCCGCTCCACAGCCTGATGTTCATTGAGACGAACCCCATCCCGGTCAAGACATCGCTCGCCCTCATGGGCAAGATCGGCGAGGAGTTCCGGCTTCCGCTCTGCCCCATGGCCGACGCGAACAAGGACAAGCTGAAGAAGGCGCTGAAGGACTACGGACTGATCTAACTGAATGTAGCCACAAAGACACGAAGACACGAAGAACCCCCATTTTTTTCTTAGAGTCTTTGTACCTTCGTGGCAAAACTGCAAGGAGTTATCTATGATCAAAGCAATCGTCACCGGCGCAGCAGGCCGGATGGGTTCCCGGATCGTCAACGTACTTTCGACATCCGAGGGCATCCGTCTTTCAGCGGCAGTGGAACGGAAGGGGCATCCCCAGCTCAATCAGGACGCCTGCGGGCCTGCGGGTATAGCCTCCAGCGGCGTCCTGACCCTGATCACGGACGACCTCGCGGGCTCGCTCAAGGCCGGCGACGTGCTGATCGACTTCACCTTTCCCGAGGCCAGCCTTGAGCATCTCAAGGCCTGCGCGGACCAGGGCAAAGCGATCGTCATCGGCTCGACGGGCTTCACCAAGGAGCAGATGGCCGAAGTGAACAAGTACGTGCAGAAGGCGCCCTGCGTGCTGTCGCCGAACATGAGCATCGGCGTGAACCTCTGTTTCAAGATCCTGGCCGAGATCGCCAAGACCATCGGCGAGGACTACGACATGGAGATCGTCGAAGCGCACCACCGGATGAAAAAGGACGCGCCTTCGGGCACGGCCGTGAAGATGGCCCAGATCATCGCGCAGGCCGTGAACCGGAACCTCGACGAGGTAGGCGTGTACGCACGCAAGGGAATGATCGGCGAACGCACAAAGAAGGAGATCGGCATCCAGACCATACGCGCCGGCGATATTGTCGGCGAGCACACTGTCCTGTTCGCAGGCAAGGGTGAGCGCATCGAGATCACCCACCGGGCCCACAGCCGGGACACCTTTGCCGCCGGTGCAGTTCGCGCCGCGAAGTGGGTCGTCGGAAAAATCCCCGGCCTCTACGACATGCAGGACGTACTGGGGTTGAAGTAATCCGCAAATCGAGAGACAGGGGTTGGGAGCAGTGTCCGTCCGCGTGATCGGGCGCTGTCCCCCGGCACCTGTCTTTTTATTCTCAGAAAAATCTCGTCGTGAAGGAGTCCCTCATGAAAAAGACCATTCTCGTTACGGCCGGCATCGTGCTCCTGCTGTCTTCGCTCGCAGGCGCGTTCCCGCCACCCCAGGGCGGCAGCGGCGACTGCGCAAGCTGCCACAAGCTGGACAAGAAAGAGGCGGACATTCTGATCAAGAAGCTGAACCCCGCCCTGACCGCGCTGGAGGTCAGGCAGACGGCGGTCAAGGGCCTGTGGCAGATCGAGGTCGATGCGGGTGAAGGAAAGCGGGGGGCGCTTTTACTGGACTATGCCAAGAAGCATTTAATCGTCCTGAGCCAGCTCATACCGATCGACGCGATCGGCAAACCTCGAAAAACCGATTTTTTGAAGTTGCCGCTCAAGGATGCCGTGGTCATGGGGGCGAAGGGCGCCAAAAAGAAGGTCGTGGTGTTCACGGACCCGGACTGCCCGTACTGCAGGAAGCTTCACGAAGAGATGAAGCAGGTGATCGAAAAACGGAAGGACATCGCTTTCTACCTGATCCTCGACCCGCTTCCGATGCACAAGGATGCCTATAAGAAGGCGCAGGCGGTCCTGTGCGAAAAATCCCTGGCCCTGCTGGACGACGCGTTCAGCGGAAAGGCCGTGCCCGAGCCGGCCTGCGGCAAGGAGCAGGTCGAAAAGAACCTCGCGCTTGCCAAGGACCTGGACATCAACGGCACCCCGACGCTCATCCGCGAGGACGGGACCATGTTGAGCGCATATCTGCCCGCGGATAAGCTGATCGAGTGGGTCGACGGAAAATAGGCGGAGCGTATTATGCGGCTCGTGCGGTTCCTGGTGCAGAACAGACCGGCATACGGCATCCTGGACAACGACGAGGTCGTTGAGCTGGACGGCGAAGGGTACACGTCGCTGTTGTCCCGCCGAGCGGTCCACCGTGCCGCCGGGGTCAGGCTCCTTGCGCCCTGCGTCCCGACGAAGGTCGTTGCCGTGGGATTGAACTACCGGGACCACGCCCGGGAACTGGGCATGGCGGTCCCGGAGAGCCCGATCCTCTTCCTGAAGCCGCCGACGAGCCTCATCGGGCCCGGTGACAACATCGTTTATCCCGCGATGAGCAGCCAGGTGGATTACGAGGGAGAGCTCGGCATCGTCATCAGGGACCGCGTCAGCCGCATCGCTCCGGCGGAGTCGCGGAAGCATATCCTCGGCTACACCTGCGCCAATGATGTGACCGCCCGAGATCTCCAAAAACAGGACGGGCAGTGGATGCGGGCAAAGGGATTCGACACCTTTTGCCCCGTGGGGCCGTGGATCGAGACGGACCTTGACCCGGGCGACCTCGCGATCGAGACATATCTGAACGGGGAGCGCAGGCAGTCGTCGCGGACCTCGCAGTTCATCTTCGGCATTGACCATCTCGTCAGCTTCATCTCGCAGGTCATGACCTTGCATCCCGGCGACCTCATCATAACCGGCACCCCTGCCGGGATCGGACCAATGAAGCCTGGAGACGAGGTTGAGGTCAGGATTGAAGGGATCGGGAGTTTGAAGAACACCGTAATTGCGGATTTCGGAATGCGGAGTGCGGAATAAATTAACTCTTAGTACGATTGCAGAGTAACGAGGAGGCAGTCAGTGTCGCCAGCAAGTGAAACCTACATTCAGTCGCTCTTCGCCGACCGGCTTGGCGGCAAGATGTTCGGCAAGGAAACGAAGATCTACAAGTTCGAGAAGATCAAGCGGGCAAAACGGGCGGCGCTGGCCGCGAACCCGGGCGTCGAACTCATCGATCTGGGCGTGGGCGAGCCCGACGAAATGGCCTTCCCCGGCGTGGTGAAAAAACTGCAGAAAGAGGCCGAGAAGCCCGAAAACCGCGGATATGCGGACAACGGCATCCAGGATTTCAAGGAAGCCGCGGTCCGGCACCTTGCACAGGTCTACGGGGTAAAAGGAATCAATCCCGAAACCGAAGTGCTGCATGGCATCGGCAGCAAGCCGGTGCTCGCCATGTTCCCGGCCATCTTCATCGATCCCGGCGACGTAACGCTCATGACCGTGCCCGGCTATCCGATCATGGCTACCCATACCCGGTGGTACGGTGGATCGGTGGTGAACCTGCCGCTCACCGGGGAAAATGGATTTCTGCCGGACCTCGATGCCGTTCCCGCCGACATCCGGAAGAAGGCGAAGCTGCTCTACCTCAACTATCCGAACAACCCGACCGGTGCGGGCGCCACGAAGCCGTTCTTCGAGAAGGTCGTGAAGTTCGCGAAGGAGAACGATATCATCGTGGTCCACGATGCGGCCTACTCGGCGCTCATGTACGGCTCGAAGCCGATTTCGTTCCTTTCGGCGCCCGGCGCCAAGGACGTGGGCGTTGAGGTCCATTCTCTCTCCAAGGCCTACAACATGACCGGCTGGCGGCTCGCGTTCGTTGCGGGCAACGAACGCGTGATCGCGGGCTATGGGACCGTGAAGGACAACTACGATTCAGGACAGTTCAAGGCCATCCAGAAGGCGGGCGTTTACGCGTTGGACCATCCGGAGATCACCGAAAAGATCAAGATCAAGTATGAGCGACGGCTCCGTTCGATGGTCGCGACCTTGAACGACATGGGGTTCTCGGCCAAGATGCCGGCCGGAACGTTCTACCTCTATGTGAAAATGCCCAGGGGCGTGAAGAACGGAAGGCTCTTCGCGAGCGCCGAGGATTTCTCCGAGTATCTTATTTCCGAGAAGCTCATCAGCACGGTGCCCTGGGACGACGCAGGGTCCTATATACGTTTTTCGGCCACTTTCGAGGCCACAGGCCGGGCCGATGAAAAGCGCGTACTCGCGGAGTTCAAGAAACGGATGAACGGGCTGCAGTTCGAGTTCTAAGGACGGGTTGATATTTCATCGTCACAAGGATTGTGATAAGCCTACCGCGTTTCACGAGAAGTCGTAATAATGTTTAGGCTTCTTTCTGAGTGTTTTACTCAGAAAGAAGCTGGTTGGCTCCGGCAAAATACCGCTCTACGTCAACCAGCAATCCAAGCGGACAAGAGCCACTTAACTTTCAAAGGAGGATTCGTATGAATTTTGCGCATTGAGTAAGCTTTTTGATGACGGTTCTTTTATCACTGCAATCAGTTGCTGTTGCTGCAGATAATAAATCAAATGTAGTTACTTATTCACTTGGCGCTATGAGCGGCAATGTCGTTCAGTATTTTCCTGCTATGGAGGTTGTATCAATTTACCCCGAAGTCGCAACCGGTTCTGCGGGCAATGTATATCTTTACAATAACAATAAGGATGCCGTTAATTACGTCTCAGAAAATAAACTTAAGCACATCGATTTTTTCTTACGGAAGGCAAAAGAATTGGCTCTTAAAGAAAATGCAAGGTATTATGCCGTTTCAAATTTTACCACAAAAACAGTAATAACAGAAAATCAGGTTTTTATCGAATCATGGGCAGATATAGTTGCCTTAGATAAGAAAAAAATAAATAACTTGTTGAGCATTAAAAAACCAGGATGGACACATAAAGGGGGCATTCTATGTCACAAAATATATCGCTGGTCTTTTTAAGGTTTTTTCTTCTTGCGATTGTTGCCTATTTAATATTTCTTTTATGGGCCTTCCTGAGAGAAAGGCAAGCTTTGGCAGCGTCATGGAAAATGCTTAGCCACTTCGAAAAATATTCCCTGCAGATTGGAATAGTTGTATTCTTTTTTATGCCGCTATTGGCATCACATCCTGCCAAAGATAGTTACCTGCCAAAAGTTTTATCTGAAATATTATCTGAACTCGGAAAAGCACTTTTTATATTTGGTGTAATTGCATTGCTTCAGAGACTTCACGAGTTAAATAAAAAACAATGACCGTATCTGTCGTGTTTCTCGGCTAAATTAGCGGCATCACAACTCAAGTCCGCGGGAAACCCGCCAACCAGTGGCTCGACCCGACGAAGCGCGGGTCAGCCGCGAGTTCCCATGCAAGTTGCAATCAGTATTCGATGATAGATTCGTCTATCTGCAATTGCATGATTGTAGGTGAAAACTGCAACTGAGCAACTGAGAAGAATTGAGGAATTCACGCGTTGTGTTAACTGGTGAGTTTTTACATGAAACCCAAAATATACTTAGAAACGACGATTATCAGTTACGTTACCGCAAGGTCGAGCAGGGATCTTATCATTGCCGCCCATCAGGAACTTACGCATGAATGGTGGGAGAAACGTCGCAAACACTTTGAGCTATTTGTATCTGAGCTCGTCATCCTGGAGGCGCAGGCAGGCGATAAAACCGCGGCGCAGAAACGTCTTGGCATTCTTGAGCCTATTCCATTGCTCGAGTTAAATGAAGAGGTGCTGTCTTTAGCCCGGGCTTTAATGGACAAAGCCATTCCTAAAAAAGCCGTTGAAGACGCTTTGCACATATCTATTGCGGCAATTCACGGCATGGATTATTTATTGACTTGGAATTGCAAGCATATAGCGAATGCTGAAAGAGAACATGCAATAGCGACAATATGTCGCATAAATGGTTTTATGCCTCCGGTTATATGCACGCCGGAAGAACTCATGGGAGGCTAATCAGTATGTGGAAAGATACCATCGTAGAGGATGTAAGGAAAGTACGCGAGGAACACGCCGCAAAGTTTAATTTTAATCTCGATGCAATATATCTCGACTTAAAAAAACAGGAAAAGAAAAGCGGGAGAAAAATCCTGTCCTTGGCAAAGAAGCGCATGGCCGCTGCCGCAAAATAATAAGCCAGGTTGGGCAAAACGGTTATAGTTGCCCAATGGCTTTTAAAAGATGTTGGGCTGTTAAGCGTAGCTCAACCTACGCGGCTAACCGAGAATTGCAGCACTATCGCGTATTGTCGAATCCATCATGCCAGTCATTGCATATATCGGAATAGGATCCAACATCGGCGATGGAGCGGCCAATTGCAGGAAGGCGATCGAACTTCTTTCAGAGGCCGGCAGGGTCGTGGGTGTATCCTCTCTTTATCACACCGAGCCTGTGGGGCGTCATGAGCAGGACGATTTCATCAATGCCGTCGCCGCCGTAGAGACGGACCGGTCCCCCGGGGACCTCCTGAAAGTGTGCCATGCGATCGAGGACCGTCTCGGACGGAAACGCGGGATCCGATGGGGGCCGCGAACCGCCGACCTCGATATCCTGCTGTACGGGGACCTGGTATTAGGTCATCCGGAACTCACGATCCCGCATCCGCGGATGGCCTTGAGGAAGTTCGTGCTCGCGCCGCTTGCCGAGATCGCGCCCGACGCGATGCATCCGCTGTTGTGCAGGACGGCTTCGCAGCTGTACAGGGAACTGAACGATCCCCATAC
>CAYILT010000130.1:0-9705 GCA_964364055.1 uncultured Nitrospiraceae bacterium | reverse complement strand
ATCGGGATCGCGATGACCTTAAGCCTGATCGGCAAGAAACTGACAAATGTGGCGGCCGAGGCGGCGGCAGGCAGCATGTCCTTCGGGTGGCGGCCCGTTGAGGCCTACCTGGCCGGCAGAAAGACAACGAAAGCGGCGAGGGCGAAGAAGGACAAAAAGGATGCGGGCAAGTAGCAGTTCACACTCCAGCACCAGGACACGGCGGGACAGGTCAAACTGTCCCGCCTTTTTTTGCCTTTCATCTTTTAGTTGAGGAAATCTTTAAAACCAGAAGCACAGATAAAGTCTTTGATTTGTCCGCAGATTACACAGATTATAAAAACAGGTATTACCTTTTGTTTTAAAGACTTAATCTGCGTCAATCTGCGAAATCTGTGGATAGGTTTTCCTCCGTGTCTTCGTGGTGATCTATGCAATCGTTTCAACTTTTTTTTACGCTTGAGCCGGCGCCGAACTCGTCGAAGGTTCCCCCTTTCCCTTGACCTTCCCCCCGTCCTCGTCTACACTTGAGACATGCTTTCGGCCTTGTTCAACCCGCAGTCCATCGCGGTCATTGGCGCGTCCGCGGACCCGAAAAAAGTAGGGCACGCCGTGCTCCACAATCTCATCCAGTTCCGCTATGCGGGAAAGCTCATCCCGATCAATCCCTCGTGCCCCGAGATCCTCGGGCTCAAGGCATTCCCCACCGTATCAGCGGCCGGAAGCGCTGTGGACCTCGCGATCATCGCCGTGCCGGCGAAGTTCGTCCCCGACACGCTCATTGATTGCTCACGTGCGGGCATCAAGGCGGCGGTGATCCTGAGCGCCGGGTTCAAGGAGGCGGGCGCCGAAGGAACGCTCCTGGAGCAGAGGGTCCGGGACATCGCCAGAGAACGCGGCATTCGCGTCCTGGGCCCCAACTGCCTCGGCATCATCAACACCGGGAACGACATGAACGCCACCTTCGCGGGAGGCATGCTGCCCAGGGGGCGGATCGCCTTCTTTTCCCAGTCCGGCGCCCTGGGCATCGCCATCCTCGATTGGGCCCTCGGGAACAAGATCGGGTTCTCCAAGTTCATCAGCCTGGGGAACAAGGCGGACCTGAACGAGATCGACTTCATCGAATACTTCGCCAACGATCCCGACACGGACATCATCCTGGGCTACATCGAGGACGTGGTGAGCGGCAAGCGCTTCCTCAAGGCCGCGTCGCAGGCCACCCGGTCGAAGCCCATCGTCCTGCTCAAGTCCGGCGGCACCGAGGCGGGCGCCCGGGCCGCGTCGTCCCACACCGGCGCGCTCGCCGGGTCCGACGTCGCCTTCGACGCCGCGTTCCGGCAGTCCGGCGTGATCCGGGCAGCGGGCGCCGAAGACCTCTTCGACGCGGCCATGACCTTCTCCGGCAGAAAGCTCCCCGAAGGGAACCGGCTGCTCATCGTCACCAATGCCGGCGGACCCGGCATCCTCGCCGCGGACACGGCGGAGCGCATCGGCGTCAAGCTCCCACAGATGACGAAGGATACCCTCGATGCACTCATCAAGCAGCTCCCGCCCAGCGCCTCGGTCTACAATCCAGTAGATTTGATCGGCGACGCAACCTCCGAACGGTATGCCGCGGCCCTGGAAAAGGCCGTGGCCGATCCGAACGTGGACGGCGTGCTCGTGATCCTGACGCCCCAGGCCATGACCGACGTGGACAACATCGCCGAACTCGCCGTCCGGACGTCCCGGACAACGGAGAAACCGATCCTCACCTCGTTCATGGGATCGCTCCGCGTGAAGAACGCCGTGGAACGGCTCAAGCAGGAGTCCATCCCGAACTTCTCCTACCCCGAGACAGCTGTCAGGGCATTCAAGAAGCTCGCCGACTACCGCCAGTGGCAGGGCGTGAAGGACGAGGAGATCACCGTCGGCTGGTTCAACGAGGACGCCGTGCAGGACCAGATCGACGCCCTGCTAAAGCGCGGGATATACCAAGCGGGCGAGGAGGAGGCCATGGCCATCCTGGCCTGCTACGGCTTCACCTTCCCGAAGCGGGCGCTGGCAGGGACCTCCCGGGAAGCAACTGCCGCGGCGGCGGCCATAGGGTTCCCGGTGGTGATGAAGATCTCGTCTCCCGACATCCTGCACAAGACCGACGTGGGCGGCGTGAAAGTGGGGGTGAAGACGGCGAAGGAGGCCGGGGACGCCTTCCTGTCGATCACGGCGAACAGCCGGCGGTTCATGCCCCAGGCCTTCATCAAGGGCGTCATGGTCTACGAGATGGTCAAGGGGGGCAAGGAGGTCATCCTCGGCGTCACCCGCGACCGGACCTTCGGCCCCATGATCATGTTCGGCCTGGGCGGCATCTACGTCGAAGTGCTGAAGGACGTATCCTTCCGCATCGCGCCGGTCGCGCGCAGGGACGCCCTGGCCATGGTGAACGAGATCCGGACCGTAGGGCTCCTCAAGGGGGCGCGCGGCGAAAAGGCCGTCGACCTCTCCGCCATCGCCGACAACATCGTCCGGCTCTCGACGCTCGTGACGGCCTTCCCGGAGATCCAGGAGCTGGACATCAACCCGCTCGTGGTGATGGAGAAGGGCGCCGTCGCGCTCGACGCGCGGATCATTTTTTCGCAACCATCATGACCGGAGGCAAGCGAACATCTGCGTGCAATCCGGCGCAGACTGAGCTATAGTCGAGACGTTGGTAGTGTCAAAAGTACTAAGAAAAACGAAAGCTATTTTACCGCAGAGGTCGCAGAGGAAGACGGGTCTTGAAATTAAAAACAGTGCAGGCAAAAGAACGTTGGTTAAATTCGGAATATCTTCAGGTTAAACGAATTTCAACGTGTTAGGCAAAGAATTTAGATTTAAAGAAGAGGCTTTTGAGAGATCGTAGAGGAATGGAAACAGAAAAGGCCCGCAGTAAGTTGTTTTCAAGGTGTCCTCTGCGTCCACTGCGGTAAAAGTTTTGGTATTACGAATCCGTTTCACAGGAGGAAGGAATGATCCCGATTCTCGTCGCGTCCAACACCCCCTACGCCGGAAGGACGTTCGTCTCGCTCGGGCTGGCCATGAAGCTCAAGGAGATGAACTACGACGTAGGATACATGAAGCCCCTCGGCACGGTGCCGGTGAAGTCCGGTCCGGCGATCTACGACGCCGACGCCCTTTTCGCCCGGGAGGTCCTGGGCCTCGCGGACCCGATCGAGACGGTCTCGCCCTTCGTGCTGGATTTCGAGCAGCAGGCGAGGCTTCTCACCGGCGAGTTGAGGGACGCGCAGAAGCGCGTTCTTGCAGCGTTCCAGTCGTTCAAGAAGAAGGACTTTGTGATCATCGGCGGCGCGGGCGATCTCCTCGAGGGGGCGCTCATCGGCCTTGATGCCCTCTCGCTTGCCGAGGCGATGAAGGCCTTTGTGCTCTTCGTCGAACCCTGGCGCGGCGATGCCTCGCTCGACGCCCTCTACGGCGCGGCAAAGCTCTTCGGCGACCGGTTCGCCGGCGCGGTCCTGAACAAGGTGCCGGAAGCGGCCCTGTCCCGCGTGAAACAGGAGATCAAGCCTTTCTTATTTAAGAAGGGCGTGCCGCTGTTCGGCGCCTTCCCGAAGGACCGCTTCCTTGAGTCCGTGACCGTCCGTCAATTGAGCGAGATCCTGAACGGAACAGTGCTGAGCGGCGAGACCCGCCTCGATGAGCATGTGGAAAACTTCCTCATCGGCGCCATGGACGTGGACAGCGCCCTCACCTATTTCCGCAGGACGCCCAACAAGGCGGTCATCACCGGGGCCCACCGTTCGGACATCCAGCTCGCGGCGATGGAAACCTCGACCAAGTGCATCATCATCACCGGAGGCCTCCAGACGAACGAGGTCGTGCTCGGCAAAGCGCGCGCGACCAACACGCCGATCCTGTCGGTGCCCGATGACACCTTCAGCACCATCGACAAGATCGAGCTGCGGGCCGGAAAAACGAGCATCCGCGAGCGGACGAAGGTCGAGCGGGCCAAACAGATCCTCGATGCCGAATTCGACATGTTCGGATTTCTGAAAAGCGTGAAGGCGCAGACCTGACAGGGGGTTGGGTAAAGACTTAAGCCTTGCTTTACCAGAGGCCCCTGCATCCCGTGAACAGGGCCGCGCGCTACATGACCGGAATAGAGCGGGTAAAACCACAGAGCCTGCATGCGCGTGCGAAGCGTAAGCGCTCACGGATGGCTGTATTGTCAGGTAAAACAGAAGACAACCTGGCATGTTTGCGCGGACCTGTGAACGGCGGTGCAGAAAAAAAGAAAGATGACGATCCTCATAAGCTAATCCGCTTCTTCCGTGTCCAAATGCTCTTTCCAGGATAACGACATGACCAGCACGGCCATCAAACAGCTCGTCCACAATCACCGCTCCTGCTTTGCTACGGGAATAACGAAGGACCTCTCCTTCCGCCTCGCTCAGCTCAGGGTCCTGAGAAAAGCCGTCACGGACAATGAGGACGCGATCTTCCATGCGCTCAAAGAGGACCTGAACAAGCCCGCCTTCGAGGCCTATGGCGGCGAGACCGCCATCGTCATCAACGAGATCGACCATGCGGTCCGGCGCCTGCGGTGCTGGTCGAAGCCGAGACGCGTCAGGACGCCGCTGGCGCATTTTCCCGCCAGGAGCTTCATCTATCCCGGGCCGTACGGCGTGGCCCTGATCATCGGTCCCTGGAACTTCCCGGTCCAGCTCATGGTGGTCCCCCTGGTAGGCGCCATAGCTGCCGGCAACTGCGCCGTGCTCAAACCGTCCCTTGCCGCTCCCCATACGTCGCACATCATCACGAAGCTCATCGGCGAGAATTTCGACCCGGCGTACGTGTCCGTCGTCGAAGGCGGCGCCGAGACGGCACAGGCCCTGCTCGAAGAGCGGTTCGATTATGTCTTCTTTACCGGCGGGGTGACTACCGGCAAGCTCGTCATGGCAGCGGCGGCGAAGCACCTCACTCCGGTCACGCTGGAGCTCGGCGGAAAGAACGCCTGCATTGTGGACGCCGACGTTCCTCTGGACATCGCGGCGCGACGGATCGTGTTCGGCAAGTTCTTCAATGCCGGCCAGAGCTGCGTTGCCGTTGATTATTTGCTCGTGGACCGGCGCATCAAGCAGGCGCTGCTGTCGCGCATCCTCAAGCAGGTGATCGAGTTCTACGGTGAGGACGCGTCCCGCAGTCCGGACTTCGCGCGGATCGTGAACGAGCCGCACTTCGACCGGCTGCTGGGGCTTCTTCACGCCGGGGACATCATCGGCGGCGGATCGGACCGGGCCGGCCGGTATATCGCGCCCACGGTCATTGACGGCATAACCGGCAGCGAGCCGATCATGGAAGAGGAGATCTTCGGACCCCTTCTGCCGGTCATCGTCTACGACGACCTGTCCGAGGCCATCGAGTTCGTGAACAGGAGACCCAGGGCCCTGGCGCTCTATTTCTTTTCCCGGAACGGGGAACGGCAGGAACGGGTGCTCGCCGGGACCTCTTCCGGCGGTGGCTGCATCAACGACACGGTCATTCACACGACCGTCACCGGTCTGCCCTTCGGCGGCGTCGGCGACAGCGGCATGGGCAAGTACCACGGCAAGGCGAGTTTCGATACCTTCACCCACGAACGGAGCATCATCAGGAACAGCTTCCTGGTCGATGTTTTCCTGCGCTATCCTCCGTACAAGGACCACCTCAGGTGGCTGAGAAAGCTGTTTTAACCGGGTCCTGCCTGGAATGAACAGGGTTTCATCTGCTATAATTTCCCTATGGGACAACAGATCATCCAGGTCGACGCGTTCACCGACAGGCCTTTTTCGGGCAACCCGGCGGCGGTCTGCCTCCTCGAGGAATTGAAGGACGACGCGTAGATGCAGAACGTCGCGCGGGAAATGAACCTATCGGAGACCGCGTTCCTGATCAAGCGACCCGAGGGTTATGACCTCCGCTGGTTCACGCCCGAGACCGAGGTGGACCTCTGCGGCCACGCAACGCTGGCTTCTGCCCACGTCCTGTGGGAGGACGGCCATGCACGCCGCGACGAGGAACTCCGGTTCTTGACGAAGAGCGGGACCCTCACCGCCCGCTGGAAGGATGGCTGGATCGAAATGGACTTCCCGGCGGAGCCGGAACGGCACGAGGTGCCTCCCGGCGAACTCCTCGCCGCGCTCGGCGTCAACCCCCTCTACACCGGGAGAAACCGATTGCAAGACTGGCTCGTCGAGATCGAGTCGGAAAACGTCCTTCGAAGCCTCAGACCCGAGCTCACCCTGCTGAAAACCGTCCCCATGCGCGGCGTCATGGTGACCGCGCGTTCGATCACGAAAGGCTTTGACTTCATCTCGCGCTTCTTCGCCCCTTCCCTCGGCATCAACGAAGACCCCGTTACCGGCTCCGCCCACTGCTGCCTGGGCCCCTACTGGCAGAAACGGCTCAAGCGGTACACGCTCTATGCCTATCAGGCGTCCCCCCGCGGCGGCGTGGTGCACGTGCGTGTCGCCGCTGACCGCGTTATCCTCTCCGGGCAAGCGGTGACTGTCATGCAAGGCGATCTTCTGATATAATAGTTCCGCATCTCCCTACAGGTACCGCATGAAAGAAAAATCCAAGACACCGCGCACACCGGCGCGAAAAACGGCGATAAAAAAGCCCCTCCGGAAGACCGCACGACCGGCTGATGCGGCTGCGCCCCTCTCCGACGAAAGCTGCCGCATCCTCTTCGACACCATGTCGCAGGGCGTCATATTCCGGGACCACGAAGGTAAGATCCTGTCGGCGAACCCTGCCGCGGAGCGCATCTTCGGCAGGAAGTCCGCGGACCTGATCGGCAAAACAAGCGCCGAGGTCCACGAACATGCCCTCCAGGAGGATGGTTCCCCGCTTCCCGCGGGATCATTCCCGGCCGACGTTGCCCTTCAGACCGGAAAACCCCTGACCGGCTTCGTCATGGCCACGCTGAATCCTTTGGAGAACGAATACCGCTGGATCAGCGTCGATGCCATGCCCATCTTCCGCCCCGGGGAAGAGCGGCCCTATCTTGTCTATGTCCTTTTCGAGGACATCACCGGACGCAGACGCATGACCGGGGAGCTCCAGAAGACCCACGACCACCTGGAACAGGAAGTGCACGAGAGGACCCGGGAGCTTGTCGATGCCAATGAGGAACTCTCCGCCCAGATTGAGGTCCGGAAAAAAGCCGAAACGGCCCTGCGGGAGAGCGAGGAAACTTTCCGGCGACTGGCCGAGAACGCCGAGGACCTGATCTACCTCTACCGGCTTTGGCCGGAGCGGAAGTTCGAGTATGTGAGTCCCTCGGCGACGGCAATGACCGGATACACACCGGACGAGCACTACGCCAACCCGGACCTCGGCCTCCAGATCGTCCACACGGATGACCGGGGCAAACTCGCAGACGTCGCCGCGGGCAGGAGCGACCCCCGGCAGCCGCTCACGCTGCGCTGGGTCCGGAAGGACGGCAGGACCATCTGGACCGAGCAGAGGAACATTCCCATCACCAATGCGTCGGGACGGGTCGTCGCTCTCCAGGGGATCGCCCGCGACATCACCGACCGCATCATGACCGAGGAAAAACTGCGCGAGAGCGAGAAGTTCCTCCAGACCATCATCGACACCGAGCCGGAATGTGTGAAGATGCTCGGCGCCGACGGCACCCTTCTGATGATGAACCGCGCCGGCCTCGAGATGCTCCAAGTGGATTCCCTGGACCAGGTGAAGGGCAAGGTGGCGCTCCCGCTTGTTGCATCCGAACACCGCAAGGCATTTGCGGTCCTGCTGAAGAACGTGTTTCAAGACAAAGGCGGCATGCTCACCTTCGAGATGATCGGCCTCAAGGGTCGGCGGCTCTGGATGGATACGCACATGGTACCGCTCAGGGATGAAAAGAACAACATTATCGCCGCACTCGGCATCACACGGGACATTACTGAACGAAAGCGGTCCGAAGACGCTCTCCAGAAGAGCGAGCGGCGCTATAAACAGCTCGTTGAATCGGTCACCAACTATATCTACACCGTGACCGTGGAACAGGGCAAGGCCGTGTCCACCGTGCATGGCCCCGGATGCGTCGCCGTAACGGGATATGCGTCGGGCGAGTACTCAGCGGACCCGTTCCTGTGGTACCGTATGGTACACGATCAGGACAAACAGCTGGTCCTGAAGCAGGCAGAGGACCTGCTCGCGGGTAAACACCCGGGGCCGGTCGAACACCGGGTACGGCACAAGAACGGGACCTTTGTCTGGGTTCGGAGCACGGTCGTCCCGCACGCCGACGAACAGGGCAGGCTCACGTCTTATGACGGGCTGATCACCGACATCACCGCGCAAAAACGCGCCGAGGAATTTTCCCGGAACATCCTTGAGACCGTCGACGAGGGATTCCTGGTCATTGACCGGGACTATACGGTCCTATCGGTCAACAAGGCGTATTCCCGTCAGGTAGGCAGGTTACCGCAGGATATCGTCGGCCGGAAGTGCTACGAAGTATCGCACAAGATATCCCGCCCCTGTTACGAGCAGGGAGAGGAATGCGCTGTGCGCCGTGCCTTCGAGACCGAGTCGCCGCACACCGTGATCCATACTCATCCTGACGCCCGGGGAAATAATTTGGTCGCCGAGACCAAGGCGTTCCCTCTCCGGGATGAAGACGGCCGCGTCGTCGCTGCCATCGAGATCATCAATAATATCACCGACAATAAACGGCTCGAGGACCAGCTGCGGCATTCCCAGAAGATGGAGGCCGTCGGGCTCCTTGCCGGCGGGATCTCCCATGACTTCAACAATATCCTGACCGCCATCATCGGGTACGGCAATCTCCTGAAGATGAAGACCCCTGCCGATAATCCCCAGCGGCCTTACATTGAACAGATCCTCGCCTCCTCGGCGCGCGCGGCAAACCTCACCCAGGGACTGCTCGCCTTCAGCCGGAAACAGATCATCAATCCCCATCCCCTGGACATCAACAATGCGACCCGCCGGTTCGAGAAGCTCCTGCACCGGGTCATCGGGGAGGACGTGGAGCTCCGCACCGACCTTGCTCCCGCCGAAATGACCGTCCTTGCCGATTCCAGCCAGATGGAGCAGGTCTTGATGAACCTCGCCACGAACGCCCGGGACGCTATGCCGCGGGGAGGCACGCTCACGGTACGGACCGAGATCGCCGTGATCGGAGAGGCTTTTCGGAAGGAGCATGGATTCGGAGATCCCGGGTCCTATGCCTGCATATCGGTCTGTGACACGGGCGACGGCATGGACCGAAAGACCCGCGACCACATCTTTGAGCCGTTCTTCACCACCAAGGAGCCCGGCAGGGGCACCGGCCTCGGCCTTGCCATCGTCTACGGCATCATGAAGCAGAACGACGGGTACGTCGTTGTCGACAGCGAACCGGGGAAGGGCTCCTGTTTCCGGCTGTACTTCCCGATCATCGCCACGGCCGCGGAGACAGAGAAGGCGGACGAGCCGCTCCAACCGGAAGAAGGGAGTGAGACGATCCTCATCGCCGAAGACGATGCCACGATCCGGCAGCTCACCCGGACCATGCTGGGCGAGTTCGGCTACACCGTCATCGAGGCCGCGGACGGAGAAGAAGCGGTCAATAAGTTCCGGGAGCACCGGGACGCCATCAAGCTCATCATTCTCGACGTCGTCATGCCGAAAATGAACGGCAAGGAAGCCCATGATGAGATCATCGCGATCAAGCCGGACGTGAAGACCCTCTAC
>CAYILT010000129.1:0-9755 GCA_964364055.1 uncultured Nitrospiraceae bacterium | reverse complement strand
AAATGATTCCAACCACGCCGTCGAGAGTGTCGCGAAAACCGCGCCCCTCACGGCGGCGTTGTGCAAGTTTCATCTGGTATTGCGCACTTCTTGTTTAATGGTTGCCGTTGCGGTCGAGTAGGTGAATCAAACAGAACGGAGAAATCACCATGACAAACTTTCTTCTGATCCACGGTGCCATGCGGGGCGCATGGCTGTGGGACAAACTGATGCCGCTCCTGATGAAGGGCGGGGGGAACCCCATAGCGATCGATCTGCCGGGCCACGGTTACCGGACGGCCGAAGGCTCGTTTACGACCATGTCGACCTATATCGATGATGTCATCCAGTTCATCCGGAAGGAAAATCTCAAGGACCTGGTGCTCGTGGGCCACAGCATGTCCGGCATCGTGATCAGCAAGGTGGCGGAGGAAATACCGGAGCGCATAAAGCACCTTGTCTACCTGGCGGCGGTTGTGCCGAAGAACAACGAGGCGCTTGTCGACCTGCTTACCCGGGAGCGGCAGGAAACGCTCCGGAAGCTTCAAGGGAAAGCAAAGGAGATATTCGGCCCCCTGGAAACGCTCAGGCCGATGTATTTCACCGACCTGGAGGGGGAGGAAAAGGAATTCTACCTCAGGCAGCTTACGCCTCAGCCACTCGCGCCGTTCTTCGAGAAAATTCAGTTCAAAGAGTTCCCGAAGATTCCCATCCCGAAGACCTACATCCTGGGTCTCCAGGACAGGAGCCTGCCGCCTGATCTGACGAGGCGGTTCGCCGAGCGGTTGGGGGTCGAGCCGGTAGAAATAGACGCGGGCCACGACCTGATGGTGTCGCGGCCCAGTGAGGTGGCGAAGGTCCTGTTGGGCCTCGCCTGATCGAACGATGATAGCAGGGTGGGGCAGTGAGCGTTAATTCTTGTGGCAGCGCTTGCAGTTGTCCGGCGCCTTCAGGTCAAAGCCCTTCTTGCCGTCGTGGCAGCTTCCGCAGAACTGACCCTTCGTGAGCGTGGACATGTCCATTTTATAGGCGGCTTCGCCGCCCTTCATCTGAAAGGTCTTATAGTGGCAGTTGCTGCACTTATGCCCCTTCTGGTTGACATGGTAGTCATGGGCGAAGACCACTTTGCCCGCTCCCTTGGGCTTATATTCGACGTCTCCGCCTCCAACCTTCGGCAGGGCGGTCAGCGGTGCGAGAACAAAAAGTCCAACCACCAGTGCGGTTCCTATGGTTCTCAACATCATGCGCGGCCTCCTTGTTATTTCTTGTGACACCGGGTGCAGTTCTTCGCCGATCCCGCGTCAAAGCCCTTCATCCCGTTATGGCAATGCTCGCAGAAATCACGCTTGGTGATCGCTTCTTTCTTCATCTCGTAACCCAGACCCTTGGAGAACTTCTGAAAGTGGCAGGCCGCGCACTTGAGGCCGCGCGTTTTTATGTGGTAGTCGTGGCTGAAATGGACGGGGTCCGCCTTTTGCAAGGGGAACGTGATGTCTCCGCCGCCGACTGCAAACGCCGTGGTTGCAGCGGTGAACAGGAATAGCAGGACAAACAACAGAATGGCGTTCCGCATGGGACCCCCTGTTATTTATGGCTTATGGCATTTGACGCAATTATCCGTTCCCTTCACGTCGAAAGACTTCTGGCCGTTGTGGCACTTGCCGCAGAAGTCTCCCTTCGTGATCTTGCTCATGTCCATCTTGTACGACCCCTGGGCCATCTGAAAGATCTGGTAATGGCAGCCCGTGCACTTGATGCCTTTGCCCTTGACATGGGACTCGTGGCTGAACGTCACCGGGCTTGCGTTCTTGGGCGAGAACTTGATGTCCCCGCCGCCTACCTTCTGCGCCACCGCGGAGAACGGCAGTGCCAGACACACAATAAGCAGCACGATAATAAACACCTTTTTCATCGGTCTGTACCTCCCCCTGACAAAACTAGTTCCATGCCGGCGATTATAACATACTGACCGCGAAAAACAAGTCTTTCTTTATGATTATCATGCTCTTGGCCGTCTCTTCTGGTATAATGAAATTGTATCCATCTTCCCTCCGCGAGGTGAAGCCATGCTCAAGGAAAGCACACTACAGATTATCCAGGAGTCCCTAACAAACATCAATCAGCCGGTCCGCCTGGTCGTCATGACCGGGGAAAAGGGCTACGAGATCTGCCCGGAAACCGTTGAGCTCGCCCGCGCCATCAAGGCCGCGGCCCCGAAGGTAGCGCTGGAAATCTATGACTTCACCATGGACCGCGACAAGAGCGAGGAATACGGCATCAAGCGGATACCCTCATTCGTCGTGGAGTCCCAGGATGGAAGGGCTGTAACGTTCAGCGGCAGCCTGGAGGGGATCTCGCTGGTCCTCCTCCTGGATGTCATTGTAAGCATTGCCGTTGGCCGGGCATGGTTTCCGGACAGGATCAGCAGGACCCTGAAGCTGCTGGTCAACGAGGTCCCGGTCCAGGTGCTCCTGGAGAATGACTGCTCCCTTTGCAGGCCCGTAGCCGAGACCGCCATCGGCCTGGCGCTGGCGAACAAGCTGGTCTCGACCGAGATAATCGTCGCCGACGATTATCCGGAGCTCCTGGCCAAACACAGAATAAAGATCCTGCCGTACACCCGCTTCGGCCCGAAACTTCACCTGGAAGGCCATGTTCCGGAGGGCACGTTCCTCGAGATGATCTTCAAGGCGGAAGGGGAGAAGGTCATCTCGGACAGACGGTGCATCGTATGCGGGCAAACGTCTCCCGATCTCATCTGTCAGAGCTGCAAGACCAGGATCCAGGCCGAGGCCGTGGACCACAAGCGAAAAGATGAGAAGCTCCATGATACGGGGACCATCGTTGAGCATCATAACCATGGCTGAGAGGGAACGCGGAGTGCGGAGCGAGCATTGAACAGAGGGAGAACACGATATGAAACAGGCGATGTTCCAGGAGACCAAAGAGGACAAGAAGGTCCTGTGCGGACTGTGCTCTCACCGCTGCCTGATCGCACCGGGCCGCCGGGGCATCTGCGTGGTCCGCGAGAACCGGGACGGTACGCTTTTCAGCCTCGTCTATGACAAGATCATCTCCCGGAATATCGACCCCATCGAAAAGAAGCCGCTTTTCCATTTCCTTCCCGGAAGCCTTTCCTTCTCCCTGGCAACGCCGGGCTGCAACTTCCGCTGCAAACATTGCCAGAATGCCGACATCTCGCAGCTGCCGCGGGATAGGGGAGGCATGGTCCCCGGCGAGGCGGTGACTCCCGCCGAGATCGTTGAGGCCGCCCTGCGGCACCACTGCGCAAGCATATCCTATACCTATACCGAACCGACGATCTTCTTCGAACTTGCCTATGACACGGCAAAGCTGGCACGTAAAGCCGGCCTCAAGAACGTTTTCGTCACGAACGGCTATATTACTCCCGAGGCGCTCCGGGAGATCAGCCCCTTCCTCGACGCCGCGAACATCGATCTCAAGGGGTTTACCGATGATTTTTATAAGAATGTCTGCGGAGCGCGGCTCCAGCCGGTGCTGGACTCGATTCGTCTGCATAAGGAGCTCGGCATCTGGATAGAGATCACGACGCTCGTCATCCCGGGGCACAACGATTCCGAGAGCGAGCTCCGGCAGATAGCACAGTTCGTCCTGTCCGTGGGTGAAGGCGTTCCGTGGCATGTGTCACGGTTCCATCCGACCTACAAACTTATCGACCAGCCGCGAACGCCGCTCGAAACATTGAAACGGGCGAGGCAGATCGGCATCGACGCGGGGCTCCGCTACGTCTATGAAGGGAACATCCCCGGCGAGGGCGAGGAGACGGTTTGCTGGAGCTGCGCGAAAACGCTGGTGAAGCGCTATGGATTCTCCGTGGAGGAGAATCACGTGCATAAGGGGAAATGCGGACATTGCGGGGCGGAGATGGACGGCGTATGGGAATAGAACAGTGCGGAATTCCGAGTGCGGAGTGCGGAGTGGACTACGAGACCTTCGAGCATGAGGCGGATGTCGGCATCCGCGGATTCGGGAGCACGCAGGAGGAGGCTTTCGCGAACGCGGCTGCGGCGCTCTACTCGGTCATGGTGGACATCACCCGTGTGGAGCAAAAGGAGTTCCGCGGCGTCAATGTTACCGCCGACGACCGGGAACAGCTGCTCGTGGAATGGCTGAACGCGCTTCTCGCGGTTTCCGACATCGAGCGCATGGTCTTCTCGAAGTTCGAGGTCAGGATCGAAGGGAACAGGCTTGCAGGCACGGCCTGGGGCGAGCACCTTGACCAGGGGAAGCATCACGCCAATGTTGAAGTGAAGGGCGCAACCTATCATATGCTCAGCGTTCGTCAGGAGAATGGGCGGTATGTGGCCCAGTGCGTTGTGGACGTGTGAATTGCGGATTTCGGATTGCGGATTGCGGATTGCGGAATTAAGATCTCAAACAATAGCAACGCACAGGTAGTCGCAGGACTTCGGCGAGACTTCGACGAGCTCAGTCGAGTCGCTCAGTCGAGCCGCTTTAGCCTGCGTGATGTTATAGCGGGGCTGCCATGGATCCACAATCCTTCCATAAGATCAACGATTACGTCTGGGAGATCCCGCAGGCCGGGGACATGAACGTGCCGGGCAGGATCTTCGCGAGCGAGAAGCTCATCGCCGAGATGGATGAGAAGGTGCGGGAGCAGGTGAAGAACGTGGCCTGCCTCCCGGGCATCCAGACAGCCTCGATGGCCATGCCCGACGCTCACTGGGGATATGGATTTCCCATCGGCGGCGTGGCGGCCTTCGATCCCGACGAGGGCGGCATCATCTCCATGGGAGGCGTGGGGTTCGACATCTCCTGCGGCGTGCGCACCATGAAGACCGGCCTGATGAAGGACGATGTCCTGCCCGGGCTCGAACGGCTCGTGGACCAATTCTACAACCGCGTTCCGGCGGGTGTCGGGTCCGAAGGTCTCATCAAGCTCAACGCCTCTCAGATCGACGAGATGCTGCTCGGCGGCGCAGAGTGGGCGGTGAAAAAGGGCTACGGCGTGAAAGAGGACCTGGAGTACATCGAGGAGCACGGCCGTGTTGACGGCGCGGACCCCTCCCAGGTATCGGATACGGCAAAGAAGCGGCAGTACCGCGAAATGGGGACCCTTGGCTCGGGAAACCACTATCTCGAAGTGCAGGTCGTTGACGAGATCTACGATGCGCAGGCCGGCCAGGCCATGGGGCTCCGGAAGGACGGCGTGGTCATCTCGGTGCACTGCGGTTCCCGGGGATTAGGGCACCAGATCGGCACCGACTATCTCCGGAGTCTTGCCAATGCCGCGCAGCGGTTCAAACTGCCGATCAAGGACCGTGAGCTTGCCTCGGCGCCCATCACGTCGCCGGAAGGGAAAGCCTACTTCGGAGCCATGAGCGCGGGCATCAACTGCGCGCTGGCGAACCGCCAGATCATCACCCACCTGGTGCGGGAGATCTTCACGGAGGTCTACCCCGAAGGGCGCATCACCATGCTGTACGACATCAGCCACAATACCTGCAAGGTCGAGACCCATGTCGTCAAGGGGAAGAAGAAACGGCTGTTCGTGCACCGCAAGGGCGCCACGCGCGCTTTCGGGCCGGGCCAGGTCGACCTGCCGCCGGAATACCGGCACGTGGGCCAGCCGGTGCTGATCGGCGGGACCATGGGCACGTCATCCTATATCCTCATCGGCACGGAAAAGGGGATGGAGGTGGCATTCGGCTCTGCCTGCCATGGCGCCGGAAGGGCCATGTCCCGCACCCAGGCGAAGAAGCAGTGGCACGGCCGCGACGTGGTGCGGCAGCTCGAAGGGCAGGGCATCCTGGTGCGGGGCCATTCCTATTCCGGCATAGCCGAGGAGGCGCCGGGGTCCTACAAGGACGTGACCGAAGTGGTTGATGCGGCCCATTTCGCGGGACTTGCGAGGAAGGTCGCGCGCGTCAGGCCTCTGGCCTGCGTGAAAGGATAACAGACCGTTCAATAATCTGCCGGAGAGCGTGAGAATGAAAAAAAGACCCATCATCGTTGCCGCGGCCGTGCTCATCATCGGAGCCATTGCGCTTTTCCAGTATCACAGGACCAGCCGGAACGATGGAATGCTCGTTCTCTCGGGCACGGTCGAGGTGACCGAGGTGAACGTGGGGTTCAAGATGGCCGGCAGGATCACGGACCTGCGGGCGGAAGAGGGACAACGGGTACATAGCGGCGACCGGCTGGCGGTCCTCGATAACGCCGAGCTCAGGAGCATCGTGGAACAGAACCGCGCTGCTGTCCGCAATGCGGAAGCGGAGTTCGAGAAGGCGCGGAAGGACCATGACCGGTACCGGAGCCTGTCGCAGGACGGCGCCATCTCCACACAGCAGTTGGACGCCAGCCAGAAGGCCTACGACGTCTCCCGGTCCCAGTTCGACCAGGCCCGGGCGGCGCTCCGGACCGCTGAGGTGAGGTTGGACGACATGACGCTTGACGCGCCTGTCTCGGGCATCGTTCTGGCCCGGAACGCCGAGCCCGGTGAGACCGTGGCTGCCGGTGTTGCGGTCTATTCCCTCGGTGACCTCGCCAATCCCTGGGTCAAGGTCTATGTGAGCGAAACAAAGCTCGGACTGGTCAAACTGGGTCAGAAGGCGGAGGTATCCGTCGACACCTTTCCGGGCAAGGCCTACGAGGGAAGGGTGACCTATATCGCCTCGGAGGCTGAATTCACACCCAAGAATGTCCAAACCCATGAAGAACGTGTCAAGCTGGTCTTCGGCGTAAAGGTGAGCGTCACGAACCGGAACGATGAACTCAAACCAGGGATGCCTGCTGATGTAAAGATAAATCTCAGATAATAAAATTGGTTTTCATTGTTATGTAAACATAAAAATATCAATTAGATGCGGTAATATAGTTAAATAAATGGTTTTGCTATGACCCTGCCCCCTGTGATCATTGCCATCGGTCTTTCCCGTTCCTTTGGTACCGTCAATGCTGTGAACAAACTCGATCTTGCCATCAATCGTGGAGAGCTCTATGGTCTTGTGGGGCCCGACGGCGCCGGCAAGACCACGACCATGCGGCTCCTCGCGGGGATCATGGAGCCGACGGCAGGCGATGCCCTGGTCGCCGGCTTTTCTATTCGCTCGGACCCGGAGGGGGTCAAAGGACATATCGGCTACATGTCGCAGCGCTTCGGCCTGTATGAGGACCTGACGGTGCTGGAGAACATCCTGTTTTACGCCGACCTCTACGAGGTATCAAAAGGGGAACGATCGGACCGGATCAAACGGCTGCTTTCGTTCAGCGGACTCGGACCGTTCCAGAAACGGCTGGCAGGGGCGCTCTCGGGCGGGATGAAGCAGAAATTGGGCCTTGCCTGCGCCCTGGTCCATACACCGGAGGTGCTGCTGCTCGACGAACCCACGAATGGCGTCGATCCAGTCTCGCGCAGGGACTTCTGGCGCATTCTTTACGGGCTCCTCCGGGAAGGGGTCACGATCTTCCTTTCCACCTCCTATCTCGACGAAGCCGAGCGGTGCACCCGCATCGGTTTGATCCACCGGGGCCGCATCATCCTCGAGGGCGAGCCGCTCCAGGTCCGAAGCTCGCTCAACGTACCGATGATCGAGCTCTGGCCGGACCGCGTACGGGAAGCAGGGGCGCGCGCCCGGGAAACGGCCGGCGTGAAGGACGTGACCGTCTACGGGGACCGCCTGCACATCGCCCTGGAGCAGGGCGCCGCGGCGGCATCGGTCATTGAAAGCCTCTTACGGTCGGGGATAGCCGTGCTTGACCATCGCGCGATCCTTCCGTCCCTGGAGGACGTCTTCATCGCGATGGTGGAGAAGTAGGTTCTGAATGCGGAATGCGGAGTGCGGAATGCGGAATGGAAGCGACAATCAGCGTTTCGATCAAGATGCTGTTGCCGTGAGCGTTCGGGGGCTTACCCGGACGTTCGGCGATTTTGTCGCCGTGGACGGGATAGATCTTGCCGTGGGAGAAGGCGAGATCTTCGGGTTCCTCGGGCCCAACGGCGCGGGAAAGTCCACGACCATTCGCATGCTCTGCGGCCTGCTTATACCTTCGGGCGGCAGAGGGACCGTCGGAGGCTTCGACATCAATACCGGGAGCGAGGAGATCAAGGCAGCCATAGGCTACATGTCTCAGCGCTTCTCGCTCTACGATGACCTGACGGTGGGGGAGAACGTCGATTTCTTCAGCGGGTTGTACGGAGTACCCGGTGAACGGCGGCTCGAACGAAAGGAATGGGTCCTTGCGATGGCGGGGATCGCCGGCCGGAGGAAGGACTTGACGAGGACGCTTCCCGCCGGGTTCAAGCAGCGCCTCGCCCTCGGGTGCGCGATCCTGCACGAGCCGTCCATCCTGTTCCTGGACGAACCCACGGCCGGCGTTGACCCGGTGTCACGGCGGGATTTCTGGGACCTCATCCATGAACTGGCACAGAGGGGCGTCACGGTCTTTGTAACGACCCATTACCTCGACGAGGCTGATTACTGCGACCGTCTCGCCCTGATCTACCGGGGAAGGATCATCGCCGAGGGAACTCCGCGGCAGCTCAGGGGGTCCTCTCTGGCGAAGCAGGTGATCGAGATCGAGGTCACCGCGCTCGTCGATGCCATTGACATTCTTGCATCGCACGGCGTTGACGCGGTGATCTTCGGCAGCAGGATCCACGCCACGGTCGAGGACGCGGAGGCCGCCATCCCCGCGGTACGTGCCCTGCTGGCCGGGGCGGGCATCGCGGTCACGCGGATCGAGCGGATCATCCCGTCCCTGGAGGATGTGTTCGTGACGATAATAGGGCAGTCGTAAGACAACAGTCGAGAGGCAGTCAAGGGGCAGTCAAGGGGCAGTCGAGAAGCAGTCGAGGAGCAGTCGAGGGGAAGTCGAGGGGAAGTCAAGGGCGGTCGAGAGGCGAGCAAATAACAAAATTCACATATGATTTGACTTCAGTATGACTGCCTTATGACTGCAGTATGACTGATTTATTATGAAATTCATCCGTATCAAAGCCATTGCCTTGAAAGAGTCTCTCCAGATCATGCGGGATCCCCTGAGCCTGGTCATGGCGTTCCTCGTGCCGCTCTTCCTGCTGCTGATCTTCGGCTATGCGATAACCTTCGATATCCGGGAGATCGATATGGTCATCGTTGACCAGGACCGGAGCAGCCACAGCCGCGACCTGGCGCGCGCCTTCGAGGCGTCGGGCTATTTCACGGTCCGGGCCGTTCTGGACAAGACCGGCGACATCGATGCCGAGCTCGATTCCGGAAGGGCCAGGGTCGCGGTGATGATCCCGCCCGGCTTCACGAGGACGATCATGGCGCGCAGGACCGCGCAGCTCGGCGTGGTCGTGGACGGAAGCGACGCGAACACGGCGACCATCACGCAGGGATACCTTGCCGGCATCATCGGGCAGTATTCCCGCCGGCTCGCTCCCGGCGGAACTCCGGCGGGCATCGACGTCCGGGCCCGCGTCTGGTACAACCCTGAGCTCAAGTCGAGGAACTTCATCATCCCCGGCCTTATCGCGGTCATCATGAGCGTCATCGTGGCGCTGCTCACGTCGCTCACGGTATCCCGGGAGTGGGAACGGGGCACGATGGAGCAGCTTATCGCCACGCCGGTCAGGACGAACGAGCTGATCATCGGCAAGCTTGTCCCTTATTTCATCATCGGATTCATCGACACGGTGCTCTGCATCGTCATGGGCACGCAGCTCTTTCACGTCCCGTTCCGGGGGAGCGTGGTCCTTCTTCTTGCCCTGTCAAGCATCTTCCTTGCCG
>CAYILT010000128.1:0-9804 GCA_964364055.1 uncultured Nitrospiraceae bacterium | reverse complement strand
GTCCGCTCGTTGTTGACTTGGTAGCGGCACTTGGATACAATGAACAATCATTACCTGATAATGTTCAGGACATCGTTCACTAAATTAGCGTTCAGGACATCGTTCACAAACGCTCTTTGACAATCGCGTAGCCACAAACTGTTCTATCATGAACACCACTAAATCTAATGGAGGTGTTCATGAAAAAGAAGATTCTGAAGCAACGGGCATCAGCAGTAACGCGGTATTTCTCCGGAGAAGATCCAAAGAGTATTTGCGCCTCACTAGGTAAAACGACTCGGTGGCTGTACAAATGGGTATCGCGGCATAAGCCGGATGATCCAGCGTGGCTTGAAGATCAGTCTCGGCGACCGCTTTCCAGCCCCTACCGCACATCTGCGGAGATCGAGCAGATCGTGGAGATGGTTCGGCTGAGCCTGTACAACAAGGACCTTTTCTGCGGCAATCAGGCCATCCAATGGGAGATGAACGACATGGAGGTCCAACCGATTCCTTCCCTCAGCACTATCGGTCGTATCTTACACCGCCGCGAATTGACTCATCGGCGAACCGGGAGATATACACCGAAGGGGAAGAAATATCCCGAACTTCCGTCACAAGAACCCAATCAAACGCAGCAGGTTGATATGGTCGGCCCTTGTTACCTTACTGGCCCGATCAAGTTCTATAGCCTGCATGCCGTCGATACTGCAATCAACCGATGCGGGATAGAACCGATCACATCCCGTGCTGCGCAAAGCGTTTTGGACGCTGCTTATGCGATCTGGCTGCGTATGGGCATCCCTGATAATCTTCAAGTGGACAATGAGATGGCTTTCTTCGGCAGTCCAGTCCATCCACGAGGCATGGGACCGCTTATTCGTCTCTGCCTGCACTATGGGGTCAAGCTCTGGTTCATTCCACCTTCCGAGCCATGGTGGAACGGAGTCGTCGAGAAGTTCAACGACCATTACCAGCAGAAGTTTCTCGCCAAGGTCACCATGTCGTCAATGACGCAGCTTGTGCAAGAATCGCTGAAATATGAGCACCGGCACAACAGCACCTATCGCTACAGCAAGCTCAAGGGAAAAACCCCTCTCAGGGCATTAGCCTGCACGGAGAAAAAACTTGTTTTCCCGAGCAAGGGCGATGTTCCAAAACATCCCTTGGACAAGCCGGAGGAAGGTTTCTATCATTTCGTGCGCTTCATTCGAAGCGACTGCCGGTTGAACATCTTCAGCGAAACGTTCTCTGTTCCACCCGAGACTCAATACGAATACGTCGTGGCTACTGTCGATGTCAAAGAACAAAAGTTAAAACTCTTCCGGGATACGATCCAGGTCGAAGAGTATAAGTATCAATTGCGATGAACGAGTGATGAGGTCACGGCATCGCAATTTCAGACAGTTTCAGAGTTGCGATTGAACGATGTCGTGACCATTATTTCTATGAACGATGTCCTGAACGTTGTCAATTACCCCTTAAGTCAGTTAAGAATCAAATATTTCGGTTCATTCGTAATAAAGTTGAAAAGGCAGGGTATGGCCACAGAAACGAAGGCTCGGAGGAAAAACTTATCCACAGATTTCGCAGATTACGCAGATTTAGTCTTTAACCACGGTTCAGGACGGTCTTTTTTTAATCTGCGTAATCTGTGTAATCTGCGGACGAATTTTAGCTTTTCTCGGGTTCTGGTTTGTTCAGCTTTTTCAACTAAAATACGAAAGACCCAATATTTCTCAAAACGGCAAGCATTTTCTCGCAGCCAAAAGTTGGCGCTTCTAAGCGAGGCGCAGAGATCGCAGAGAAAAGCTTCAAAAAATTCTGGGTTAAAACCAAGACTTAAAGCTTTTGATTTAACTCTGCGTACTCCGCGTGCTCCGCGAGAGACGCTGTTGGTTCCGGCTTGTCCGGGTTAGGAGGGAACATCATGGCAAAATTCTATGACGCGATCATCATCGGTTCGGGCCCGGCGGGCCTGACGGCCGCACTCTATCTGGGCAGAGCGGGGCAGAAGTGCGTGCTCCTGGAGAAAGAATTTCCCGGGGGATACACTGCGAAGATCGCCGAGATCGAGAACTATCCGGGGTATGAGGAGATCAGCGGGTTTGACCTGACCGCGGTCATGCAGAAACAGGCCGAGAAGTTCGGCGCCGAGCTCGTTTATCCCGTCGAGGTCGTGAAAATGGACCTGCAAGGCGAGATCAAGCGCATGCATACCCGCGACGAGGTCTATGAGGCCTACGTAGTGATCATCGCCGTAGGCGTGGCGCGCAAGAAGCTCAAGGTGCCGGGCGCCAGGGAGTTCCTCGGCAAGGGCGTTTCCTACTGCGCCACCTGCGACGGCAATTTCTTCAAGGGCCGGCAGGTCGCCGTGGTCGGTGCGGACAACGAGGCGGCCGACGAGGCCCTGCATCTCGCCGAACTGGCCGAAAAGGTGACCTTCATTCCCCATAAACAACTTGAGATCGTCGACGCGGTCATGGCGAGACTCAAGGCGAAGTCGAACATCGAGATCCTGCCGGTCACCCAGGTCAAAGAGATCGTAGGTGATGAGCTCGTAACCGGTCTCAAGATATCCCGGGACAATGCGGAACAGATCCTCCCGCTGGAGGGGGTGTTCATCGCCATGGGATCAACGCCGATCTCGGACCTCATCATCCGTTCCGGCGGCCAGGCGGACGACCGCGGCTGTCTCATGGCGGACCGGAACCAGAAGATGAACCTCGACGGCGTGTTCGCAGCGGGCGACTGCACGTGCGGCGGCATGCAGATCGTGACAGCCGCGGGAGAAGGCGCCGTGGCCGGGATGCGTTCGGCTGCGGTGATCCGCCGAATCAAGTCGAAGGCGGCGGGGAAATAATCCGTCAACAGATCAAGGCTTGAACCGCTAAGGCGCGAAGAGCGCGAAGGACTTCGAAGAGCTTTGCTACAAAGCTTAAGGTCTTCTTCGCGTCCTTGGCGTCTTCGCGGTAAATTTTTTTTTCGGTGGATCGAACGATGACCATGAAAGACATGCTCGGCCGGAGCGGGGTCGTATCCCGCGAAGAAGCGCTCAAGGTCCTGGACGGGCATCTCGTCATTCCCGCACTCCCGATAGAAGATCTGTCTATCAGCAACGCCCTCGGCCGCGTCCTCGCACAAGAGATCGTTTCACCCTCCGACCAGCCCGCATTCGATCGCTCCACCATGGACGGATACGCGGTCCGGAGCGCTGATACGTTCGGCGCTGCCGAGTCGCGGCCCGCGATGCTCACGGTGGCCGGTGACATCCCGATGGGCGTCATGCCGTCGCGCGGTATCGGCAAGGGCGAAGCGATGAAGATCGCGACCGGCGGGGCCCTGCCGAAAGGCGCCGATGCGGTGGTGATGTTCGAGCAGACCCAGCCTGTTGATGACAACAGCATCGAGGTCGTGAAGGCTGTCGCGCCCGAGGAGAACGTCAGCAAGGTCGGTGAGGACATGCAAAAGGGCGTGGCCGTGTTCGCCAAAGGCCACGTGATCCGGCCGCAGGACATGGCGGCGCTCGCCGGCATGGGCATCACCCGCGTACCGGCATTCGGGAAACCCCGTGCAGCCATTATCTCAACGGGCAACGAGATCGTTCCGGCCGACACGGTCCCCGGATCGGGCCAGATACGGGACAGTAATTCCTATCACCTCGAAGGATTGATCTCGCTCGCAGGCGGGATCGCCGTGAAGAAAGGCATTCTCCCTGACGATTACGACCGGCTCCGCAAGGCGCTGGAAGAGGCCCTGTCGGATTGCCATATCATCCTCTTCACCGGAGGAAGTTCGGTAGGCACGGCGGATTTCACGGCACGGGTCATCAATGATCTTGGACCTCCGGGAGTACTGGTACATGGCGTTTCCCTCAAGCCCGGCAAACCGCTCATTATCGGTGCGGTAAGGGGGAAAGGGCCGGGAGCGCTGATCCCGGTCTTCGGCCTTCCTGGACACCAGGCAGCCGTGTCCATCTGTTTCGAACAATTCGTAAAACCGGTCCTCATGCGGTTTACCGGCGCTGTGCCCGATCCCGCGCTCGAAGGTGTCTCGTTGTACCGCACGGTCAAGGCAAAGCTCGCCAGGAGCATTGCGTCCTCGCCGGGACGTGAGGACCATGTGCGCGTTATCCTCGAAAAGCGGGACGATGGCCTCTGGGCCCGGCCCGTGTTCGGCGCATCAGGGCTCATCAGCACGCTCGTGAAGGCGGTTGGGACCGTGGTTGTTCCGGTGAACACGATCGGCATCGAGGCGGGAGAAGATGTGGAAGTAAGGCTGTTCTGATTGCGGAGTGCGGAGTACCCATGCTGTCATTCCCGCGAAGCTTGTCCCAGCAGGCATTAAGCAGGGAGCGGGAATCCAGTGACTTGATCATACGGTCCTATGTCAAAACTATTCGATAAATTGATGGCCCGCGACGAGCATATCTGCCCCTGGTGGATGGCCTGGACCTTCGACAACCCGCTTCGGAAATGGTTCCAGAACCCGGAGAGCATCCTCGGGGGCCTTGTCAGGGAAGGCATGACCTCGGCGGACATCGGGTGCGGCATGGGGTATTTCTCCGTCGCCATGGCGACGATGGTCGGGCCTGCAGGACGAGTGTTCTCCGTGGACCTTCAGGAAAAGATGCTGCAGTACCTGACAAAACGCGCAGTGAGGGCGGGGATGGTGGATCGCATCACGACGGTCCTGGCAGCACCAGACGACATCAAGGTCAGTGAGCGCGTGGACTTTGTCCTGGCGTTCTGGATGGTGCACGAGGTTAAGGACATTCCGCGGTTCTTCGGTCAGGTCGCAGCGGCCCTGAAGCCGGGCGGGAAGGTGCTCTACGCCGAGCCTCGGATGCATGTGACGCAGAAGCGGTTCGACGAGATCCTGGGATATGCGAAGGATGCAGGTTTTGCTGTGAACGACGGTCCGAAGGTCGGGATGAGCAGGTCTGCTATCCTTGAAAGGCGATGACCGTGGCGTACAAGCAGAAAAAATACCTCTCCAACACGCCCTTCGCCGAAGCGCTATCTATATATAATGAAGCTCTCAAGGCCGCGAACATCGGCAACCACCTGCCCGGAGAACGCGTTGCGATCTCCGATGCCCTCGGCCGGGTGACCTCCGAGGCGGTGATCGCGAAGATATCGTCGCCGTTCTATCATTCCGCCGCCATGGACGGCTATGCGGTGAAGTTCATCGACACCTTCGGCGCGGCGGAGACGAGGCCGAAACGGCTCAAGACGCCGTTGCAGGCAGTTGCCGTGGACACCGGCGACCCCATGCCCGACGGCTTCGATGCCGTGATCATGATCGAGGACGTGGAGAAGGTGTCGGAGAGCGAGATCGAGATATTGAAGGCGGCCACGCCCTGGCAGCACGTACGGCTCGTGGGCGAGGACATCGTTGCCACGGAACTCATCATCTCCGAGAACCATGTCATCAGACCGGTCGACATGGCGGCCATGATCGCGAGCGGCCACAAAACGGTCATGGTGAGGAAAAGGCCGAGGATTGCCGTCATTCCCACCGGCACCGAGCTGGTCGAGCCGGGGAGCGACCTCAAGCGAGGCGATATCATCGACTTCAACTCCACCATGCTTTCGGCCATGGCAACGGAGTGCGGCGCGGCGTCTGCAAGGAAGAAGATCGTGAAGGATGATGCGGCGCTCCTCAAGCGGACGATCCTCGAGGCTGCTGCGGAAAACGACCTCGTCGTCATCAACGCGGGCTCGTCCGCCGGCAGGGAAGATTTCACCGCGCACGTGCTCGCCGATATAGGCAAGGTGCACGTCCACGGCGTTAATATCAAGCCGGGCAAGCCGGTCATCCTCGCCATCGTGCAGGGCAAGCCGGTCATCGGCATCCCCGGGTATCCCGTCTCGGCGGCGCTCACCTTCAATCTCTTTGTGAAACCCGTTCTGTACGCTCTCCAGGGGAGGCCCGTTCCACCCGTCGATACGATCACTGCGAAGCTCTCCCGGCAGGTGGCGTCGCGCCTCGGGCAGGAAGAATTCGTGCGCGTGAAACTCGGGAGCGTGTCAGGCAATCTCATCGCCACTCCCGTGACGCGCGGTGCCGGCGCGCTCATGTCGCTGGTCCGGGCCGACGGGATCATCCGCATACCGGCGGAGAGCGAAGGCATTGCCGGCGGCCACGAAGTGACGGTAGAACTTCTGCGGCGGCCGCACGAGATCGCGAACACCATCGTCTGCATCGGCTCCCACGACAATGCCCTCGATGTGCTCGGCAACTTCCTCAAGAAAAAAAACTCCGGGTTTTCGCTCTCATCGGCGCACGTGGGAAGCATGGGCGGGTTGCTTGCGCTGAAGCGCGGCGAGGCGCACCTGGCGGGGACCCATCTCCTTGATGAAATGACCGGCGACTATAATGTCAGCGCTGTCAAAAAGCACCTGCCGGACAGGAAGATCGTGCTGGTGAACCTTGTGTACCGGACCCAGGGCTTCATTGTGCCGAAGGGCAATCCGAAAGGCATCAAAGGCTTCGAGGACCTTCGGCGTCCGGACGTGGTGTTCGTGAACCGCCAGGCGGGGGCGGGCACACGGCTCCTGACGGACCTGCACCTGAAACGATTAGGAATTGACCCGAACACGGTAAAAGGGTATCATCACGAGGAATTCACGCACATGGCCGTGGCCGCCGCGGTGCTCTCCGGCGCCGCGGACACGGGCCTCGCGGTGCTGTCCGCCGCCCAGGCGCTGGACCTCGATTTTGCGCCGGTGGCGCAGGAACGGTACGATCTGGCGATCCTGGGGGAATACTATGATACGCCCATGCTCCAGGCGCTGCTCCGGATCGTCCGGGAGGACCGGGACTTCCGTGAGCAGATCGTGAACATGGGCGGGTATGACGTTTCGGAGATGGGAAAGGTCATCGACTACTGACATCGCATTGCATATTGTAAATTGCAAATTGTAAGTTGTAAATTTGTTGTACTGTAAATTTGAAATTTCCAATTTACATTTTCCAATTTACGGGAGGTCTCAACATGTTCGCACTGGCAGTAGCTGCTACACCCGGCATGGCGCCGGGGATCGTCGGGCTGTTCATGGAATCGGGATGGATGGGCAAGGTGGTCATGGCCATTCTCCTGTGCTTCTCCATTATTTCCTGGGCCATGATCCTGCTCAAGTTCCAGTACCTGCGGAAAGCGGAAAAGGAATCCCTCGCCTTCCTGAAGGTCTTCCGGAAGACCAGGAACGCGGAAGAATTGCTGTCCAGCGCCAACCGGATGAAATTCAGCCCGGTGGCGACGCTGTTCCTTGAGGGGTATAAGGAAGTGGAATCCTTCACCAAGTCCCTTCCCGACGGCAAGGCGGCCGACGCGGACCGGGTCCTGATCGTCGAAGAGATCGAGCGCTCGCTCCAGATCACGACCCAGGACGAGATCGGGTACATGGAGCGCTACATGGCGTTCCTCGGCACCACCGGCACCGTCGGACCGCTGCTCGGACTGTTCGGAACGGTCTGGGGCATTATGGACGCCTTTTACAGCATCGGGCTCAAGGGCTCGGGCGATATCGGGGCGCTGGCGCCGGGCCTCGCCGAGGCGCTGATCAATACGACGGGCGGCCTCTTCGTCGCCATCCCGGCGGTGATCGCCTATAACTACTTCTCGGAAAAGATCAAGGACATGGCGACGCGCATGGATTCCTTCTCCATCGAGTTCATGAGCTTTGTGAGCCGTACCTACCTGAGGAAATGACCATGAGAACGCAACGGAGAACCAGCCATATCATGCGCGAGCTGAACCTGGTGCCGCTCATCGACGTGCTGCTCGTGGTGCTGTTCTTTTACATGATCATTTCGCCCATGATGAGCCGCGGGCTGGACGTGAACCTTCCCAAGTCCGACGCCAACACCATCAAGTCCGAGGACCGCATCGTGATCACCGTGACCCTGGGCCAGGAGGTGTTCGTCGAGAAGGAACGTGTCGATATTGCGAAGCTCGGCGGCGTGCTCAGTGCGATCCGGAAGGGCAAACCCCAGATCAATGTCTATCTTCGGGCCGACCGGAACGCCCCCTATGGAGCGGTCGTCCAGGTCATGGACGTGGTGAAACGCGCGGGCATCGACCGGCTCGGCATGGTCACCGAGGCGGTCGCGCCGGGAGGCGAGAGCGGCAAATGAAGCTGCTCACCGGCAAGAGGATCGGCCAGTCCGGCGGGGAGCTTGCCGCGGCCGTCCTTTTCTCATTTTTCATCCATAGCATCATGTTCATTGCAGCGATCTTCCTGGTTGTCCACGGCGTGCCGCGTGTCCTTGTCCCTCCCTCCTACCGGGTGAAGCTGGTGGACCTGCCCCCGGATGCCGCGAATCTTGCCCCCACGATGTCCGAGCAAGCCTCTCAGCCCACTGCACCGGTCGTACAACCGCAGGCAAAGCAGAAAACGAAAGCACCGGCGAAGGCCGCTGGTAAGCCGGCCCGGCCCCGTCCGTCCCCGGTCAGCAAGAACGCATTGCCGGAGCTTGACACGAAAAAGCCCGCGACGAAGGCCGCCGAGGAGACGGCGCCCGCCCAACCACCCGTGGCCGCGGGAAAGAAGCAGGAGTCCGTGGCGGTGGCCAGCACGACCCAGGAGTTCCAGTTCCCGCCCTATCTCCTCATCGTGCGCGACAAGGTAGAGCGGAACTGGAAACCTCCGCCGGGCGCAAAGGGGGCGAAGGTGAAGGTGATGTTCCGGGTGCTCCGCACGGGCAGGGTGGGAGAGGCGAAGCTCGTGGAATCGAGCGGGAACTTTTATTTCGACCAGGCCGCCATGCGCGCGATCCTCGCGTCGAGCCCGTTCCCGCCGCTTCCGGAAGGGTTCTTCAAAGAGTATGAAACGTTCAGCGTGGATCTGATGGAGAAGGAATAGTCGGAAGACTATCGGTCCTATACGACCTATGAGACCTATACGACATATTTTGTTTTTAGCCGTTGCGCTGCTCCTGTCCGCTGACGCGGCACAGTCCCAGTACTACCTCGGCGTGATCAAGGGGGAAGCGAAGAAGATCCCCCTTGTCGTGATCGACCTGTTCAACGATACCGGGGCGCCCGGTCTGCGGGCATTGGCGCTGGAGGTGCTGCAGGCCGACCTCCGGCGGTCCCAGGTCTTCGATGTCATGGACCCGAAGAAGCTCGACCTGATCTATGCGGGAAAGGAGGACCCGCCGGCTGAAGCCGTCAAGCGGGGCGGCACCTTCGGCCTTACCGGCGTGGCATGGGCGAAGCTGTCGCGGAAGGGGAGCGACATCATCCTTTCCGGCAGGCTCTATGACGCCGTGACCGGGATGCGCCTCACGAGCAAGGAATACTACGGGAATGAGGACCTGGTCCGCCGTATGGTGCATGCCTTTGCCGATGAGATCGTGTCTCAGTATACGGGCGAGAAGGGGGTCGCGAAGACGCGCATCGCGTGCGTATCGGACAAGACCGGACATAAGGAACTGTATGTAATGGATTACGATGGCCAGAACCTCAGGAAGCTCACTGCCGACCGCTCGATCAGCATGTCGCCGGCATGGAGCCCCGACGGCAGGGTCCTGGCGTATGTTTCGTACCGCGACCGGAATCCCGACCTCTACGGCCTCGACATGGAGAGCGGCAGGCGATGGAAGATATCGGGCGCGGAGGGGCTCAACATCTCGCCGGCATGGGCCCCGAACGGCAAGCGGCTGGCACTTGCCCTTTCGAAGGAAGGCGGCACCGAGATCTATACGATGACGATGGAGGGCAACGATCTTGAGCGGCTCACGTACGGGATCGCCGATAACGTCTCGCCGTCCTGGTCCCCGAACGGCCGGGAGATCGCGTTCACGTCGGGCCGGGGC
>CAYILT010000127.1:0-9858 GCA_964364055.1 uncultured Nitrospiraceae bacterium | reverse complement strand
GAGCGCTGGAGGGAGCTGGTCTTGAGCGTGAAGTGCATGTTCGTCCGAAGGTCGTAGATCCAGAGCTTCTTTGTCCAGGGCGTTTCGGATGCGGGCTTTTTGTCGAAGAACAGCACGTTCGCCTTCACGCCCTGGGCGTAGAACAGGCCCGTAGGCAGGCGCAGGAGCGTATGCACGTCACACTCGTGCAGGAGCTTTCGCCTGACCGTCTCCCCTGCCCCTCCTTCGAACAGGACGTTATCCGGCACGACAACTGCCGCGCGTCCATTTTGTTTTAAAAGGGTCTTTACATGCTGGATGAAATTGAGCTGTTTGTTTGATGTCGTGGCCCAGAAGTCCTCGCGCTCGATGATATCGGTTTCCCTGGATACCTTGCCGTTCTCGGCTATGATGGTGGTGCTGCTCTTCTTGCCGAAGGGAGGATTGGTCAGCACGATATCGAACCGGTCTCCCGGGTCGGCGGCAAGAGAGTCCGAAACGATGATAGGAAGGTCCTTGTCGGTCCCGATGCTGTGGAGCATCAGGTTCATGGCGCAGAGCCGGGCTGTGCTCTGGACCAGCTCCCAGCCTTTGAAGGTAGAGCCTTTAAGCTTGCGCTTCTCGTCTGCGCTCATGTTCGGATTGTGCTTAACCACGTAATCGTGCGCGGCGAGCAGAAACCCGCCGGTCCCGCATGCAGGATCGCAACGGGTCTCTTTCGGCTTCGGCTGGACCACGTCAACCATGGCCTGGATCAAAGGACGGGGAGTGAAGTACTGGCCTGCGCCGGACTTGGTATCCTGTGCGTTCTTCTCTAAGAGCCCTTCGTATGCGTCCCCTTTCACATCAGCGCTCATCACCGACCAGTTTTCCTTATCGATCAGGTCGACAACAAGCCGCCGCAGCTTTGAAGGGTCCTGGAACTTGTTTTGCGATTTGTTGAAGATCAGGCCGAGCAGCCCTTTTTCACTGCCGAGACTTTCGAGCATGTGGCGGTAGTGATCGAACAGATCGTCGCCGTCCTTCTTTAAGAGCGTGGGCCAGTTGTACTTCGCGGGCACGGCACTCGGCTGGTTATACGGCGGCTTCGTGCGCTCGTCGGCCATCTTGAGGAACAGCAGGTACGTAAGCTGCTCCACGTAATCGCCGTAGCTCATCCCATCGTCCCGAAGGACATTACAGTAGTTCCAGAGTTTTTGAACGATTGCGGCGGAAGTCATAAACCGATAATACCTTTCTTTTGAACTTGAACTCTATTATTCACTGTTGTATATTATTTCCAAGCCGCAAGGCTGGTGGTCCATTACCTATGGTTCAGGACCGTGGCAGCGCCTCAGTCGCCGTTAAGACTGGGGCTTTTTTTATTGGCTCTTTCCCCGAGGGGAGACTTCTGGGTGAAGGGGGAAGGAATTACGAGAGGGTTCTTAGTTTTGCTTCTCTTCCAGAACAATATCTTCCGGCTTAATCAAGACAACCTTGCCATCACGCCACTCGGCCACAGGATTTCCGGCCTTCTTGTGCTGCAAGAGGGCCTGCTGGACGGCATTCCGCACAGTCCTTAGAGTCCTTAGGGTCAAGTCTTTACTCTTGACATCAACCGCTTCCCGACCACATAAAGTCGCGTTTGAATCTTACTGTTCAGTTGTGCGGAGAATCTTTCATCGAAACCGAACTTAATAAAGAGGCGGCTTCCGCATACCACCCCAACATGATGTTCCAAAATGGAACTTCAAGTTTCTCAATTCCTCAGTCAACAATTGAATCATAAAATCCTTCGTGCGTATGGGGTCACGGGCGTATTGGATCAGACCTGCAATGCTGGAATGTTTCCCAGCTTCCGCGATCCCTTGATTGTGTCTTCATCCTTCGATGGAAGGCAGATACCCGATCCTGAGGCAGCCCCAGTGGCGTTCTCTGATTGTGATGGGGCAGGCCACATCGACGACGAGTTGTCCGCCTGCCTCGATGGGCCGGCGGAAGGCCTGGCCGATGATCTTCGGAGACCGGGCGCCTTGCTGCGAAACGGCATCCTTCATGATAACGCCCGTCCTCGCGGGCATGACGTGGACCGGCATGAATCCGTTCCGGTCCATGGCGACCACGTAGACCGTGTTCCGGTGCGCCGCAGACCAGTCCTTGAGCTTCGAAAGCATCACCCGCCCGAAATACGCGGAAGCGCGGTTCTCGAAACGGTCTCCCTCTGCCCGCGTGTAGTTCTCGTCGAACAGGTCCTCCATGCGGACGCTGCCGGCTGCCAGGTCCGCCAGCAGCGTTTCCCGGAACCGCGCGGAGGCGGTCACAAGAAATTCCTCGGCCGTCCGGTCGGTGTCATCCAGCCTGAACGCGCACAGGTGCGAGTAGATGTCCAGGGTGCCGCGGGCCACTGCCTCGCCGGACTGTGCGATGCGCTCCGCCAGCGCCCGGGCGTTGTTCGCGTACAGAGACACTTCCGCCATGTTAGAGGACACGTCCGCCGCGATCGTCGACGCTTTTGACGTGATCTGGCGCAGGGACTCATCGGTGGCCTGGGCCTTCGTGATGCTCTCCGCGACGATGGCGAGGGTGGCCTCCATGTTCATGAGCGAATCCTCGGCCTTTTCCCGGATCACTCCCAGGGTGCCGGCGATCTCCTGCGTGTGCTGGGCGGTCCGGTCAGCAAGTTTGCGGACCTCGCCGGCGACCACCGCGAAGCCGCGGCCTTTCTCGCCGGCCCGCGCAGCCTCGATGGCCGCGTTCAGTGCAAGGAGATTCGTTTGCCGGGCGATCTCGCTGATGACCTTGATGAAACCGGCGATGTCCTTCGATGCCCGGGACAGCGCCTTGTTGGTCTCGGCCCACGTTGAGATCTGGCGGGAGAGCTTTCTGACGCTTTCGAGGGAGGAGTCCCGGATCTCCAGGGTGTCTTCGCCGGCCCGCGCGACCCGGGAGGTCTCATTCACGGTCCGGGCGATCTCGGCCACGATGGCCGCCATCTCGTCCATGGACGCGGCCACCTGCCCGGCCAGCGTCCGGGTCCCGTCAGCGGCCTCTACCATCTCGCTGGCGTCGTTCTTGACGCTGTCGGATATCCGTGTCTGTTCGAATCCCCGCGCAAAGAGATGCTTGAGCGCGGCGCCGACCTCGTCAAGCAGGGCATTGCTACGGGAGGCCACCCCGCCTCCGGCGCCGGCAAGACCGCTCACCGGGAACCGCATGCCAAGGTCCGGTCTTCCGGTCAGCACTTCGTCCTTGCCTGTCGCGTAGTATCTGCGCACGACCACCCAGGCTGCGATGATCGCGAGCACGATACCGACTGCTGTTATAATGCCGACGCTCATAGAAACTCCTCTACAAAATTGCAAATTGTAAATTGCAAGTTGTAAATTGCAAAATGACTACAAGCCTTAAAACTTTCCAAACTCCCTGAAAAATTGCAAATTGTAAATTGCAAGTTGTAAATTGCAAAATGAACTACAAGCCTTAATGCTTTCCAATATAGCCTTTTGTAGCCTTTTGCATCACGCCTTAAACTTTACAATTTCCAATTTCCAATTTGAAATTTCCAATAGACGTCTTATCTTTCCCTCGGTATCCCCCACTTCTTCCGCTTTTCCCACAGGGATTTCCGCGTGATGCCGAGCATATCAGCGATCTGCTGCTCGTTATGCTGGACCTGATAGCGCTGGATAAAGGCCTTGGTATAGTCCTCGATGGTGAGCTTCTGGTCGGACACGGTCTGCTGGAACCCATCACCGGCCTTGACCCCCTCGGGGAGGCACTCCAGAGTTATGGTTTCACCTTCGGCGATAAGGATCGCCCGTTCCACCACGTTCTGGAGCTCGCGAACGTTCCCCGGCCACGGATAGTTCGCCATCACTTCAAGGGCCTGGGGCGCTATGTCCTTGACCTGTTTCCCCATCTCGTGGACATACTTGTTGAGATAGTGCTTTACCAGGTTGCGGATGTCGTCCTTGCGGTCCCGGAGCGGCGGGATCTGGAGCGTGATGACATTGATGCGGTAGTAGAGGTCCTCGCGGAATGACCCCTCCCTGACCGCGGCGCGCAGGTCGCGGTTGGTGGCCGAGACGAAGCGGATCTCCACTTTCATGCCTTTTGTGCTTCCCACCGGCCTGATGACCTGGTCCTCGATGACCCTGAGCAGTTTTGCCTGGAGCGGAAGGCTCATGTCCCCGATCTCATCAAGGAATACCGTCCCTCCGTCAGCCTCCTCGAGGAGGCCCTTCTTGGACGCGACGGCGCCGGTGAACGCGCCGCGCACATGTCCGAAGAGCTCGGTCTCCAGAAGGTTCTCGGGGATCGCCGAGCAGTTGATGGGAACGAAGGGCATGTCGCGGCGTGAACTGTTGTGATGGATCACCCGGGCGAAGAGCTCCTTTCCCGTCCCTGTTTCGCCGAGCAGCAGCACGTTGCTCCGGGTGTCCGTGACCTTCCTGACCTCGGAGAGGATCGTTTTGATCGCCGCGCTTTCGCCGATGATCGTGCTGAAATCATGCTCCTTGGCGAGCTCGCGTTTCAGCAGGACGTTCTCTACCTGAAGGCTCTTCTGCTTCAGGGCGTTCCGCACCACCTGCTTGATCTCTTCGTGGATGATCGGCTTCATGATATAGTCGTAGGCGCCTGCCCGGAGCGCCTTTACCGACGTGTCGAGGGACGCATAGGCCGTCACCACGATGAAGATCTGGTCCGGGATCTGTTCCCGCACCTTGGTCAGCATCTCGATGCCGTCCATTCCCGGCAGGATGATATCGGAGATAATGACGTCATACAGGTTCGATTCCAGGAGGGAAAGCCCTTTCTCCGCCGAGTCCACGGCCTCCACGGCATATCCCTCCTTGGAAAATATCCGTTTCATGGACTCCCGCAGGGTTTCCTCGTCTTCCACGATCAGCAAGCTCTTTGACATTATTACTCCTCGACCGGCAGGGTTATGATGAATTTCGTTCCTTTATCCTTCTCGGACTCCACCTCGATGGCGCCGCCGTGGTCCTTGATGATACTGTAACAGATGGAAAGGCCCAGCCCCGTCCCCCGTGTCGGCCCCTTGGTGGTGAAGAAAGGGTCGAAGACCTTGTCCTTCACCTCTGTTTCGATGCCCGTTCCCGTATCGGCGAACACCATTCGAACGAGGCCGCCGCTCTCCGTCATCGAGATATTGAGCTTCCCCCCCTCGGGCATGGCGTCCCGCGCGTTCAGCAGGAGGTTCAGGAAGACCTGCTGCATCTGGTCAGGGTCGATCTTGACGGGCCGGCTGCTCTGGACGTCCGTTACGACCTCGATCTTTTTGAAGTTCTTGTCGAACCGCACGAGGTCCATGGTGTTCTGGAGGATGTCCGGCAGGCTGGTCGGCACCCGCTGGCGGGGATACAGCCGCGCGAAATCGCCGAGATTCCGCACGATGCGGGCGATGCGGTTCACATGCTGATGGATGGTATTGAGCGACCCTTTCACGAACGAGGACCCTTCCTCGGTCAGGAGCTCCTGCACCAGGGAGGATATGGATGCCAGCGGGTTCCCGATCTCGTGGGACACGCCCGCCGCAAGCCGGCCGACGCTCGCGTGCTTCGTTGTCCGGAACAGCTCCTCCTCGATCTTTTTCTTCTCGGTGATGTCCTCGAGCACCAGCACGTACCCCTTCTGGACCCCGGTAAGCCTGCTGACGTAACCCTTCAGGATGATCTGGGGATCGAAGTTACGGCGGCAGGTGATCTCGCCCTCCTGGATCGTGGGATTAAAGAGACGGGGCTCGAGGCACGTGAGGAGCAGACCCGCATCCTTGTTCAGGGCGTCGGACTTCTCCACGCCGGTGATCATCTCCATGGCCGAGTTCCAATACGTGACCCGGTGAGAATCGTCGAGCGTGGCCACCCCCACCGGAAGGCTTTCGATGATGTTCTCGCTGAATTCCTTGAGCATGGCAAGCTGACGGTTGGCCTCGGCAAGCTCCTGGCGCGACAGCCTGAGGCTCCGGGATATCTGACGGATCGAGTTGGAGACGCGGTGCGTCTCGTCGTGAGACATCGTGCTCAGTTCCTGAAAGACCAGGGTGCTGATGGACGGACCCAGAACGCCGGAAAGGATCCTTTCCGCCTCCTCGCGCAGCCGCATGAGCCACTCTCCCGATATGGCCTCGCGCGTCAGATTGTTCCTCCCGAGAAAACCTTCGATGGCCTCACGCGCCTCACCGGGGCCGATATACTGGCCGAGGGCGTCCTCGATCACCGCGATCGTGGCAGGGCGCTGCATCGACGAAAAATGGCGCGGGGAGAAAGAATCGACGAAAATGATGGCCTGGCGCGTATCTTCATCGCTCTGCCGGGTAAAGAGCGAGACGGTAACGAAGAAGAAAAGATTGAGCAGGAGGCCCCAGAAAAGGGAGTGGGTCCACCGGTCCAGGCCCTGGAGGCCGAAGAGGGCCGTGGGATTCAGAAGATGCGAATTGAACAGCCACTCCAGGAAGCCGCCCTTCTCGAGGATCCCGGCCCGCGCCATCGCCGGGATCAGCAGCGTATAGATCCAGACGAAGAACCCGGCCATAATGCCGGCAATGGCGCCTTTCCGGTTCCCGCCCTTCCAGATAAGCCCCAGCAGGAGGGCGGGCGCAAAAATGGTCACCGCTTCGAAAGACTTCAATCCGATGTCCACGAGGCTGTAGAACTCGCCGATAGACACGGCAAAGATATACCCGAGGAACACCAGCCCCAGGATCACCAGCCGCTTGATGTTCAGGATCACCATGTGCAGGCTTTTGACATTGAAGCCGAGGAGGGCGGGCAGTACCAGGCTGTTCATCACCATGGTTGAGAGCGCCAAAGACTCGACGATGACCATGGCCGTTGCCGCCGAGAACCCTCCCAGGAAGACGATGGCCGCCAGGAGCGGGTTCCCCTGCTGGAGCGGGATGGAGAGCACAAATAAATCCGCTTTCTCCTGCGCACCACCCAGCATGAGCCCGCCGTAGGCGATCGGGAGAACGAAGAGGTTGATGAGGAAGAGGTACAACGGAAAAAGCCAGACCGCCTTCTTGATGTGGTCGGCCGAGGTGTTCTCGACCACGGCCACGTGGAACTGCCGGGGCAGGAACAGGATGGCCATCATCGAGAGGAACGTGAGTGACGTCCACTCGAGGTAGCTCTCCTGCGACCCTTCGCTCAACGTCATGAGGCCGGCGTAGGAGCTCTCTTTCATTTTGGCCATGATATCGCCGACGCCGTCGAAGAGGCCATAGGTGACGAAGATGCCGACGAGCAGGAAGGCCACGAGTTTGAAGGCCGACTCGAAGGCCACGGCGAACACCAGGCCGCCATGACGCTCCGAGGAATCGAGGCGGCGCGCGCCGAACATGATGGCGAACACGCCCAGAATGACCGAGATGAACCAGCCCGCGAAGTGGCTCCCCTCGTGCCTGCCCGACAGGAGCGAGAAGGTCGTCATGATGGCCTTGAGCTGGAGGCCAAGGTAGGGGGTGATGCCGACGACCGCCACGATCGTCACGAGGGCGGAAAGGGCGAGCGACTTTCCATAGCGCGTCGCGATAAAGTCCGAGATGGTGGTGATACGGTTCTCTTTGGAGATGAGGATGATCTTCCGGAGCACGATCCACCACAGGGCCGCCATGAGGGTCGGTCCGAGATAGATGGTGAGGAAGCTGAGCCCTGAGTTGGCTGCCCGGCCCACACTGCCGTAGAAGGTCCAGGAGGTGCAATAAACGGCCAGGGAGAGTGAGTAGATATAGGGGTTGGAGACCAGGCTCTTCCCCTGCCGCTCCTTCCGTTCGGCTATATAGGCAACGAAAAAAAGGAAAAGGAGATAGGCCAGTATGATCGTAAGCAGAACCCAGGGCGAGAACACTTAGTTTCCTCCGTCCCCTCGATCCGATAATAGGGAAGCCAGGAAGAGCAGTCCGATGAAGGCAAACCAGGCGATGAAGAGATAGTAGGTAAGACTTTGATTAAATATCCGGAGAAAGGGCCATCCGAACAGGATCGAACCAAGAAAGAACAGAAATATCCAGATGTCCCGCCTCATGGTTATTCCCCCCCATTTGGTGTAACCTTTTTGCACAAATCAGGTTACTTGAGCGTTCAAATCCGGTAAAGCAGTCAAACCATATTTGAATGGACGGAATAATATCACATTTTGTTACAAAATTCCACACTCTTCTATTTCATGACGCTGAGTGTGAACTTTCGAAACAGACAGCACGCACAATACTCATTCATTAGAATCAGAGCAATTACACAATTTACCAGCGGAGGTTCGATCTGAAGACTGTTACCAGGGTAAGCAGACAGACAGAGGCATAGAATAGGACTGAAAGAACGGCCAATCTCCTTTGCAGGGACGGGACAATGACGGCCAGGCTGGGAATAGACCGAAAAGGCTTCAGAACCCCCACCCCCATCCCGGTGACCGCTCCCCCGAGCAGGGTAGCATAGAAAAGATACCCTAGGTAGCCATATTCTTTTTGGAGTACGCAGAATGGACAGTGGTGGGTAGGCAGCTCGTAGATCGCCGGAGAAATGAAGGAGATCAAGGAAGCAATCCCCATGATGAACGCCGTTCCCGCAGCGAAGAATAATGCATATCCTCCCCTTCCCGTGACCGCGACGGCAACACCGAGAGCGACCGTTGACACCATGATCCCGGTGAAGGCATACTGCAGGGGGATGGCCGGAAGCGCAGCGAGGTCTGCGGCAACGCCGGACGAGTTGACGCTGAAGAGGCTCCCGCAGCAGGATGTGATCACGTCAGGCCTGAGACCGAGGAAATACCGGGCCTGGAGGACCGTTTCCAGCACAATGAACGGCGCGAGGACGACGAGAAAGGCGTACTTTTTTCTGATGAGAGGGTAGTCGTAGGCCCGGTTGTCCGCATAGTTGACCGTAAGCCACAGCCCGGCCAGAAGGAAGTTAAGGACCTTCAGGACCAGCAGCGGATAGCCGTAGGCATTGACGTTAAAGGTTCCGGCAGCGCACATGGCCCCCGTAAAAAGCGTGCTGAGGCTGTCCGCCGTATAGATGAGAAGAAAGAGGGAAACAAGCTGAAAGCCGAAAACATAGGCAAGGACCGTGGATATGAGGTAGGTCCGGCGTTCGAGGTCCAGCTGCAGGCTGCTGCCGCTCCGGAGGTCCCAGGAGCGGAGGATTGTTACGCCGTACCAGAACGCGAACAGGACCAGCGCGGTGATAAGAATGGAGGATACCAGGAGCGCAATGATCGCGGGATGAAGGATCATCGGCCTGCGACCTCGATCTTTCCGTCACGCATCGTGATGACGCGGTCCACCACCGATGATCCATACACCAGCGGATCGTGGCTTGCGATGATCACGGTCTTCTGCTCCGTCTTGAGCCGGCCTACGATGTCCATGAACTCCCGTGAGAGCTTCGTATCAAGATGGGCGGTCGGCTCGTCGGCGATGATGATCCGCGGGTCGTTGATCAGCGCCCGCGCAATGGCCGTGCGCTGGGCCTCGCCTCCCGAAAGCCACTCGGCCTTCGATGACTCCCGCGGCAGGATGCCGAACAGATCGAGGAGCCGGCGCGCCCGTTTCTTCAGAGTGGAATGGTGCTCGCCCAGCGGGTAAGCGGGAAGCATGACGTTCTCCAGGGCGGAGATCCCCCTGACCAGGTTGAACTGCTGAAAGATGAACCCGAAGGTCCTGCGGCGCACGTCCGTCAGGAACCGCTCCGGCAGGCTGGTGATCTCCCGGTCCCCCAGCAGGATCCTCCCCTCGGTGGGCCGCGCCATGCATCCGACCAGGGAGCGAAGCGTCGTCTTGCCCGCTCCGCTCGGTCCCTGCAGCCCGGTCACGGCGCGGTCATCGCGGACGCGGCTTACCCCGTCAACCGCCGGGAGCGCATGGGGCTTCCCCTCGTT
>CAYILT010000126.1:0-10018 GCA_964364055.1 uncultured Nitrospiraceae bacterium | reverse complement strand
GGTGAAGGCTGCCGGACTGCTCCGCTCTGAAGGAAAAGAATACGTGGTGAAGGACGGGGACATCATGCTGTTCCGGTTCAACGTATAGTTCAATGAACGCGAAACAGAAATGCCGAAAGGCCTGTCCCTGAGGACAGGCCTTTTTCTTTTGGTATGCCGGGCATAAGCGGGATGAAATCGGGTAGATCGGTCAGATGCGGCGCCTGGACCGTGACGCGGGGACAGGTCCTTTGCGGGTTGCAAGACCTCATGCTCCGAAAAGCCCCGCTCTCCTGTTCGTTCAAGAAATGTGAATCCGGGAGCGAGCGATTAGAATAATGGTAACTACCTTACGGATCGAAGATTCCCTGTCCCGCCAGGGCGGGACTGCAGGGAGCTTCAATTGCGCCGCTGCTACGGCTGGTGATGGTGAGAGCCATGGTTCGCGCCTGGCATGGTCAGGCCGGCGCTGTAACCGGTGACCCGGTTCTTGCCCGTCGCTTTGGACTTATAGAGAGCCACATCCGCCTCGCGGATCAGTTCAGCGGTGGACTTGCTGTCGCCTTTCTTCATGGTCGAGACCCCGAGGCTCACCGTCAGGACCTCGTCGGGATGCATTGCCTTGAGGGTAAACGGGTATTCTTCGATCGATCTTCGCAGCCGTTCGGCGACCTCCCGGGCCTTATTAAAAACGGTCTCGGCGAGCAGGATGGAGAACTCCTCGCCACCGTAACGGAACAAGCTGTCCGTGCTCCCCGTTCTGAACGTGTCGCGAAGAAGCGCCCCCAATTGCGCGAGGACCCTGCTGCCTTCCAGATGGCCGTAGCGGTCATTGACGCGTTTGAAGTCGTCGATATCGATCATGATAAAGGAAATATCCCGACCGGAACGAACCTGTCTGCCGACCTCCTCTTTGAGCTTCTCCAGCAGCACCCGGTAGTTGAGCAACCCGGTCAGTTCGTCAACCCGGGAGATCTCGATCGTTTTCATGAAGAGTTCCGCTTTTTCGATGCCCGCGGAGATCGTATGGGACAGGGTGCGCAGCAGGTCGAACTCCTCTACAGTGAACGCCGCCGGCTTGCTGTGGCTAAGACCCATCACGCCGACGATGCGGGTCTCGTTCTTGAGAGGGATACCCATATAGCTTCCCGGTCTTTGCGGCTCGTCGGGATGATGGAAAAAGGTCTCATGGGACGAGCTGTCGGCCAGAAAGAGCGGCTCGCCGCTTGCTGCGATCTCTCCCGGAGCACCGTTGTCGAAATAGAGGACGTCGGACATTTTGTTGTGCAGCAGGGGGCTGAAAAAATAGATCGGCACCAGGCCGGTGAGGTCCTTCTTGACAACATAGACCGAGGCGTCCTCGAACCGGATGGACCTGCCGATGGTGGCGATGATCTTCCGGATGAGCTCCCCGGGTTCCAGTTCGGACGCAATGATCCTACCGACCTCGCTGAAAAGGTGGGTCTCGGTGAGCTTGCTGTAGAAGAGCGGTTTATAGTCACGCAGAGCGGTCACGGCGGGCGCTCCCTCATCCCCGACCTCCGGCCGAGGCGCCATCCGCGGGCCGAGAGGACACAGTACTAAAACTCAATCATAGTGTACCCCTTATTATTGCGTTTGACCATTAAAATCGTTCTTCGTGCATGGTTATGCATAAAATTGCAAATGGCGGCCGTTTTATTGTAGTAAGTTCGTGAGGAACCTTGTTTTCCCCAATTATTGCATTGTCTTCCCGCAGTTCATCTGTTGGAAGAAAGCGTGACTGAAAGGGCGAACGCCCTCAACCAGCTTTGGAAAGGATCCATCCGGCCGGTGCGGTTCGCTATAACGAACAGATGAGGGTGAAAATGAGCAGGCAGTCAAGGCCGCGGGGCTGCCGCGGCCGGAAGGCAAAGAGTACGTGGTGAAGGATGGGGACATCATGCTGTTCCGGTTCAACGGGTACCCAGCCAATAATGAAACAGAAAAAGTAAAAGGCCTGTCAGCAATGACAGTCCTTTTGCGTTGGTATTCCCTTTGAGGCCATTGAAATGAGCATCAGCGAGTATCGCCGTATCCTGAATTCAGTATAGCCATTGTGGAGGAGGCTGTCCAGAAGAGCTATCGTACAAAAAAGAAAAGCCGCCATTCTTTGAGGAAGGGCGGCTCAGATGTAACCGGTGACTGCAATAAGTTACCAGGTCATACCGCTGTCATGCTGCTGGTTGCTGATATGACACCTGAAAGAGCAATATGACCCGTTATAGTTCAATGTGGTCGAGAGCGTCTGGCTCGCCTGGTTCATTGCGGGAGTATTAAGGTCATTGAAATGGACCGCGGCGAGCCTCGTTGTGTCGTGACAATCCAAACACACGGCACCGAGTCCGGGGTCCAGATGGAAAGCGTGGTGGCCGGAATTATAACTGTTGTACTGGGTCGTGCCCGAGGCATGACATGCTGAGCACTGTGTGTTCACGACGATCGAACCCGTATACCATGACGGCGTCGTCTGACCGCCATGGCAGCTGATGTTCGCGCATGTCTTCGCAGTCGCGTTGAACGATGGCGTCAATCCGGTCTTCGGCGTATAGGTCGGTGTAAGGAAACTCATGTTCACACTACCGTTCGTTGCGTGCTTACCGACATAGGCACTCGCGCCGTTGTGGCAAATATCGCAGGACAGTTTGTTCGATGTTGCGTGCTTGGCGTGCTTGCCCGCCAGGTTCGGAAACTTCGTTCCGTCTGGCGGGATCCTGTGACAGGCGCCGCAGACGACCGTTGCGGGGTTAAAGGGCAGGCTGTGGCAGCTGGTGCAGGACGGCCCGCTGTTCACGACGCCGGTCAGGGTCGTCCCGTGACAATACTGGTTCGCGCAGAGCGCGGTACCGGTGACGCCGGTGCTCACCGACGGCCCATGCGTCAGGAAGATCGGATCCCACGTCAGGGGATGCACAGCAGTCGGTCCGCCAAGATGGCACGATGTGCATGAGACGCTTGAGATGCCGCCGCTCAGGTCCGCACCGTGGCATTCGGCGCATTTTTCCGTGGAGTAGACCGGCGTGCCCACACTCGAGGTACCGATCGTCACGGCGAGCGAATGCTCGCCCGGCAACCACGCCGTCTTATGCCGTCCCCGGTCGGGATCGAAGACATTGCTCTTGGGATCGCCGCATCCCGCTGCGAGCAGCATGATGCTGAACACGAGGACCGCGCATATTCCGCTCTTCGTTATCGGTGACATACTTTGCACCTCTCATTGTTCTGACGGCCATGGCAGGGGAAACACGATGCCGGGTTCAGTTTGCCGTCGATCTTATGCTGGTTCAGGTAATCGCCCCGGTGCGGCATGGAACGCTGCGGGGCGTCCTTGTACTTGTCCGAGGGCTTGAGCTCTTCCTTGTGGGAATGGCAGTCGGCGCAGAAGGACGGTGCGTGACAGAGGTCGCAGGTCATTTTCTGCTGCGATGCGTAGAATTTGTGCCGGGTGATGTAGTCCGCGTTGTGGTCGAGTGCGGCGCGTCCGTCGGTGTGGCAGGTGCTGCAGACGGGCATCCCTTCGACATCCATGGGGTGTTTCTTCGCCATGCTCTGGTGGGCGGCGCAGGCGACGAATATCAGCACGGACGTCAGTCCTATGAGGATAAGTGCGATCGAACGGGTGGATGTTCTCATGATGGCTCCTGTTATGACCGTTCCCGGTCAGCGTGTCGTCCCTTTCTGGGTCTGCGGTTTGGGTGCCGGCTTCGAGGCGGAGGTCGTCGCCATGGGAAGATCGAAGCTGTACACCAGGGTCAGCATCCCCCGCACGTCACGGTCGTAGTCCGGGTTCTTCGAGTACTCGGCATCGGCCATGACGCGCGCCTTGGGGGTGAAGCTGTACCCGAACGCAGCGCTTGCGGTCCATGCGTCCGCCACCCCGTTGATGGCCTGGTCGTAGGCGACATGCAGGACATCGAGCGTCACGTCCGCTTTGGCGGCCTTCTTGAACACGTACGCCCGCTGCTCGTTATAGCGCAGGCCGGCCGAAGGTCCGTTCATGCGGTGGAGGGCGGCCCCGGCGCCGATGCCGGTGCCCGCGTACGCGACGCTGCCTCCGCTATAGGTTGCCGAGCCGTTCCGGACCTGGTAGTCATAGTTCCGGTGATCCACGACAAAGGTGAACGGCCCGCCAATCGCCACGACGACGCTCCCGCCGGTCATGGTGACGACCTCGTTCGGGTCGATGTTCGTGAACGAGAAGGCGCTCATGAGCGTGCTCCGCGTGCTATTGACCGAGGAGAAGTAATCCTTATACCAGGTCTTCGAGGCATCGAGGTTCAGGCGGAGCCACGCGAAGGGGCCGAGCGCGGCATGGTACTGGTGCTGCATCCAGTTCTTGCTCTCGGCGTTGTAGGTCGACGTGCCCATGAGTTCGAGCTTGCTCACCGGACGGAGCCAGACATCGATGCCTTCTTCCTTCCTGAAGTCCTTGCTGTCGTTTTTCTCCTTGAGATAGGCGGCCCCGATGGTGTAGATGCCGGCAACGCTGTGGGCGATCCGTCCGCCGTAGACCGAGTCACCGCTGCGGGTGTCCGGGTCGGTCTCAAGCGGCACGCCGCCGAAGGCCCCGACGGTGAAACCGCCGCGCAGGTCGGTCCGTGCGGCCGCACCGTCGAGTTGCGACGAAATGGCCCCTTCGTTCACCAGGACGCGGCCGATGTTCAGCGAGGCGTTCGAGGAGGGCTTTCTGATCGTCAGGTAGGCGTACTGGAGATCTCCCGTGTCCTTCTTGTCGAAATCCGTGCTCTGCAGGTAGTAGCGGTACCATCCGCCCGCGGTGAACGAGACCGCATCCGTGCCAAGATTGTCCGTCCGGATGTTGAGGTATTCGTACAGCGGGGTGAGCCGGGTGCCGTCCGTCAGTTCACGGGTCTGAAGATAGGTGCGGGACTGTCCGGAGAGGTCATAGGCCGAAGCAGTGAGGGACCAGGACAGCAGGAAGAACAGCGAAACCGCCATACGCAGAAAACTCATGCCGGGGTACTCCTCAGGAGGTGAATATTCACCTTACCTTCAGCTTACGTGTACACTCATAGTAAATTTTCGTCGATTGCCTGTCAATAACTAATAATAATGAATCCAAACAAAAGAATAAAGTCCTTTTGCAACAGGTAATACGCTCGCTGGACGATACTCGGGAGTATCTTCTCCGGGGACAGGCAGGACCGGTCACAAAGTCGTCTCTTGATTTATCCCCATATCTGTAGTACTTTTACGTCAAAGGTTGTCTGTTGCCAATGCCGAATCTGCGACGATTTGCTATAGTTACCCTGTTCCCTGAGGAGTACGTTATGAACCGCTTTCGGAGGAGATCGTTTGAGGGCATATTGATGTTTCTTATTCTGGGCACGCTGGCTGCCTGCGCCACGATCAACGTGAACACGATCCCGCCGCCGCCGCCCACGGCGAAGCTCCGGGTCTACGTGCAGCCCCTGACCGGCGAGGGGAAGTGGGGCACCCCCCACGAGGTGTACGTTCAGAACCAGGTCCGCCGTGTCGAACGGTTCCTGGAAAGGACCGGCATCTACGATGTCGTCGGGGAGCAGGATGTCCGGACCGTCCTGGGCGACCAGCGGATGGAGCGGCGGCAGCTCGAGCCGAACGGGTGGGCACTGGCCCGGCGGATCGGCGAGGCGCTCCATGCGGACTACGTGATGGTCATGGAGCGGGTCAAGCAGCGCGGCGCCGTCGGCGGGAGAGACTTCCTGTTCGTCAACGTCATGATCAACGTGGGGACGGGGAAGGTGTTCGAGTCCCGGACGCAGATCGTAGGCATGACACGCGGTGACCGGGAGGAGCAGCGCGAGCTGATCAGGACGACCTATCGGAACATCTTCCAAAGCTGCAAGCAGGACATGCTTGCCACCGCGGTCAGAAAGGGCAGGAGCGGTCCGCCGGCCCCCCCGCGGGAGCCGGCAGCGGTCCCGGCGCCCGCGAGACCTGAGCCCTCCGGGGCCCCGAAGGAGACCCCTCCGTCGGTGGCGTTGACGGAGCAGATACCGGCACCGAAAGAAACAGCTCTGCCGTCGGAGGTGAAGCAGCAGACACCACCACCTGCGCCGAAGAAGGAAGAACCCCCGGTGGTCGCGAAGAAAGCGCCGGAGCCTGTACCCGCAGTTCAGAAATCTGGCGGTGCGCCGAACGTTCCCGGGCTGATCGAGCCGCCGAAGAAGGACACCGGTGCGAAAAAACTGGTGGTCTATGATTTCGATACCACCGACCAGTACCGGACCGTTGCCCTGATCCTTGCGGAGGCGCTTCGGGAAGAGGTCTTCAAGCTGAAGCAGTTCGTGCTGGTGAACCGGGAGGATCTGCAAAAAGTTCTCGAGGAGATGGCGCTGCAGCAAACGGGCCTGATCGACGAAAAAGAAGCGGTCAGGACAGGGAAGGGTCTTGCGGCGAACCAGGTGGTGACGGGACGACTGGGCCTGCTGGGAAAGACCTTCGTGATGCAGGCGAAGCGGGTGGATGTGGAGACCTTCGGGACGCTGGGGCTCGCGTCAACGAAGTTCACGGAGGGGCAGGAGGACGAGGTGTTGAACAAACTGCCCGAGTTCGCGAGGGCCTTGGCGGGCCTGCAGTAGGTCGAGCGGCTGTTCATGACCGATCTTCCAAGGAGGGAACTATGGACCTGTTCGAAGCGATACGGACCCGGAGGAGCGTCCGAAAATATCTGGACAAGCCGGTGGAGGACGATAAACTCCAGGCCGTGCTCGAGGCGGTGCGCATGGCGCCGTCGTGGGCGAATATGCAGTGCTGGCGCCTGGTGGTGGTGAAGGACAAGGCCGTCAAGGAGACTCTCAGCGACCTGTCCTACGTCGAGTCTTACTTCGCGCCCAAGGGGTACAAGGCGAACCCGTCGAAGAAGGCCCTTGCCGAGGCTCCGGTGGTCATCGTTCTCTGCGCCGAGCCGTCGCAGTCGGGCGTGCTCTGGGGCCAGAGCTACTACCTGGTGGACACGGGGATCGCGTCCCAGAACCTGATGCTTGCCGCACGGGCACAGGGGCTGGGCACGGTGTTCGTGGGCATCTATGACGAGGTGAAGGTCAAGGGCATCCTGAACATCCCCCAGAACGTGCGGGTCGTGGGGCTCTTGCCCCTCGGGTACCCGGCAGGAGAGAGCAAGGATGGGCCTCCCCGCAAGCCGATGCAGGAGATCTGCTTCCACGGGCAGTGGGGGGAGCAGTAGGCCGGGACGCCGGGACCATGCCGTTTTGCTCAGGACAAAGGCTTCGGTGATATTTGACCGGCCATTGCCTATCTGGTATAGTAATGCACTGAGCCGGCCAATAATGGAACGGAGGCTGAATACGAATGAAGATCACCTGCTGGGGGGCCAGAGGCTCCATCGCGGTGTCCGGGAAGCACTACGTGAAGTACGGCGGCGATACGACGTGCATGGAGGTCAGAAGCAAGAACAACGACATCATTATCCTTGACGCAGGCACCGGCATGCGGAGGCTCGGGAACAAACTGATCGCCGACAACGAGCATTCCTTCAGCGTCCTCTTTACCCATGCACACTGGGACCACCTCATGGGATTCCCCTTTTTCAAGCCCATCTACCTGAAGGGGACGAAGATCAATCTCTACGGCTGTCCCTACGCGCAGGAGTCCGTCGCGGCCATGATCGGGAAATCCATGGTCGCTCCCTATTTCCCCGTCGACTTCCTTCAGCTGCAGGCCGAGTTCACGTCCCAATCGGTCTGCAATGACGTTTTCCAGATCGGGCCGGTCACGATCACGCCCATTGCCCTGAACCATCCGAACATGGGGCTGGGGTACAAGTTCACCGAGGACGGCAAGAGCTTCGTCTTCCTGACGGACAACGAGCTGGCGCACAAACATCATGGCGGTCTCGATTACGACAACTACCTCCGGTTCTCCGAGGGGGCCGACCTGCTTATCCACGATGCTGAATACACACCGGAACAGTACACGTTGACGAAAGGGTGGGGGCATTCCACGTATGCCGACGCCCTCCGGCTGGCGATGGACGCCGGGGCAAAGCAGTTCGGTCTGTTCCATCACAACCAGGACCGCACCGACGCTGCGCAGGACGAGATCGTTGATGATTGCCGCCGCATCGCCAGGGGCAGGAAGGTGAAGCTCAAGTGTTTTGCCCTCGAGCCCGACATGGAGATCACGTTGTAGGACCTTTGCTTTTCGCATTCCAAACCGTACCGGGTCTTTTTTCCATATGCCCTCGTTCCCTGCCTTGCAGGGCAAGGTGCAGGAAAACGGCAGGGCGGCCTGGCACCGGTCTTTCCGTCCAATTCCAGCGCTTCGCTCGACAAACCGGGATAATCATAGTCCTGTATTTTCCCTTGCCTTTTTCCGTCTAAAGCTGGATAGTATCAAAGCGGCATCGGAGCGGGAGCAGCGTACCATTCGCTGAAGGAGGAATGCATATGACACGGCAATCGTTCATCGTGGGGCTCCTGGGCCTGGTGCTTTGGCCATGGCGAGCCAGTGGCGCAGGGGACGCCCTTCAGAAGGAGACAGCCATGAAGCATACGGGCAAGATCATGATCTATGATCACCGGATGGACAAGGTGGAAGAAGTGGAACGGGTCGTGAAGACCGATGACGAATGGAAAAAGCTCCTTTCGCCGGAGGAGTTCAAGGTCACCAGGAAGAAAGGCACTGAGCAGGCCTTTACGGGCAGGTACCATGCTTCCAGGGGAAAAGGCATCTACCAATGCGTGGGCTGCGGCGCCGACCTGTTCCGGTCGGACACCAAGTTCGAATCCGGCACGGGATGGCCCAGTTTCTGGGAGCCGATCTCGGAGCATAACGTCAGGACCGTGACCGACCGGTCGTGGTTCATGGAGCGGGTCGAGGCGCTCTGTGCGCGGTGCGACGCCCACCTGGGCCATGTGTTCAACGACGGGCCGAAACCCACCGGCAAGCGGTACTGCATGAATTCGGCATCCTTGAAGTTCCTTCCTGCGAGCAAGTGAGACAAACGCATAAAAACACTGTTCCACAGTCATTGCGAGCGACCGAAGGAAGCGCGGCAATCTCGAAGCGCTTGATTAAGCGAACCCCGAGAAACCTCACCGGTAAAACTTCATATTGCTTTATCCAGCCTCATGATTTATAATCTGCCGCGAAAACCAGACAAGGGGACACGGAGCCAAAAGTAGGCGCTTCTAAGCGACACGGTGACGCGGAGACAAGAGAAGATTCGGTTCAATAGCTGTTCCTTGTCCTCAGCGGCCGCTGCGTACCCTGTGGTTTAAGCTGAGTTTCGCCTGGGAGGACTGATTTGGCAGCGACCTATACCGCAAAAGATATCACCGTACTCGAAGGACTTGAGCCGGTCCGCAAGCGCCCGGCCATGTACATCGGCTCGACCGATTCGCGGGGACTCCACCATCTCGTCTGGGAGGTGCTGGACAACGCCGTGGACGAGGCGCTGAACGGGTACTGCACCGCCATCACGCTGCGGATCGAGAAGGACGGCGGCGTGACCGTGACGGACAACGGCCGCGGCATCCCGGTGGACATCCACCCGAAGACGAAACGGCCGGCCATCGAGACCATCCTCTGCACGCTTCACGCGGGCGGCAAGTTCGATCACACCGTGTACCGGTCCTCGGGCGGACTCCACGGCGTGGGCGCGTCGGTCGTGAACGCCCTCGCCGAGGTCTTCTTCGCACGAGTCTGGCGCGACGGCTACGAATGGACCCAGGAGTTCTCCCGCGGCAAGCCAAAGGGGAACCTGAAAAAGGGAAAGCCGACGAAGGCCCACGGCACGGAGATCTATTTCAAGCCGGACACGGACATTTTCTCCAAGACCACCTTCAACGCCAAGACCATCCTCGATGTCACCGAGAGCAAGGCCTTCCTGAACAAGGGCCTCAAGATCACCATCGAGAACGCGCGCGACGGCGAAAAGCCGGTCACCTTCAAGTACGACAACGGCATCCAGGACTACATCAAGCGGATCGTCTCGGGCACGACGGTGGTGAACGCCGAGCCGTTCTACTTCGAGAAGGAGGACGACTTCAAGATC
>CAYILT010000125.1:0-10095 GCA_964364055.1 uncultured Nitrospiraceae bacterium | reverse complement strand
ATTATGGCGCATCGAGTGATGGACTGGTGATCCTGGCCGCGCTCAGGGACAGCGCGGGAAACGGCCCGGGAGCCGCGGCAGGGTGGAAGGTCACCATAACCGGACCCGGGATCAGCGTCCCTCTCACGGAAAGTTATGATGACGGCTCTTCGGCGAGCTGCATAACGTGGATGTGGGACGATATTACGCCAGTCTCCGGCGCCTATACGGCCCGGGCCGAGAACGGCATTACTACTCTTACCTATAGCTTCAGCATAGACGCCACGAAACGTCTGCAGACCATTTCCGTCACCAAGTTGTTCGATACTGTTTCCTGGAGCCCGGTCACGGGGGCAGGCTCCTATTATTACTCGGTCACCAATGGAACCGGCAATCTTGTCACGGATGGTTACCTCCTTCCCGGGGTCACTTCCTTCACGCTTCCCTTCCTTCCCGATGGAAGCTACCTGGTGGAAGTATATGCTTCTACCACGAACCGTATCGACTTGATGAATGATACCTCCGCGTCGCCGGTTCTTTCCTCCCCGGAAAACATGGCCCGCCGCGCACTCGATTTTCTGGTAGGTGGTTCTTACGGGCTGGATGCCCGGGGCGGCGTCCTGTATGAAGGCGCAACGGGAACAGCGCCGCCAACGGACCATTTTGGACTGGCGATCTGGACCTCGATCCTGACCGTACCGACAAGTTCGGCCTCGTCTCCCACGCCCCCAGCCGGGGACTGGAACATCACCGTGACCGGCCCCGGGCTGCCGCTCGCTAGCGCTCCTGACGCCTTGAAGTTCAAATATCCGGCGACCTACCCCCAATACGCTTACTGGGACTATCGTACCCTTGATCCCTCCGGCGGACCGTACACGGTGATGGCCGTATCGTCATCGGGCACTTCCACGATCAGCACGGTCTTCTCCGTCCCGACGACGACTGCGAAACTGCCGCTTGCCACCGGCGTCACGGTGACCGCAAGCAACGGGGGAGGGGCTTCGGCAAGCTGGAATGCCGTTGCAGGGGCAGGTTCCTATTATGTGAACCTCTGGACCGACGTGGGCGGTATGTATACGGAAATCGCCGGGAACTGGGTGAACGCGACCTCGGCCGTCATTCCCAACGGCACTTTGAACAAAGGCGATGTCTATGATCTTTACGTGACGGCCTGCGCGCTCAACATGACCGATGTGGCGACCGTGCCGCCGCCGGACCCGGGCAGCCAGGTGAACATGTCCGATACCGTCTTTACCTATACGACGTTCACTGCCCAGTGAAGTTTAATCCCGTTGTAACGCGACATACGCACCCTGTTTGGCGCATCGATCAACTGTTCCGAGGAGGCTACTAACATGAGATCGCTTTGGACTAAATGGACGGTTCTGGTCTTTGCCCTGTACCTGCTCGCCGCGTGCGGCGGGGGAGGGGGAAGCGGAGGTAACACCACGGGTGGCGGAGGGGGCAGCGATTGGATGACCGTCAATGTCGTGAGCCTGACAACGCCTACGACAACTACGACGTATACCGGAAACTACACCACCACGCCCGCTCTAACGGGCAGTGTTTACACGAGTCTCACAGTTACGCAGACATTCGCTACATTGTCCGGCCCTCCGGTACAGGTGAATCTATGCGCGTCAGGAATAGATTTGGCCTCATATCCTATTATAAATGGAACGTGTTTCAACGGGGGCGCTTCGGTCTCGTATGTGTTGAGAAGCGGTCTGACCATAACAGTGTTCGACGGGACCACCGGAACCGTAACGCTTACCAGTGTTGGTAACCAGTGGCAGCCCATTACCGGTTCCTTCGATGCAATAGTAAGCGAGTTCTCAGCTCCCTCCAGCACGATGAGGGTGTGGGGCGCGTTCAGTGTGACAAATTTTTAATAGTAATAAGTCAAGTGGATTGAAACGATTCGAGTTAGAAGGGTTCATCGCGAACTGCGGATCTGTCTCGGCCCATGCTGTGCAAGCATTTTACCGTTGTGTTTTGATTTTAAGAGGGAGGAACCCATGTTCAGGCGCAGAAAGGCGAGAATAATTTGTGCTGTCGCGTTTGCGGCGATCACTGCCGCGATCGCGATCACGGTCATGGGTGTTTCTCCCTTGCCCGTGGTTGTCAAACTGACACCCGCCATGGTCTCGGTGGACACGACCGCGCTTGCGCCCAAACTCGCAAAAGACGCGATGGATGCCGTCTGGCGAATCTTTGACCGAGATACGGATACGGTATACACTCCTGAGCAGACGGCCAGGATCACCGTGAGCATGCCTGAAGTCAGGACGGTGAGCCGTATCCGGACGTACGGCGCCTCCTCGTACCAGCTTAACGTCTACCGGGACAACGCCGGCGCCTGGGAGCCTGTGCCTTCTCTGTCCGGCGTAAACCTGGCTGCCGTCGGCGCATCATGGAACAGTATTTCCGCTTCGGAATCCTTTTCGACCGCACATCTCCTTTTAGAATTCATCCCCCAGGGGAACGTGACCGCCGGCATCCGCGAGATCGAGCTCTGGGGACCGGAGGACTCCGCCGGCCAGGAGAGCCCCTCGCACCTCACGCTGGAAGGCCTTCGCACGCCCGCGGAAGCGCTGGCGATCCTCGCGAAGAACCCCGCACACATCCTGGAATTCGCAGCCGCGCCTTCGGAGATCTCCGTGCCCGAAGGCGCTCAGCCTTCGGTGAGCATGGGGATCACCCAGAACCCCGCCCTGTTCAAGCGCGCCTATATCCATTATGACGGGTATAACCTCGTACGGTCGGTCAGCATTCAGCGGCGGATCAACGGCCTCTCCTGGTCGGGCGGCTTTGCCCTGCCGCAGCCCGAAGGCGCGACGCCCTCCTGGTCATCGTACCTTGAGGAGATCAATCCCGCCTGGCTCGTGCAGGGCGAGAACCGGATCGAGTTCAGCTCAGCGAACGGCGTCGCCGCGATCCGGGGACTCAGGCTCATCGTCGAGACCGACAGCGGCTGGAATTCGGTCGCATCGGTGTCCGCTCCCGCCGCGTACGACGGCGATGTTGCCACGGCGTACGACATCGCCGCTTCCTCGACCAATCCCATTTTCCTGATAAACTTTGAACGCACGGTGCAGCCGGAGCTCATCAGGCTCCATCTTCCCGGCCCCGGCAGCGTCACTGCCTGCCTCCAGTACTGGAACGGCGCTGCATGGCAGGAAGTAAAGCCCGGCTGGCAGGCGGACTTTTCGACGATGCAGGCCGGCTGGAACGAGATAGCGGTCCCCGCTCCGGTCTCGACCACAGCTCTGCGCCTGGTGTTCTTGACGAGCACGCTCCGTGTGAAACCGGGCGTGCAGGTGGGCGCCATCAACGAGATCAGGGTCTCTGCCGGTCCCTCGGGACCCGTCACGGACAGCTCCCGCATCATTATCAGCTATCCCCGCGACGGGGAGTATTTCGGCCGCACCGCTTTCATCCAGGGGTTCGTGGCGCCGTCGATCAACGCATCCGGTGACTCCGCGAAGGTCACTGTGGAGGCGAAGTCCGAACCGCCGGCCGCTTCCGACGGGTCATTCAGTGTCTCTCTCACCAAGGACGAGACCCGTTTCTATGCTCAGCCTGATGATGAGGCATGGGACCCGGCGGCCCAGGCCGAGTACGGCGGAAAGGCCGGTGCCACCGTAAAGGTGCTGTTGAACAACAATTCCGGTGCGGTGAGCGATCCCGCCGTAAAGAAACAGAGCAGGGGCGATGCGCCGTTCGCGGATAACCGTGAAAAATTTACGGATAAAGTAACCCCGGGCCAGGCGAAAAAGATCCAGTACAAGGGCGTGACCCTCGATATACCTGCAGGCGCTGTCGATAAAGACACGGATATAACGATCATTCCGCTTACCGAACCGGACCTTGCCCGTTTCAATCCCGGGATGGTAAATGTCACCTTCCCCGATGCGGGGTACCGGTTCCTGCCTCACGGCATGAAATTCAAAAAGCCGATCAAGATATCCTTCGGATATTCGAAACAGCTCTTTGCCGCCGGCCAGGTGGACGACGAAGTGAACATGTTCTACTACGACGACAAGTTCCTGCGCTGGCAGAAGCTGAACCGCGTGAAGGCCGACGCGGCCCTATCGCAGATCACGTCCGAGAGCGACCATTTCACCGACATCATCAATTCCACGCTCGTAGTGCCCGAGCATCCCCAGGCATTATCGTTTAATCCCAATTCTATTAAGGACATCAAGGCTGCCGATCCTTCCGCCAATATCAATCTGATCGAACCACCGAAGGCCAACAACAAGGGTACGGCCAATCTGAGCTACCCCATTGAAGTGCCGCCTGGCAGGAACAAGCTCCAGCCGAACATCGCGGTCCAGTACAATTCCTCCGGAGGCAACGGCTGGATGGGCCTTGGCTGGGACATCCCGATGCAGGCCATATCGATCGATACCCGCTGGGGCGTGCCCCGGTACGATACAACGAGCGAAACCGAGACCTACACGATTGACGGCGAGCAACTGGCGCCGGTCGCCCATCGCGGGCCCCTCGTCGCGCGCACATCCGAGAAAGTCTTCCATACACGCGTCGAAGGTCAGTTCCACAGGATCATCCGGCACGGAGCGGCTCCTGCCAATTACTGGTGGGAAGTGATAGACAAGAATGGAACAAAATATTTTTATGGCGGCGATCCATCGGTGAATGGCCCATCCCCCGATGCGACCTTGTTCGTGCCTGACACGATCCCCAGCAAACGACACATTTTCAAATGGGCGCTTCGCCAGGTGCGGGACACGAACGGCAATACCATGAAGTACCATTACGCGCCGATTCAGGATTCAGGCGTGGGCGGCGGATCCGGCGGAGTTGCCGGCTATCAGCTTTACCTGAAAGCCATCCAGTACACCGGACACGGCGCGAACGATGGCGTCTATCTGGTCAACTTTATACGAGACAGGGAACTGGGCGAGGCCCGCAGGCAGGACGTCTCCATCAGCGCCCGCGGCGGCTTCAAGGAAGTCACCGCCGATCTGCTTCGCAAAATAGAAATGCTCGTCGGCGGCTCGTACCTGGACGGCGTGGTGACAGGCGGAAAGCTCATCCGCGGATATGAGTTAAAATACAACGAAAATCCCTACCAGGACAAGCGGCCGGACACTGCCTTCAAAAAAACACTGCTCACTTCCGTCATTCAATACGGGGCGAACGGTGCGTTCTTCAACAAGCACGAATTCGTCTATTACGACGATGCACGGACCTCGAGCGGCGCCTACCTGGGCTTCGAAAGCGAGAACGGCTGGGGGAATATCGGCGGCAACGATGTCGACGCCGGGATCATGAGCTACGGCAATAGTGTGCTCGGGGGCTTCAAAAGTACGGGATTCGGAGGCCACTTCTATATCGGTGTCGGCCCCATTGGTCCGGCCAATCTGAAGGATTTCACCGACGGCGTCAAGATCGGCTTCAATGAGTCCGAGGGCGATACGCTCGTGTCGATGGCCGATATGGACGGCGACGGACTGCCCGACAAGGTGTTCAAGGGCGGTGACGGATATTACTACCGGAAGAATCTCTCGGGGCCTCGCAGGAGAGCTGAGTTCAGCAATCCGATAAGACTCGATACGTTGCCGGCGATCGGTCACGAGACGGTGACTTCCACCACCATCGGCCTCGAGGACTATAATGGCCTGCCGAAACTGTTAGACCACAACGAGTCCGAGACCCAGGCGGACACCTACTTCAGCGACGTGAACGGCGACGGGCTGACCGATGTGGTGAGCAACCGCCAGGTTCATTTCAATCATCTTGTGGACGGCGTTCCCACGTTCACCCTGAACAGCATGGATACGCCGGCGCCGATCAGCTTAGGCGTGATCGATACCGACGGACTCGTGTCCGACCCCAGCATCACGGAAGCTATACGGGCGGAAAAATACCCTCTCCTCGATACGATACGCCGATGGGAGGCTCCCTATGACGGGACCATAAGCATCGATGCCCCGGTGCGGCTCATTAAGGACGCCCCTGCGAAGTATGACATCGCCGACGGCGTGCAGGTCGCTATCCAGCTTGCTGGCCGTGAGCTGTGGTCCGTACAGACAGGCTCTGTGGACCCGAGGGACCCATCATCTCCTCGGATCCTTGCCGATGATTATACGGTGCATACTCCGGTCGGTGTCAGCAGCGTACCGGTGCACCGAGGCGATAAGCTCTATTTCCGGGTGCAATCGGTGTATAACGGCGCCTACGACCGGGTGGCCTGGGACCCGGTGATCACGTACACCGGCGTCTCCGGCGTGACTGACGTCAACAGCCTCGATCCTTACCGCTACCAGGCCTCGCAGGACTTCACACTCGCCGGACGGCGCGGCACCGTCACTGCGCCTTTGACCGGATCGCTGCATCTGTCCGGCACGTTCGAGAAGAGCGGCGTTACGACCGACGACGTTACGCTCTTGATCACCAGGAACAACACGGAAATAGTTTTCCACAAGACCCTCGGTTTCACTGAGACGACAACGGTCGATCTCTCGCAGGACCTTGCAGTCACGCAACTCGACGAGTTGGCGTGGACCATCCTTGTAGATTCATCCATCGACATAAGCAAGGTTAAACTTACGCCTGCCGCCTGGTACACGTCGGCGGCCGGCGTGGATGATGTCAAAGACGACCAAGGCAGATATGTGCTCGTGGTCAATCCTCTCTACGACATGGATCTTTATTCGACCGTTACGCCGACCCTAGCTCCGCAGGGCTCCTGGACAGCTGCAAAGACAGGGACGCTGACCGTGGTTCCCGCCCTGAGTTTCGACAACGCAGTGAAGACGCCCACGCAGGTCGCATTTACCGTAAAAAAGAGGGGTGCGCTTCTCGGAAAGGGCTTTCTTGCCGTTTCAAGAGACGTGGACGGGAACCTGGTGATCAGCCCTTTATCGCTCACCATTCCGGTCACCAAGAATGACGAATTGTTCTTCGATTTCAGCACCCGCGATACGGCTCTTGCCGGACACCTGACAGCGAACAGCGTTTTGGTGGCTTATGACACCACCACTTTTCCGGTAAATTATATCGACGTGCCGAGCGCTTTCAACAGCGCCGTGGATGAAGGCCTGTTCCCCCGGCCCTATCGCGGCTGGGGCGCTGCCGGCTACAACGGCAACAGTCCACGCGACACTCAACCGATCATCCAGTCGCTGCTCGTTCTGAACGGCTCCTATGATAAGAACAACGCTCGCGTCTATCCCTTTGCGCCGCTGCCCGGGAAAGATCTCTGGGGTAGTGTGGACGCCGGCGCCTGGGTCAAGGCAAAAGAAGCAAGCTCCTCGCGCCTGGGGCTCGATGACATCCGCATGCTGCATTCCGATAAATTCGCCGGCAAATCGGCGCCGTACCGCGTCTCGGAGTCGACCAACGATTCTCTGAGCATATGTGTCGGCGGCTCATTGGGTGAAAGTCACAGCAAGATCGATTTCCAGGACATGAACGGAGACGAGTTCCCGGACGTGATCGGGCATAGCGGCGTCCAGTATACCCTCGCATCCGGCGAACTCATGCCGTTTGCGAGCGGCGCCACCGGAATAGGCACTTCGCGCTCGAACACCAATGCCGGCGTGAATGCGAGCTTCCCGTGCTCGGGGAGCAACTCTGTGGCGACCAGCAATCCCCCCGGTTTCATTGCCCCCAAAGGACAGGGGTCCGCGCCCTCTGCTTCGCAGGGTTCGGACATGCCCAAGTTCGGACTGAGCGGCGGGTATGGGACCTCGGACACGGAGTATGATCTCATTGACGTCAACGGGGACGGCCTGCCGGACAAGGCATACAAGGACGGCAGCGTTCAATTGAACCTCGGCTACTCTTTCGCCGGCGCAGAGCCCTGGACCGGAGGGATCGTCAACAGCGGCCGGACCGAAAGCGGAGGATTGAATCTCGGCTTCAACTTCCCCAACGGCAACTACAGTATTGCCGGCGGGGTGAGCCTCGAGATCGGCGATGCGACGAGCACGGGAGAGACCTACGTCGACGTGAATGGCGACGGCCTGCCGGACAAGATCAAAGTGGCCCCCGACGGCGCGCTATCCGTGCGGATCAACACAGGCGCGGGATTTACTTCCGATCCGGTAGCCTGGCCAGGCGGCTTCGGCAAGACGGTGCAGGACAGGCATATAACCCTGGGCGGCGGGGGGTACTTCACGTTCGGATTCAATATTCCGCTGCCGCCCATTCGGTTCGTCTTTAACCCGGGGATCAGCGGCTCGGAAACTCTGGGCAGATCGGAGGTTGCGTTCCGCGACATGGATGGCAAGGGATACGTGGACCAGGTGCATTCGACGGGCGACGGCGAACTGAAGGTTGCGCGTAACCAGGTCGGCCGCACCAATCTCCTTAAGATCGTTAAACGGCCACTCGGCGGGAAGATAGAACTGGACTATCAGCGTGAAGGCAACACGTACGATATGCCCCAGAGCCAGTGGACCATGACGAAGACGACGCTCTCGGACGGCATGGGCAATACCTATCGGACGGACTATGCCTACAGCGGCGGCTATAAAGACCGCTTTGAGCGCGATTTTTACGGGTTCCGGACCGTTACGGAAACCCATGCTCCTGAGACCGCTAATCTTGCTCCTCCCAATAATATTGCGCGACGGGTCATCCAGACCTACTATAACAGCGATTACTACCGGAAAGGACTGCTCCAGACATCGGTGACAAAGGCCTGGAACGGCAATGTCTGGTCGAAGTCCGAGAACGCGCACGATCTGAAGGCAGTAAAGGACGATGCGGGCAATCCAATGGATCATACGTTCTTCCCTGCCCTCAGTCAGACCACAACCCGTTTCTTTGACGGTTCATCGACGAGCGAAGACGGCAGAAAGAGCACGTATCAGGCTTTCCTGTACGACGAGTTCGGGAATGTGAAGTGGTTCTTTGATGCGGGAGAGCTGTCTACGGAAGCGGACAATGTGACCGCGACGATCGATTACTACATTGATATGGTCAAGTACATCATCAAGCCGCAGTGGATCAAGGTGTATGGACCAAACAACGCCAAGCCGCTTCGGTCGAGAAAGGCCGACTATGATCCCGCAATGGGTAATTTGACAGGTCTTACGCTTCACAATACAAAGGGCGCGATGTCGTCCTGGACCATGGAATATTACCCGAACGGCAATCTCTGGAGGATCACTGATTCCGTGGGGTACCGGCTGGAATACTTCTATGATCCGGTAGCCCAGACGTACGTGATCGAGATCAGGGACAACTTCTCGAAAGATGACGGAGGGCCGTACTATTCAACAGCAAGTTACAACCCGCTCTTCGGCCAGCCCGACTGGACCCAGGACCTGAACCTGAAATACCAGGTGAACCTCTATGACGAATTCGGCCGCATGGTCGCTGTATGCGGCCCCTATGATGCGGTCAGTCCGAGTTGCGCGGGCGTTGCCGCGGGAACACTCGGAAACGCTCCGGTGGCTGCGAGACCGACGATAGCATTCGCGTACACAATGCCGGGTCTTGCAGGAGAGGATAACGATATCGAAGGGGCCTCGAAGCCCGCACATGCGATCACCTACAACAAGGCGGTTTCGGTCAAGGGAAGCAATCCGATCATCATCAGGACCCTCACGTACGCCGACGGCATGAAGCGGATCATTCAGACCAAGAAGGACGCCGCAGTCGATGACGGCGACGGAAACCCTCAAAACGGCATGATCGTGTCCGGCAAGGTAATGTTCGATGAACTGGGCCGCGTGACCCGGCAAGGCCAGCCGAATTATGAATCCAACAGCGAAGCATACGTGCCTTACAGCGATTCCGTATACCCCACGTACTTCGCGTACGATGCGCTGGACCGGACAATCGAGGTGCTGACGCCCGATGAAAAGGCGCCGAACCAGTTGGCCCGGACCACGACCGCGTACAGCTTCGGCCAGTTCAACGGCCGGTTCTACGCCGCGACTACGGTCGTGGATCCCGAGGGGAACAGACCGGCCGGGACGCACAGCGGAACCAAGACCTCGTATAAGGACGTAGACGACAGGATCGTGGCGGTCGTCGAGCGCAACTGGATCAAGGACCCGGCGACAAACTCCATTATACCGGTACAGGTCGTGACCACGTACGATTACGATCCCCTGGGCCAGATCACGACCG
>CAYILT010000124.1:0-10124 GCA_964364055.1 uncultured Nitrospiraceae bacterium | reverse complement strand
TGAGTCCAATAAGCATCAGACCGTCATCGCGGTAAAAGAGGTAAAGCTCAGGCCGCGGACGGACGACCATGATGTCCAGTTCAAGACGAACAACATCAAACGTTTCCTGGAAGGCGGCGACAAGGTGAAGGTGAGCATCATGTTCCGGGGCAGGGAGATGGCCCATCCGCAGCAGGGCAGGGCGCTTCTTGAACGCATCGTGAACGATCTGCAAGCGGTCGCGATCGTTGAACAAATGCCGCGCATGGAAGGCAGGAACATGTTCCTGATGCTGGCCGCGAAACCCCAGAAGTGATCCCGGGACCGCTTTCGGGAAGATGACCGGGGGCGGGTCCCATAACAGATATTTGAGGAGAAGAGAACGGAGAGATCCTGGAAAGGAGAAGGCCATGGCAAAACTTAAATTAAAAACGAACAAGAGCGCGGCCAAGAGGCTGAAAGTGACCGGTTCGGGCAAAGTGATGCGGCGGAAGGGCTGGAAGGGCCATCTGCTCACCGGCAAGAACAAGACCCGCAAGAGGCGGTTGTCCGGTTCGCTGGAAGTGAACAAGGACAATCTCACCAATATCAAGCGGATGCTTCCGTACGGGTAGTAAGGACCAAATTACAGTTGGCCGTAGAGGATGTGGAGAGCATCAGGGAAAAGGCATCCTGATCTCCCGCGATCCCTTCCGGTGAACAAGGATCTATTTACGAGGAGGATAGTACAATGCCGAGAGCAAAAGGCGGCCCGAAAACACGGGCCAGAAGAAAACGGGTTCTCAACCTGGCAGAGGGTTACTGGGGTGCAAAATCGAAGTTGTTCCGCACAGCAACCGAAGCCGTTGACCGCGCGCTTAAATATGCTTACCGGGACCGGAAGGCCCGCAAGCGGGATTTCCGCAGGCTCTGGATCGCGCGCATAAACGCCGCGGCCAGGCTGAACGGCCTCTCCTACAGCAAGTTCATCGCCGGACTGGCGAAGAACGGTGTCGCTCTGGACCGCAAGATACTTGCCGATCTGGCGATCTCAGATCCTGCCGGCTTCACCAAGCTTGCTGAGTCCGCCAAGACCGCTTCAGCTTAGCGAACACGGACGCCGATACGAGAAGGCCCTGGAACTCCAGGGCCTTTTTTTATTGACATCCGGCGCTATTTCGGTTAAAAAACATCAGAAAATTATGGTGATACGCGGCCGTACATTGCTGGCGGCCATCGTCGCAAGCTCAATCCTGCTGCTGTTTTCCACCGCGGCTTTCCCGTCCACGAACACCGAGGGCGGGCACAAGCTTTCTGTCGCCCGAGAACGCCTGGCCGATCTGAAACGTTCCCCCAAAAAGAATAAGTACCGCTCCTACTGGATGGACAGCATCCGTATGTTCGAGCTGGTGGAGAAAAAATATCCCGGCAGTCCAGCGTCGGCCGATGCCTGCTTCGACCGCGCAGCCGCCTACGGGGACCTCTACCAGAACAACCAGTACTCCCGGGACCTCGTGGAGGCCCGCAAGACGTTCGCAAAGTGCCAATCATCCTACCCAAAACACGATCGGGCGCCGGAAGCCCTTTACCGCATCATCATTATATTCAAGGATCGCAAGAAGGACAATCCCTCAGCAATTGACACATATAAGAAAATGAAAGAGGCATACCCGGATAGCACGTGGACGGAAAAGGCCCGGGCGCGTCTGGGGATCAAGTCCGTTGCCCGGAATGGGAAGAAAAAGGATTATGAAATCCGCAAAATGCCCGAGGCGGTGATAGCATCCCCCAAGTCGCCGAAAGAGGTTGGCGTCGTTAAGAATGTGCGGTACTGGTCCGGAGGCGCCTATACCCGCATTGTGATAGATCAGGACCGTACCCTCAAGTTCCAGGCCCACGAGCTCAAGAACCCGGACCGGCTGGTCTTTGATATCCTGAACTCCCGCGTATCGGACTCCGTGGACAAGGACCCGCTGCCGGTGAACGACGGGATACTGAAACAGGTGCGGACGAGCCAGTATGCGCCGGACACGGTGCGGGTAGTGCTCGACCTTGCCAGTCTTAAAAGCTACGCGGCATTTCCGCTGCACGAGCCCGAGCGGCTCGTGATCGATGTGACGGGGACCGGAGATCCTTATGAGCCCGCCGGGGCCGGACCAGCGACCCGGCAGACCGATACCCGGCCGGAGACGGCAATCGAGACCAGGGGAGACGAGCAGCCGAAACCCGACCTGCCGCCCCTGGTGAAAGTCCCCCCCGTTCAGAAGCACGCGTCGAACAAGAGCGGTGGTGACAGGATCACCCTGTCCCAGCAAATGGGGCTCAAGATTGCTACCATTGCCATTGACGCCGGCCATGGCGGAAAAGATCCCGGCGCCATGGGTAAGGGAGGACTTAAGGAAAAGGAGGTCACGCTGGACATCGCCCGGCGGTTAGCCGCCCTGGTAAAAGAGCGGCTCGGCCGCAAGGTCATCCTGACACGGGACAAGGACGTCTACATCCGTCTTGAGGACCGCCCGGCCATTGCAAAGACGAAAGGCGCCGACCTGTTCGTATCGATCCATGTGAATGCGAACCGGAAACGCAAGGCACGGGGCATCGAGACCTATATCCAGGGGCTCCGTGCGTCGGACACCGATGCCATGGCGACTGCGGCGAGAGAGAATGCCATGTCCACCCGGAAGCTCTTCGAGCTCAAGTCCGAGCTCGAGAAGATCCTGAAGGACCTTGCAACCGATGACAAGAGCGAGGAATCCCTCAACCTCGCCCATGCGGTCCATGGATCGCTGGTGAGCACGGTGAAGCAGACTCAGAAGAAGGTGGTCGATCTCAAGGTCAAGCGGGCGTTCTTCTATGTTCTGGTCAACACGCAGATGCCGAGCATTCTCGCGGAGGTAGGGTTCATCAGCAACCCCGAGGAGGAAAGCCTTCTGAGGAAGGAATCCTACCGCCAAAGCCTTGCCGAAGCGTTGTTCCAGGGGATCAAACGCTATGTTGAATCGCGTGACCCGCAGGTGATATAAATAGGATTCAAGTGCGGAGTGTCGAGACTTCGGCGAGCTCAGTCGAGTCGTTCGGAGTGCGGAATGCAGATTTCGGATTGAAGAGAGACGTCTGCGTTGTTCGTTGCCTGCCTACTGCATACTGTCTACTGACGTTGGAGTTCCGCCGGCCTTCCCCATCAAATATGCTTCGATGAACTGCTCGATCTCGCCGTCCATCACGGCGTTCACATTGCCCGTTTCCATGCCGGTCCGGTGGTCCTTCACCATCTGGTAGGGCTGGAACACGTACGACCTGATCTGGCTCCCCCAGGCGATGTCCTTTTTTTCGCTCACGACCTTCCCGAGCTTCTCTTCATGTTCCTTCTTCCGAAGTTCATAGAGCCGGGAACGAAGCACTTTCATCGCCACATTCTTGTTCTTGAGCTGGGAGCGTTCGTTCTGGCACTGGACGACGATGTTCGTGGGAAGATGGGTGATGCGGACCGCTGAATCGGTCTTGTTCACGTGCTGCCCGCCCGCGCTGGACGCCCGGTAGGTGTCGATGCGCAGTTCCTTTTCGTCGATGTCGAGGTCGATGTCCTCTTCCACTTCGGGATAGACATAGACCGAAGCGAACGAAGTATGGCGCCGTTTGTTGGCGTCAAAGGGCGATATGCGGACAAGGCGGTGGACCCCCGCCTCGGCCTTCATCTTGCCATAGGCGTAGTCTCCGGACACCGTGAAGGTAACGGATTTTACACCCGCTTCCTCTCCGGCCTGATAGTCGAGGATTTCCCTTCCAAACCCGTTCTTTTCAGCCCAGCGGAGGTACATGCGCATGAGCATCTCCGCCCAGTCCTGGGCCTCGATGCCGCCCGCGCCCGGATGGATCGAGACGATGGCGTTGACCCTGTCGTGTTCCTCGGACAGGAGGACGGAGATCTCCGCCTTTGAGATATCGCTCCTGATCGTGATGATCCCCCGTGACAGCTCGTCCTGCATTGCCTCGCCGCCATCCTCGGACGCGAGCTCGGCCATGGCCTCAAGATCGCTCATGCGGTCAGCGAGCAGGACCATGTCTTTCAGCGAGCGCTCGATAGCCGACTTTTCCTTGAGGACCGTGTTCGCCTTTGCTTGGTTGTTCCAGAAATCGGGCGCTTCTAACAGGCGGGTGAGCTCGGTGAGGCGTGCTTCCTTGGCAGGGGTGTCAAAGATGCCTCCGAAGGGCATCTATTCTGTTCTTGATCGCGGTCAGTTCCAGCTTCAAATCATCCATCAACATGCGGGCTCTCCTGTTCACCAATTTAAACAGCGCTGATTATACCACACCATCGGGAAAAATCAATCATCAATGGGATGGATCTACCGTTCACCGTATCACCGTGTGAGCAGGGGAGGTCTGTCACCGTGTCTCCGTGTCTGCTTTATCCTGTCACCTTGTCGCCTTGTCTGGTTCACCTGTCCCCTTGTCGGTTTACTATCCTCCCGTCTCCGCGTCCCCGTGTCACCGTGTCTCCCCGTAGGTTTTATCTTTGAAAACACCCTCCCCCATAAATACCCCATCGAAATTCTTGCGTTTTTGCCGGAATTAACCTATTCTCATCCTGTCATCAGTGCTCGTCCTTCATTTGTTGCTCAATCCCTTAACCATGCCACAAGGCCTCGAAGACATAGCCCGTGAACAGATCGACCGGATGTCTTCAAATGGCCGACGCCCTGAAGTGCCTATATTATTATGTTATATAGAGTGTGTATAGGAGCAACTGGAAGATGCCTGAAAAAGATTATTATGAGCCGATAAGGATAGAATTTGAGAAACTATTGAGCGCGAAAGGGACTGCTCATCTCGAAATAACTGCTAATAAGTTCTATAGCAATAAAATCAAGGCAGAAATCCCTCACGAGAGGAACTTGATTTTCAACTTTCTAAGAGAAGCTCCTCCCGACATCTTAGGTTTCGTAAAAAGCGGCATCGTCGGAATTACTTTAAGTACAGACTTCGTTGTTATTGAAGTGAAAGATGAGATACTCAAGTTAGATCATATATATCAGGTGCGAAAGTACGCCGAGCTCTTTCACGCTGAGCGAGCTTTCTTGGTTTCTACAAAGGAAATCCCAGAAGAGCTAAAAAGATTATCCAAAGTTGTTACTTCTTTGCTTGATCTACCGAGAAATAAACTAATACTGGCGCAGTTCGACAGCATAACCAATAAGGTTGTAGCTTGGTATGAAGAAAACCCCTTTGATTCATCTGATTGGTTCCTTTAAGACCGCGGTAGAGTGATGGATTTAACCGATTACCATGCAAAATACTTCGCCCATGAGCTGACCAAGCGTTGCTCTTCTGACAATATCGAGAAGCTGGCAGGAGCTTTGGTCGATGCTCAAGTGGACCTGAATCCCCATCAGGTTGATGCCGCGTTGTTTGCCTTCAGGTCACCTCTCTCAAAAGGTGGCATCTTGGCTGATGAGGTCGGGCTCGGGAAGACCATCGAGGCCGGACTGGTCATATCACAGCACTGGGCTGAGCGCCATCGACGAATACTGATCATTACACCCGCTAACCTGCGTAAACAGTGGCATCAGGAACTGCAAGAAAAATTCTTTCTATCATCGACAATCCTCGAAAGCAAACCCTATAACGAAGCAATCAAGAACGAGAATTTCCGGCCATTCGAATCAGACAAGATCGTGATTTGCTCTTACCAATTCGCCCGCGGCAAGGCATCGGACGTCAACGCTATACCGTGGGATCTTGTCGTGATCGACGAAGCACACCGTCTTCGCAATGTCTACAAACCCTCAAATGTCATCGCAAACACGTTAAAGCAGGCGCTGAAACACGCGCCCAAACTGCTCCTTACCGCAACGCCGCTCCAGAATTCACTCCTGGAGCTTTATGGCCTTGTCAGTTTTATTGACGAGCACACCTTCGGAGATCTCAAGAGCTTCCGCGAACAGTACGCAAATCTGAGCGATGAACACACATTCACTGCGCTCAAGACGCGTCTCAAGCCGATCTGTCATCGGACACTGCGTCGGCAGGTGCTTCCCTATGTGCGTTTCACGCAGAGGTATTCCATAGTCCAGCCGTTTACTCCCGAGGAAAGCGAAGATAGGCTCTACAACCTCGTATCTGACTATCTCCGCCGCGACAACTTGCAAGCCCTTCCGGCAAGCCAACGGTCGCTCATGACGCTAGTACTCCGGAAAATTCTCGCATCCTCCTCGTTCGCTATCGCCGGTTCACTCGAAACCTTGAGCAAACGTCTCCAGCTTCGATTCAAGAAGCAGGAGCCGGAAGAGCCTCTGGCGGATGAACTCGACAAGGATTATGAAGCCCTGGGCGAGACAGCGGATGAATGGGCCAATAATGAGCAAGATGAGCCGCTATCCGCAGAGGACCGGGCAGCCATTGAACGGGAGATCAATGATCTTGAAAGCTTCCGACGGCTTGCACTCTCCATTCAGTACAACGCCAAGGGAAGAGCGCTATTGATGGCCCTTGAAGTCGCATTTGTTAAGGCGCGAGAAATCGGGGCTGAGGAAAAGGCGATCATTTTCACTGAATCACGCCGCACGCAGACTTATCTGCTGCGTGTACTTGCTGAAAGTCCGTGGAGCAAAGGCATCGTTCTATTTAACGGTACGAATAACGACGAAAGCTCGCGGCAGATTTACAAGGCCTGGTTCAAGAAGCACGAGGGAACGGACCGTGTAACCGGATCACGCACTGCGGACATGCGATCTGCCCTTGTTGATTATTTCCGGGAAGAAGGCAGGATTATGATCGCGACAGAGGCAGGCGCTGAAGGCATCAACCTCCAGTTCTGCTCTCTTGTCGTGAATTATGATCTCCCCTGGAACCCCCAGCGCATTGAACAACGTATAGGCCGCTGCCACCGTTACGGTCAAAAGCACGATGTGGTGGTCGTGAATTTTCTGAACCGGAATAACGAGGCGGACCAGCGCGTATTTCAGCTTCTTTCTGAAAAATTCATGCTGTTTGAGGGAGTGTTCGGCGCAAGTGATGAGGTCTTGGGCGCCATTGAATCCGGCGTCGACTTCGAAAAGCGTATCTCCGCAATCTACCAGCGATGCCGCACGCCCGAAGATATAAAAGCGTCATTCGATCAGCTTCAGCTTGAGCTGAATTTCCAGATCGATGAGGCCATGACCCGTACGCGCCGCCAACTGCTCGAGAACTTTGATGATGAGGTGCGAGAAAAGCTTCGGATGAGCGACGAAAGCTCACGGCAATATCTCAACCGCTATGAAAGATTGCTCATGCAACTCACGCGGTATGAATTGAAAGAACACGCGGAGTTTGAGAATGACTCGGCATTTCGACTCAAAACCTGCCCCTTTGCCGGCGATATCCCGACCGGCCTTTATGAACTGCCCCGACGTACCGGCGAAGCCCATCTTTACCGGCTCAGCCATCCGCTTGCAGCCAATATCATTGAAAAGGCCAAAGGACGCAACGTACCTCCCGCAGAGATCATCTTCGACTATAGTGGACATGAAGGCAAGGTAAGCAGGCTGGAACCGTATATCGGCCAACGTGGGGAGCTGTTGCTCAGCCTATTTACGGTTGAATCCCTTGACCAGGCAGAAGACCACGTGCTTTGTGCAGCCATTACCGAAGATGGCCAAGTTCTTGATGAAGAACTTGCGCAAAGGCTATTGTCTTTACCGGCGAAAGCTGTTTCCCCGTTGACAGAAACGCCAAATAGTGACAGACTGCGGACACTGACAGAACAGAGACAGATTGCCATTCAAAAGAGCATCTCTGAGAAGAATGCAAAGTATTTTGAGGCTGAGGCGGAGAAGCTTGATGGCTGGGCGGATGATCTGAAGATTGGGCTGGAGCGGGAAATCAAGGATCTTGACCGTCAAATCAAGGAAGCGCGGCGCGCGGCAACGGCGTCATTGACACTGGAAGAGAAACTTGTTGGTCAAAAACAGATCAAGGCACTTGAAGCACTTCGTAGCCAGAAACGGAAATCGTTATTCGAGGCACAGGACCAGATAGATCTGCATCGCGAACAGTTAATTACGGAGATCGAAGCCAAACTTAACCACAAAACGAGTTCCACGGTTCTATTCGCAATTCGTTGGTCATTGAGGTGACTATAATGTCAAACGGTGACGCGCACATTATCCAGATAAATGATACTTTAAAGACAAGATATTTTCCAATAGTCTTACAACTTTCACAACATTGGACTCCCGAACAACATGAGAAAAATCGCCTCAGTAGATCACTGGCTGCATTTGCTATAGAGAAACTTGCCGACGTTGCCCCAGCCCAAGCGGCTAACGCGGTTTTTGATGCAGGTAACGATAACGGAATTGACGCTATCCATTTTGATAGGATAAATAACCGTCTTTGGGTTATTCAAGCAAAAGCTGGTAACGCACCAGACATGGGTGAAAATAAAAAGTTCTGCGACGGCATTCGTGACATGATTGCGGGGCACTTTCATAAATTTAACGCAGGATTTGCTCGACTGCAGCAAGATGTTGAGGACGCGCTTGCAACCGATGGGCTCATTATAATTGGCGGTCATGTCCATCTTGGAGATGAGTTGGGGCCGCATGCAACGACGGACTTGAATCAGCTCAAGGATGAGCTCAATCATTTTGTAGCGCGATTCGATTGGAAAGATCTCAAAAGATCTGTTGTCCATAGCTGGCTAACTAGGGAACATGCAGTTACACCAGTTAATATAGATTTAATACTTGAAAACTGGTACGGCATTGATGCCCCACGGCGCTCCTTCTACGGTCTAGTTTCGGCCAGCCAGCTTGCTGCCCTATACGAGCAGCACAAAAAAGCACTTTTCGAAAAAAACATTCGTCATTATCTGGGAGCTCAACCTGTCAATGACGCCATCGGGACAACTGTGCAAGATCGACCTTCAGAATTGTTCTACCTCAACAATGGTCTCACCGCGGTATGTGCATCGATTTCTCCAGCTCCTGGCATAATTCACTCGAGAGGCGTTTTCCGATTAAATGGTTTTTCAATCGTGAATGGAGCGCAGACGGTGGGTTCTATTGCGACAGTTAACAATACAACAGGCAGCGTTTCTTCAGACGCGAAATTGCTCATAACCCTTATAGAAGTCGGAACTGCGCCTGACAATCTCGGACCGCAAATTACTCGTGCTCGCAATACTCAAAACGAAGTAAGAGGGTTATATTTTGCAGCCTTAGACCCAACGCAGGAGCGTTTACGCCAAGAGCTGGCAGTTTCTGGGATTACATACTATTACCGACCGTCAGCGGAAGCAACTCAGGGCGGGCCAACTGTGATCACACTTCAGCAGGGGGCAATTGCTTTAGCTAGCTTTAGTGGAGACACAAGAATGGTTGTTACTGCAAAAAAAGAGATCGGGCAACTCTACGATCAAACTGGTTCTCTGTACCCTGCACTGTTTCACGGAGGCCTTACTGGAATATCACTCTGTCGACAAATCCGGGTTTATCAGTATCTGGACAATATTCTATCTGCATCCGTATATGCGGAAACCGATATGTTTCGGCGTGCGTTCTACCGGCATGGTCGTTTCTTTATCCTGCACATTCTTGCACGTCGTCATCGACCGTTGATTATAAAACCAGAACTGACACTATCCATACCTGATCAGACAGAACTCTCACGTTTGACCCTTGAATTAGCAGAAACCATTTACACAGTAGCTGAAGCGAGATTCAATCGAGTCAAGGGATATCTCTCCGTTTTTCGGAATCACACAGATTCAGAACCGTTATCACGTGATGTCATGCTACGCCTTAGTCAGCAGGATGCGCAGAGACAAGCAACTGGGACTACGCCAATCAATCCGACAACACAAACACCTTGAAAATATGGAAGTAGAAAACGGTTGTACGGTACACTTACCAAGTTAGATAATCAAGCAAACCCGAAATAAATAATAGGAAAGATAATAATGCATATGAATAAAAAGCAAAAGCTTGAACTCACCTGGATCGGCAAGGAGAACCGGCCGAAGCTGGAGCCGCGTATTTTGCTCGAAGACCCGGAGCAATCTTATCACGCACGGCATAAGGTGACGAAGAAGGACATCTTCGATAATAGGTTGATCTTTGGTGACAACCTGCTTGCGTTGAAGGCGCTGGAGGCGGAGTTCGCGGGCAAGGTGAAGTGCGTAT
>CAYILT010000123.1:0-10161 GCA_964364055.1 uncultured Nitrospiraceae bacterium | reverse complement strand
CCGCCTCGCATCAGGAAACGGGTCATGGTCTCCCGGCAGCACTGCCGGGACGTTCTGTTCGAGTTCTACCGGAACGACCATATTCCCGCAAGCCGTGTCTATGACCTTCTGAGACCTCTGGACATCGAGCAGATCCTAATCATGATGGCAAAGGCCAGGAAAGAGCCCGCGAAGAAGTACATCTCGTTCTACCTGACCCGTCTTCGGGAGGTGCGGGTAACGCTTACCGGCGACGCTCTTAAAAAACTGGGGCTCCCGCCGGGACCCCGGTACAAGAAGATCCTTACCGGGCTCCTTGACGCGAAACTGGACGGAACGATCAGCACCGAAGAGGACGAGATCGAATTCGTGAAGAGGGCCGTCAAGAAGCAGTGAAACCACGTTTTTCGTTGACGAAGAAACGCAATTACGGCATAGTATGATCCTATGATCTACCTGAACCTTTTCGGCGGCGTACTGCTCCTCCTGTACGGCATCAAACTGGTGAACGACGGACTCCAGAACGCGGCCGGTCCGCGCATCCGCTCGCTCCTCCGTTCCCTTACGAGCAATCGGCTGACCGCTGTGGGGGCAGGGGCGTTCATCACCGGCCTCATCCAGTCCAGCAGCGCCACGTCGGTCATGCTTGTGGGATTCGTAAGCGCCGGCCTGATGAGCTTCCGCCAGACCCTGGCCGTTATCCTGGGGGCGGACATCGGGGCGACGCTCACGGTCCAGTTGATCGCGTTCCACATCGGAGACTATGCCGTACCGCTCATCGGCGCCGGCCTCTCCCTCTTCCTGTTCGCGAAGAGGATCAATTTGAAGACCATCGGCGCCGGCCTGCTGGGCTTCGGGTTCGTCTTCCTGTCGATCCGCATCATGTCCGAGGCCATGGCGCCGCTTCAGCAGAGCGTTCTGTTCAAAGACGTGCTGGTGGTGCTGGTCGGCGCTCCCTTCACCGGCATCATCCTGTCGGCGGCATTTACCGCCTTGATCCACAGCAGCGCGGCCACCATCGGCATTGCACTCGCCCTTGCCGTCAATGGCCTGGTCCCGCTTGACGGGGCGATCCATATCGTCCTCGGCGCCAACATCGGGACCTGCTCCACGGCGCTCATGGCGAGCCTGCGGGCGCCTGCCGAGGCGCGACGCGTCGCCTGGGCCCATGTTCTGTTCAAGGTGATCGGCGTCATGCTCCTGCTGCCGTTCCTGCCGTTCTTCGAACGGCTCGTCAGCTACGCCGGGACCGAACCTGCACGGCAGATCGCGAACGCCCACACGCTGTTCAACGTCATCATGGCATTCTTTTTCCTGCCGTTCCTCGGTCTCTTCGCCAGGCTGCTGGTCAAACTCGTGCCGGAATCCCCTGAGGGAAAGACGTTCGGCCCCAGGTATCTCGATGACCATGTCCTCGGGACCCCCTCCCTGGCGCTGGGGCAGGCGACACGGGAAACGCTCCGGGAATCGGACATTGTGCGCGAAATGCTGATCGATTCCATCAAAGTATTGCAAGTGGAGGACCAGGGACTTATCACCGCCATCAGGGACAAGGACAACCTCGTCGATATCCTGGATCGCCAGATCCGGCTCTACCTCACGCGCCTTTCTTCGTCGACGCTGACGGAGGTCCAGTCCCGGCGTGCCGTGGCGCTGCTCGAGGCGAGCCGCGACCTGGAAAGCATCGGCGACATCGTCGACCGGAACATCATGCCGCTGGCCCTCAAGCGCATCACCAAGGGGCTGATGTTCTCGGAAGAGGGCATCAACGAGATCATCGGCTATCACAAGAAGCTCGTCGAGAACTTCGATCTGGCGATCTCCGCCTTTACCGGCAACGACAGTGATCTCGGACGCAGGGTCCTCAGGAACAAGGAGGAACTGGACGCCTTGGAACGGGAGCTCACCCAGGCGCACCTGGAGCGCCTCCGCAAAGGTCTTCGTGAGTCCATTGAGACAAGCCACATTCATCTGGACATTATCGGCAATTTCGCGCGTATCCATTCCCTGAGCACCCATATGATCTACCCCATCTTCGAGGATCCCCGGGGCAAAGGCAGGGAGGAGACATTCGTAGTGGCGGGGTAGGAACAGAGGACAGACGACAGACGACAGACGAAAGACGACAGACGAAATCAAAGGTCTACGGGAGAAGCTCAAAAGGCAGGAGAATCTCATGATCAGGCAATTGCGCGTAAAGACAAATTCCAAGACCGAGCTGGTGGACATCACCCAGGGAGTGCAGAGGCTGGTGACCGAGAGCGGGATCAGGACAGGCCTGTGCTATGTCTATGTGCCGCACACGACGTCAGGCGTAACGATCAATGAGAACTCGGACCCGAATGTGGGGCGCGATATCCTGAAGGAACTGAACAAGGTGGTCCCCTTTGAGGACAACTATGGCCATCATGAGGGGAATTCAGCGGCCCATATCAAGTCGACGATCGTTGGAGTATCGAAGGCTGTTCTGGTTGAGGAGGGAAGGCTTGCTCTCGGTACGTGGCAGTCGATCTTCTACTGCGAGTTCGACGGCCCGAGAGACCGGCGGGTTCTCGTTAAGGTGATGAAAGACTAAGACGGTAGGCAGTAGACAGGGGTCAGGGGTCAGGAGAACATCACTTCCTGAGCCGCAGAATGATAGATAGGTCGTTTCCCCGGAGAAAGATATTGATGCTATTTCGTTCCATTCACGTTGCGCTCGTGTTCTGTTTTGTCCTTGCCGGTCTGCCGTCCGCAGTGCACGCCCAGTCCGCCGAGCGGAACACCTACAACCGTATGGTGATGACCGGATCAGAACGGCTCAAGCAGGGCGATCATCGGGGCGCCCGCGACGCATTTGAAGAGGCGGTGAAGTACTACGACGCCGATCCTGTCGCGTATCTCGGCCTGGGCGTTGCCAATTATCATTTGAAGGACGACCGTGCCGCGGAACGGGAACTCCAGCGCGCTCTGGAACTGAATCCCCGGGAGAAGACCGCGTACCAGGTTCTCGGGGACATCGCCCGGCGTAAGGACGACCTGGGAGCTGCCGCGGCATACTGGGAAAAGGCCCTGGAACTGGAACCCTCCAACGATGCGCTCAGGGCCCGCCTGGAGCGGATCCGCCGCGAACACCGGACGGAGAAGGACTTTAACCGGGACGTTACCGGCCATTTTTCCGTCAAGTACGAAGGGCGGGAAAAGATCGAGGCCGGCAGGATCATCCTTCGCATCCTGGAGGACGCATATGGCGAGGTGGGAAGGGCCTTGTCCTATTATCCCGGCCACGAGATCGCGGTCATCCTCTATTCGAACCAGCAGTTTCAGGATGTGACCGATGCCCCCGGCTGGAGCGGCGGCATCTATGACGGCAAGATACGCATCCCCATCGGCGGCATCGAACACGAAACGCCCGGGCTGCGAAGGCTTCTGATCCACGAATACACCCACGCCGTGGTCCGCGCCATAACTCCCCGGCGCGTGCCCACCTGGCTGAACGAAGGACTCGCGCAGTACTTCGAAGGAAGGGAAGTGGATTCGCGCCAGAAGGAGATGCTCCGGCAACTGGCCCAGGCGGGGAAGGTCCCCGCACTTGCTGAACTGGAAGGGTCCTTCCTGGGCCTGAGCGGTCCTCAAGCTTCCTATGCCTACCTGCTCAGCCTTTCCGCAGTCCGCCATATGGCCGACCGCTATGGCATGTACCGCGCCAAGACGGTGCTGGAGGAGCTGTCCGCGGGCGCCGACTCCTCCCGGGCGATCAACAATGCGCTCTTGATATCCCTCCAGGAGTTCGAACGGGGCTGGAAGCGCTCGTTGGAATAGTCCTCGTGTCAGGATGTTCTGCTGCCATTTGCCCATATTCGTTATCGCTCCTCTTGAGGCCCGTCTTCCTCTGCGTCCAATGCGGTAAATAATGTTTTCTCTTTAACCTGGTATGGTGTTGTGGTACTATTGCTCATGATGTCGACGGTTTCCGAACAGCTCAGGCTCTCCGATTTCGATTATAATCTTCCCGAAGAGCTCATCGCGCAGATTCCCGCCGAGGACCGCGAACGGTCGCGCCTGCTGGTCGTGGACCAGAGGACCGGCGCTGTCAGCCACCGCATTTTTTCCGATATCGAAACGCTGCTTGTTCCCGGTGACCTCCTTATACTGAACGACACGAAGGTCTTTCCCTGCCGGATCCCGGCGAAAAAGGCCGGCGGCGGCAAGGCGGAGATATTCCTGCTCGAAGAAAAAGGGATCAACCTCTGGCATGCACTGGTCCGGGGTGGGATCGATGCGGGAAAAAGAGCGGCTGTTGCGGCCGGTATTGAGGTTGAGATCGTCGCCGAGGCAGGGGAAGGCATCAAACTGGTCCGTTTTCTCGGAGTTCCAGACATCCGGGCGAAGCTCGATGAGCTTGGAAGGACGCCGCTTCCTCCTTACATAAAGAGGAAGCCCGTGGCCCGGGACGTCGGGCGGTATCAGACCGTCTATGCGCGCCGGGAAGGCGCGGTGGCGGCACCGACGGCGGGACTGCATTTCACCCCCGCTCTGCTGCGGAAGCTCCAGGATCGCGGCGTTGAGACCGCCATGATCACGCTCCACGTTGGCCCCGGAACGTTCCAGCCCGTGCGTGCGACGAACATCGCCGAGCACCGTATGCATCCTGAACGTTTCAATATCCCGGTTGAAGCGGCAGGGCGGATCAACCGGGCGCGGTCCGAAGGCAGGCGGATCATCGCCGTGGGCACCACCAGCGTGCGGACGCTCGAAACGTCGGCGCAGGCCGATGGGAACGTCCATGCAGGGGAAGGGACCTCGGAGCTCTTCATCTATCCGGGTTACCGGTTTCAGGTCGTTGACGGAATGATCACGAACTTCCACCTGCCGAAATCGACGCTTCTCATGCTCGTGGCCGCTTTTGCGGGACGGGAGAACGTGCTGACCGCATATCGAACGGCGATCGAGCGGAGATACCGGTTCTACAGTTACGGCGACGCGATGCTCATCATTTGACGAATATGCGTCATGAGGATACCAGGGAGATCTATGACTAATCAGCGGGGCGGCATCATATCAAAGGTATTTCTCATACCGGCAGGCGTGGTGGTGATCATCGGAATGTTCATCGCGGGATACTACGTCGGACGGGACCAGGGCAAACAGTCGGCATCGGGAGAGAAGCCGCCGGCATTGCCCGAAGTGGTCTCTCAGTATCTGCCCAAGAAGGAGGATTTCACCTTCTACAAGACCCTGTCGGAAAAAGGAGATAAGACCGTTTCCATCGATCTGAAGCCGAAGCAGAAGCCCGAGGAGACCACGGCCGCAAAAAAAGAGCATGAAGGGTCTTCTGCCGACGAAGGGAGATCGATAAAACAGGACGCGGCAAAACCGCCCGAGGTGAAGTCCGGCCGGCCGGCTTCACCTCAGTTAAAAGCTCCAGTGGCAAGACCGAAGCCTCAGACCGCCAAAAAGGAAAATGTCCCGGCGAAAACCACCGTGTCGAAGCTCCGGTATACGATCCAGGTCGGGTCCTATCCCGAGAAGGCAATGGCCGACGATGAAGCACGGAACATGAAGAAAAAGGGATATGCGGCGTTCGTCGTGGCGACGGACCTTTCTGAAAAGGGGAAATGGTTCCGCGTGCGGATCGGTAGCTTCTCGAATAAACAGTCGGCCGAGAAATTGGCGAAGGAATTGAGGTCGAAGGAAAGCATCGACGGTTTCATCACGGCGGAGTGAGGAGACCGGGAAGAGAAGAAGGTAGGAGGGTAGGAGGGTGGGAAGGTAGGAGGGTGGGAAGGTGGGAAGGTAAGTTGCTTTCATCTTTTTTCTAGAGTTTTTTTCCCACCTTCTTAACTTCCATACCTTCCCAGCTTCCGGCGTTAATGAACCGTCTGCTGGCTGATCTGCTGAACAGGGAGGGGAACCAGGGCGATCTGCTCGTTGTCGAGGAGCATCTCGATCCAGTAGGTGCCCGGTGCGGGGAAGGTCGTATTGAACCGGAGTGAGATGTCACGGTGATGCTGGGTCTCGTTGAACAGCGCCAATTTCGCTTCCGACTCGGAAATTACCGTCTTCCGGTCCGGCGCGAGGAGCCGGATCCTTGCCGTGAACTCGCCTCGTCCTCCTGACCATTCGTTCATGATCGCGAACCGCGGGTGAACGGCCGGAAAGGTTACGGCCGAGATGGTCTCGAACAGCCCCATGAGGCTGAACTTGCCGCCCATCTCCTGCCGAACGTCGTCGCACAGGATGGTATGCACCAGGACAGGCTTTATGTTATTCATTGCCATGACGCAACACTAACACAGATCATCCCGCGGGTCAACCGGTTTTCCCTTGACAAATCCCTGTTATATCAGTAATCTTAGCCCCACGAGAACGGCCAATATAGCTGGTTTTATCTTGATAACACAGAGCACAAAGGCCATTTCCCCCTTATGACACCGTCCGAACAGAACAACCTTATTGAAAGCTTCCATCCCCTCGAGAACAAGCTGCTTCTGAGCTTCTCCCGGTCGGAGAGTCTTGCCGCTTCTGACATCATCGCCATCTCGGGCCTGGACGAGTCGCGCCTTGACATGGCGACGGGATGGCTGACTTCCAAGGGCCTGCTTGCTGTCACCGGTGAGGAGGTCTCATCCCTCGTCTCTTTGACCGAGATCGGCGCTGATTACCTGAAGAACGGCACGCCCGAGACCCGGATTATCGCAGCCCTTCGAGAAGGCAAACAGTTCACGGTCAAGGATATCATCCAGACTTGGGGCATGGACCTCTCTGAGGTGAGTTCTGCTGTCGGCGCGCTCAAGGAGAGCAAGGTCGTCCGCATTGTCCAAGGAGGCGTGCTCGAGTTCAACACCGCCGTCGATGTGTCTGCCTATGAGTCCCTAATGACCGTAATCAAGACTGCTGGATTATGGGGACATGCTGATCTGACAGCCTTCCCGCAGGACCAACAGTCCCTGATCCAGGCCAACTTCCACAAGCGCGGCAAAGCAAAGGGAATTTTTCGCATCACTGAGAAGAAAAATCGTTTTTATCATCTCACCGACGACGGTCGCGAACTGCTCCGATTACTTAAGGAGCGCGTGAAAATATCAAGTACTATGACTATAGATGCCGAGCTTCCTGCGATGGAGTCGGAGTTTGTCATGACGACTGCCGAACCCTACTCGCAACTTACACCGGAAATGCTAAAGTTGGGTACTTGGAAAAACCAGAAAGCCCGCGCCTACAATATCGCCCTCAACCCGCCGCGACAGAGCATCGGCAGGAAACATCCCTACCGGGAGTTCCTCGACTATGTCAAGTACCAGTTCGTCAGCATGGGTTTCGAGGAAATGCGCGGACCCCTCGTGGAGAACGAGTTCTGGGACATGGACGCGCTGTTCATGCCGCAGTTCCATCCTGCACGGAATATCCACGACGTTTACTTCGTGAAGGAACCGTCCCGGTGCCGGGAGATCGAATCACCCTTCGGGAAACAGGTTGCCGCGGCGCACAAGGACGGCGGCAAGACAGGGTCCAGCGGCTGGCGGTATGCCTTCGACGTGGAGCGGGCCAAGCGGCTCATCCTTCGCAGCCAGGGAACAGCGGTGTCCGCCCGGACGATGGCGGCAGGGCCGAAGGTGCCCGGGAAATATTTTTCCATCGCGCGCTGTTTCCGGTATGACTCGGTAGACGCGACCCACGCCCCTGACTTCAATCAGGTGGAAGGGATCGTCCTGGGCAGTGACATCAACTTCAAGACCCTTCTCGGGCTTCTGAAGCTCTTCGGCCGGGAGGTCGCCAGGGCGAAGGAGTTCCAGTTCAGGCCGGCCTATTTCCCGTTCACCGAACCGTCGGTCGAGCTCCACGTGAAGCATCCCGATCTTGGATGGATGGAACTGGGCGGCGCCGGCATCTTCCGGCCGGAGGTGACGCTGCCGCTCGGTGTCGATGTCCCGGTGATCGCCTGGGGACTTGGTCTGGACCGCATGGCCATGATCGCCATGGAGATAAAGGACATACGGGACCTGTTCTCGCGGGACCTTGATTTTGTCCGAACGAAGAAAATACAATTGAACAAATAAATGTTCACCGCAGAGTACGCAGAGGCCGCCGAGAAAACATGAGGATCATGACTCTGCGTTCTCAGCGATCTCTGCGGTAAAATGCATTAGGATCTGATCCAGCATGCCAACTATTGACATCAAGAAAAAAGACCTCGACACCCTCATCGGCAGGAAGCTGTCAGTCGAAGCGCTCGAAAAGCACCTGATGCTGGCCAAGGCGGAGCTGAAGGAGTACAACGCCGGGACCGATGACCTGAAGGTGGAGCTGTCGGACAGCAACCGGCCCGATCTGTGGTGCGCCGAGGGCGTTGCGCGCCAGATACGCCTTGCGTTGACCGGAAAGCCCGAAGAGTATTCTTTTTTCAAACCGGGGCATAAGGCGACGCGCATCATCAGGGTAGCGAAGGACATGAAGGCGGTCCGTCCCTATATCGCCGCCTGTATCGCCTTCGGCATCAGGATGAACGACGATGTCCTCGCCCAGATGATCCAGAGTCAGGACAAGCTTGCGGAGATCTTCGGCCGCCAGCGGAGCACCGTCTCCATCGGCATTTACGAGATGGACAAGATCGCCTTCCCCATCGACTACCGTCTTGCCGGTCCTGACGAACTGTCGTTCACTCCCCTCGGCATGGACGAAAAGCTCACGCTCGGCCGGATCCTCGAACGTCACCCCAAGGGCATCCAGTACGGCGGCATCGTGAAGCCTTTCCGGAAGTACCCGGTCCTCATCGACAGCATGAACCGCGTGCTGTCCTTCCCGCCCATCATCAACAGCGCCGAGATCGGCGAAGTGAAGACGAGTACGCGGAATGTCCTTGTCGAAGTGACCGGGACGGACCAGCGGATGGTTGCGCTCACGCTGAACATCCTCGCCGTGAACTTCTATGACCGCGGCGCAGAGGTCGATCCGGTGCTGGTCGTGTACCCTTACGCAACGGACAAGGGGACCCGTGTTACATGCCCCTATGCCTCTCCGGCAACGATCAAACTGTCCCTCGCGAAGTTCTCCCAGGCCCTGGGAGAGGACGTCACCGTGTCCGATCTCAAGAAGCGGCTGACCGCGTACGGCCACAAGGTCAAGGGATCCAAGGCGGGATTGTCGATCACCTATCCGCCCTATCGCGACGACATCATGCACCCCATGGACATGGTTGAGGATTACGCCATCAGCAGAGGCTACGACTCCTTCGAGCCGGTCATGCCGCAGCAGTCGACCGTGGGCGGACTTTCACGGATCGAGCTCTTGTCGGATATCGCGCGCGGCCACCTCGTCGGCGCGGGGTTCCAGGAGTTCGTGTCGAACATCCTCTGTTCCCGGGAAGAGCTGGCGGACGGCCTTGCCGCGGGGGAGAACCTGGTGGAAGTGGACAATATTATGTCCCTGGCCTACTCGGTGCTCAGGAACCGCGTGCTGCCGTCGCTCCTGAACGTCGAGGCGGCGAGTTCCAAGGCGTTCTATCCGCACCGCACCTTCGAAGCCGGCGAGGTCGCGGTCCTCGACGGGTCGGCGAACATGGGCACGCGGACGGACCTGAACCTTGCGGCCCTTATCGCCCATCCGACCGCGAACTTCTCGGAGATGCATTCGACGCTCGATGTGCTGCTGTATTATCTCGGCGTGGAGTACCGGCTGGAGCCGGCGGAGTATCCGTTCTTCCTGCCGGGGAGATGCGGGAAGGTCGTGGTGAGCGGCGACACGCTTGGTTTCATCGGAGAGGTCAGGCCTGATGTGCTGGAACGGCGGCAGATCACCATGCCCTGCGCGGCGTTCGAGATAAATTTTGACCGGATATTGACGGCACGATAAAGGGAGCCATGAAAGAAGAAAGGCTTCTTACCGCAGGGGACGCAGAGGAAAACGATAAGAACGAGCTCGAAGATAAGATCCATTGATGTGATAGAGAACTGTTTCGTTGCATCCTGCCGTTTACTCCGCACTCCACACTGCTTACATCCTGATCCTGTTCGGCCACGTATAGATGTTCATCCTGTCGCCGCGGGCGAAGCCGACGAGCGTGATGCCCATATCCTCGGCGTAACTGATGGCCATGCAGGAAGGTGCGGCGCGGCTGATGAGGATGGGGAAACGGTTCCTGCCCGCCTTGGTCACGATCTCCGAAGTCACTCTGCCGCTGGTGATCAGGACCTTGTTCTCGAT
>CAYILT010000122.1:0-10166 GCA_964364055.1 uncultured Nitrospiraceae bacterium | reverse complement strand
AAATCTGCGGATAAGGTTTTTTCCCGAGCCTTCGTTTCTGTGGTCATACCTTACCTTTTCAACTTAATTACGAACGAACCAAAATAGCGCATGTTCCTAAATCACCTCTCGGAGCTGCTTTCCGACCCACCTGACCCCTTTAGAATACACCGTACCCGTCCTGTGCAGTTATTTGCAATGCTCTCCCCTCCCGCCCGAAACGCCTGCAGGAGTGCTATCATTGTATTAGAAAGAGTAACGATCGAGTTTCAGAATGCCGCAACTGCTCGGCGAAAGGAGGATGTCATGAAGATCACCGTGAGCGTCATCAAGGCAGATATCGGGTCCGTGGGTGGTCATATAGCACCGTCGGAAAAACTGCTGGAGACCGTCCGGAAACACGTGCAGGAAAAAGGGAAGGGCATGCTGATCGACAGCTATGTGAGCTATACCGGAGATGATGTGGCCATCCTGATGACCCACACCGGAGGCGTGGACAACGAGCAGGTCCACAAGCTTGCATGGGAGGCGTTCCTTGCCGGGACCGCGGTGGCCAAGGCCCAGGGTCTCTACGGCGCGGGACAGGACCTTTTGAAGGACGCTTTCTCCGGGAACGTCCACGGCATGGGGCCCGCTGTCACGGAGATGGAGTTCGAGGAGCGGCCGGGCGAGCCGTTCCTGTTCTTTGCGGCGGACAAGACCGATCCCGGCGCCTACAATCTGCCGCTCTACCTCGCCTTCGGCGACGCCATGAACACGCCGGGGCTGATGCTTTCACCCAAGATGGCAAAGGGATTCAAGTTCGTGATCATGGATGTGAACAACACTCAGGGCGACCGGATCATCGAGCTGAACGCGCCCGAGGACCTCTACGACATCGCCACTTTGCTCCGCGACCCGGAACGGTTCGTGGTCGAGTCGATCTGGTCTCGGGCGGCGGGGACCCAGGCGGTCTCCGTGGCGACCTCAAGGCTCCACAACATCGCGGGAAAATATACCGGCAAGGACGATCCGGTCATGCTCATCCGCAGCCAGATGGACTTCCCGGCTACGGGCGAGGTGCTGCAGCCCTTCGCCATCGGCCACTTTGTCGCCGGGTGCATGCGGGGCTCGCACAATATGCCGCTCATGCCGGTGAAGCTGAATTCCACGATCAGTTACTTTGACGGACCGCCGGTCGTGAGCTGCGCGACGTTCTGTACTCGCGAGGGCAAGCTGACGGGCCCGGTGGACGCATTCGACCATCCGTTCTGGGACCGGGTGCGCGACCACGTGGCGGACAAGGCCATGGACATGCGGAAACAAGGGTTCTTCGGCGCTGCCATGCTTCCCATGAACGAGCTGGAATACACGGGCATCATGGAGAAGCTCGCGGTGCTGGAGAAGAAGTTCGCGGTGCGCACGAAGAAAAAAGCGGCCTGAGCGTTACTGAGCGGGCATTCTGCAGAAAGCGGTCAAAAAAAAGGCCGGGGATCTGGTTCCCCGGCCTTTTTTAATGGATCCATGGTCATCGCGCCCTGCGAGATGCTGCGAGCGCTTTTTTAGACAGAAGGGCTCTCTCGTTATCCCTTCTTGATCTGGACGTTCTTGTAGTTGTCTTCCAGATCTTCTTTGAGCCCCCGGAAATCTCCCATATCGGTCGTCCGAATGACGACCTTGCGATAACCCTCCCGGGTCCACTCATAGGACGTGAGGATCCCCTGCAGGTGGAAGCCATGGCGCCTGACGATGTCCGCGACCTCGCGGATCGTGCCCGGCCGGTCCTCGATGGTAACGCAGATGCGGTGGCCGCCGTGACGAACGCCGGTGATGTCCACCAGGGCATGGAAGATGTCCCTGTCCGATATGATCCCGCAGAGCGAACCCCCATCGACGACCGGCAGAGAGCCGATATTCTGGTCAAGCATGACCATCGCCGCCTCTTCCACCGGCGTGTCCGGCGCGGTGGTGGTGACCTTCGCCTTCATGAGCTCCTTGATCCTGGTGTTCGCGAGAATATAGTGCAGCTCATAGATGTCGAGGGTCGTGGCCTTGGAGGGGCTGTACTCCTTGATGTCCCGGTCCGAGAGGATGCCCTTGAGCTTGCCGCCCTTCACCACGGGCAGATGCTTAATGCCCTTCTCCTTCATGATGGTGATGGCGTCGGAAAGATAATCGTCGGGCCCGACGGTAATAACCTTTTTTGTCATCCAGTCGGAAACGTACATAGGGGCCTCCGTGTAAACGGGAAGTTGGGAAGGTGAGAAGGTGTGAAGTTGGGTTTGTTCTCAACCTCTCAACTTCCTAACCTCCCATCTTCAAGAATATCACAAACCCAGGTAAGCCGCTTTCACATGGGGATCGTTCAGGAGCTGCTTGCCGGTCCCCTGCATGACCACCTTGCCGGTTTCGAGCACGTAGGCCCGGTCGGCAATGGCGAGCGTCTGCTTCACATTCTGTTCGACGATCAGGACCGTGGTCCCTTCCTTCTGGATCTTCCGGATAACATCGAAGATCTCCCTGACGAGGATGGGCGCCAGGCCCAGGGACGGTTCATCGAACATCAACAGCCTCGGGAGCGACATCAATCCCCGGCCGATGGCGACCATCTGCTGTTCGCCTCCCGAGAGCGTTCCCGCCAGCTGCTTCCTCCGCTCTCCGAGCCGCGGGAAGAGGCCGAACACCATTTCCTTCGTCTGCCCGCGTTTTTGCTTCGCGTCGCCCCGGAGCGACCCCATGTCGAGGTTCTCCTCGACGGTCATTTCCACGAACAACCTGCGCGCCTCCGGGCAGAATGCCATGCCGAGGTCGATCCGGTGGTACGCCTCAACCGTAAGGAGCGAGGTCCCCTTGAACAGGATCTCTCCCTTTCCGGGCTGCAGGAGGCCTGAGACGGTCTTGAGCGTCGTCGACTTCCCCGCGCCGTTGGCGCCGATGAGCGCTACCACTTCCCCTTGGTTCACCTCGAAGGAAATGTCCCAGAGCACCTGGACGTCGCCGTAGTAGACGTCTATGTTCCGTATATCAAGCACTCTGCGCATCTCCAAGGTATGCTTCGACGACCAGGGGGTCCTTGCCGATCTCCAGCGGCGAGCCTTCGGCTATCTTCTCGCCGTAATTCAGGACCACGATGCGGTCCGAAATGGACATGATCACCTTCATGTGGTGCTCGATGATCATGATCGTGATGCCTCTTTTTTTGATGTTCCGGATGATCTGAATGGACTCATCGAGCTCCGAGGGGTTGAGCCCGGCGAAGGACTCGTCCAGGAGCAGCAGTTCGGGCTGCGTTGCCAGCGCCCGGGCGATCTCGAGCCGCTTCCGCTTGCCCAGGGGAAGGCCCTTGGAGATCACGTTCCGATCATCATAGAGCGCGGTGAAATTGAGAACATCGGCGGCGAGCTCATCGGCCTCTTTCCGGTCCTTTGCGCGAAGAAACGCCGAGGCGACGACGTTGTCCAGCACGCTCATCCGCTGGAGCGGCTTCACGACCTGGAAGGTCCGGGCGAGCCCGCGCCGGCAGATCTGGTGGGGCTTGAGGCCCGATATCTTTTCGCCCTTGAAGAAGACCTCGCCGCGCGAGGGGTGGTAGAAGCCGTTCACAACGTTGAAGAGGGTCGTCTTGCCGGCGCCGTTCGGACCGATGAGACCGAGGATCTCGCCCTTGGCGATGTCGAAAGAGACGTCTTTCACGGCGGTAATGCCGCCGAAGAAGCGGGAGACCTTCTTGACCTCGAGCAGGCTCATGGCGCGGGCCTCCTCACGCCGAAGAGGCGCTTCAGCTTCGAAAAGTCTCCGACGATGCCGTTCGGCAGAAAGATGATGATGATGATCAGGAGGACCCCGAAAAGCGTGTGGTGGGCGGTGCCGAGCTTGGGGATGGACCGGATGACCTCGGCGAGAACCACCATGATGATGGCGCCCACGACCGGGCCCCAGTAGGTCGCCACGCCGCCGACCATAACGACCATGATGGCGATGATCGAGATGTCATGGAGCGCAAAGACGACCTTGGGGTCGATGTAGCCCATGTAGTTGGTGTAGAAGACGCCGGCAAAGCCGGTGATCACGGCGCTCAGGATCAGCGCGATGGTCTTGTACTTCGTGGTGTTGATGCCGAGGGACTCGGCCGCGTCCTGGTCCTCGCGGATGGCTACGAAATAGTAGCCGAGCTTCGACTCGATGACCTTCCGGACAAGGAAGAAAGAACCGGCCGCCACGCCGAGGATGATGTAGAAGTACCAGGTCTTGTCGATCCAGGTCCGTTCACGGATCATGATGCCCAGGTCGCCGCCGGTCACGCCGACAAGGTTTTCCGCCACGATCCGGAAGATCACGCCCATGGCCAGCGTTGCCAGGGCGAAGTACGGCCCTCGGAGCCGGAGGCAGATATAGCCGATGCCCAGGGCGAAGAAGGCTACGACGAACACGCTTGCCGGGAAGCCCCACCAGCCCGAGATGCCGAGCTTGCTGTAGAGCATGCCCGCGGTGTAGGCGCCGACGCCGAAGAACGCGGCGTGACCGAAGGAGACCTGGCCGCAGTAGCCGGAGAGGAGGTTCCACGCCATGCCGATGACGGACCACATGATGACGAGGATGAGGATATGCATCAGGTAGCTGTTCAGGCGCAGGAGCGGCAGCAGCGCGAGGAGGCCGAGGACTATGTAGGTAAGATATCTTTTCATAATGCGGATTGCGGATTGCGGATTGCGGAATATAAAAACAACATTCCGATAAAGCCGAATTCAATGGTTTGTGTCCGTGTCCATCCGTGGCAACTGCTTCCTTGGTTTTTCATTTTCCGAACTTCCTGCTCCTGAGGAGCGACGCCACGCCGCCCGGGATGAAGATGAGCACGGCGACGAAGATCATGAACCGGCCGACCGGCGCCCACCCCATGCCGATATAGGTTGCGGTGAGTGACTCGAACAGTCCCAGGACCAGCCCGCCGATGATGGCGCCGACCGTGGAACCGAGGCCTCCGAGGACCGTGATGACGAACGAGATGAGCGTGAACTGGCCGCCGATATCGGGATAGATATAGTAGATGGGAATGAACAGGCAGCCCGCAGCGCCGACCAGGGCCGAGCCGAGACCGAAGGTGATCACCCGCATCCTTTCCACGTTGACGCCCATCAGAAGGGCCGCGTCAAGGTCCTGGGCCGTGGCCCGGATCGACTTGCCCGTGTCCGTCTTGGCCAGGAAGAACCAGAGGCAAGCCGTGATGAGAACGGCGATGGTGAACGAGACGGACCAGGGGAAGGAGAGGGAGAGTTCGAGGGGGGCCCCCTTCCAGAGGTCGGTGAGGTACCACGCCTTGGTCGCGTACGAGACGGGCGTTTGACGATAATCGGACTGGAAGATGATGGTCGCCAGGTTCGCCAGCACCATGCCGATGCCCACGGTGAGGATCACCTGGTTCTCGGGCAGGATTGCGTCCACCTTCATCACGGGATTGATGAGGAACTTCTGGAGACCGACCCCGAGAACAAAGAGGGCCGGCGCCGCGATGAAGACGGAGAGATAGGGATCGATATGGAGCCAGGAAAAGAGGACGAAGGCGATATACATGCCCACCATCATCAGCTCACCGTGGGCGAGATTGATGATCTTCATGACGCCCATGATGATGGTCATGCCGAGGGCGATCAGGGCATAGAGCCCGCCGAGCAAAACGCCGGAGATGAGGGTCTGGAGCAGGACTTCGGTCTGAACTGCGGTCATGAACTTTCCCAAAGGCAGTGCGGAATTCGGAGTGCGGAGTGCGGAGTGAAAAGCGATTCACGCCTTTTGTCGTTATTCCGCATTCCGCACTCGCCACTCCGCACTGAGGTTATCTCCGCTCCTTCCACGACGGGACCGGATAGACGTAGGGCTTACTCGCGTGGTTCTTGGGCCAGATCGTCTCGAACTCGCCCTTTTGCACCTGGATCGCCAGGGTCTCGGCGAAGTTCTGGTTCTGGTAGCCTTCCTTGTCCTCGAACTTCACCGGGCCGAAAGCCGTCTTGAGGTCCGTGGCCTTGAGCGCGTCGCGGATGCCGTCCTGCGTCCAGTCCTTGGCCCGCTTCAGGGCGTCCGCGGTCACATACATGGCTGCATAGGCCGACGCGCCGTGGTAGGACGGATAGTCCTTGTATTTGGCCTTGTACTTTTCAGAGAACTCCTTCGTGCCGGGGTACTTGAGCTGGGGGGTCCAGAGGGTCGCGCTGACCACATATTCCGCGGCATCCTTCGCGCCTTCGATGAACTCGGGGATGGCGAACCCTGCCGCGCCGCCCGAGAAGAGCTTCGCGTCGAGCCGGAGCTCCTTGATCTGCTTCATGAGCAGCTGCGCCTCGTTGGCATAGGAGACGGAGTAGATGACCTCGGGCTGCGCGGCCTTGACCTTGGAAAGGAGCGGTTTGAAATCGATGGCGCCCGTTTCAAATTTCTCGTTCAGGACGACCTGCGCGCCGATCTTCTTGGCGTCACGTTCCATGGCTTCCGAACCCGAGGTGCCGAAGGCCGAACTCTCGTAGAGAATGGCCATGGTCTTGGGTTTCACCACTTCCTTCAGGAACGACGTGAATGCGTCCGCGTAATGATCATTCACCTGATTCTGCCGGAAGACATATTTATAGTTCTGCCTGGTGATGGCGTCGTCGGCGCTGGCCACGACCAGGTAGGGCGTCTTGCGCTCTTCGGCCACGGCGGCCACGGCCTTCGCGCACGACGAGGTGTACTCGCCCACGATGACGGGCTGTTTTTTCACGTCGATGAGCTTCTCCACGATGGCCCGCGCGGTTTCGGGCTTCCCGGCCGAGTCCTCGAAGGAGAGGGCGAGCTTCTTGCCCTTGACGCCGCCCGCGGCGTTGATCTCTTCGGCGGCGATCTCGTAGGACCGCTTCATGATCTCGCCGAACTTTGCCTGCTTGCCGGTGAGCGGCAGGGGAATGACGAGCTCAAAATTGTCCGCTGCAAGCACCGGTGCGGAGAACAGGGTGAACACGAACAGGACAGCGACTACCCATGACAGACGCTTCATTGTGGCCTCCTTGGCAGGTGGGAATGGCTTCAGGCTATAGAAATTATAGCAAACGCATTTAATATTGTTACGGGTTTGACTCATGCAATTTATTTAAATCCCCCTTAATCCCCCTTTTCCAAAGGGGGAGATCGCATTATCCCCTCTTTAGAAAAGAGGGGTCAGGGGAGATTTTAACATAAATAAATGCGTTTGTATTAGTAATGCGGCAATTAGCAATATAAATAGCACAGCATAGGGGAATTTGCAATGTCAAACTCCAGCTTGGGCCTGCCGGGAGAACCGGCGGCAGGGGACGCTATTTGAGCTTTGCCTTGATGAATTCGCGGTTCAGCTTGGCGATGAACCGGACCTTGATGCCCTTGGGGCAGGCGGCCTGACACTCGTAGTGGTTGCCGCAGTTGCCGAAGCCCTGGCTAAGCATTTCCTCGGTCATGACGCAGACGCGGCGGGCCGCCTCGGTCCTGCCCTGGGGGAGCGTGGCGAGCTGGGTCACCTTGGCGGCGGTGAAGAGCATGGCCGAGCCGTTGGGACAGGCCGCCACGCAGGCGCCGCAACCGATGCATTCGGCGGCGTCCATCGCCCTGTCGGCGTCGTCCTTGGGGATGAGGATGGCGTTGCCGTCGGGCACACCGCCGGTGTGGGCCGAGATGTAGCCTCCGGACTGGATGATCCTGTCCAGGGAGCCCCGGTTAACGACCAGGTCCCTGATCACGGGGAAGGCGCGGGCGCGCAGCGGTTCGACGTAGATGGTATCGCCGTTCTTAAAGTGGCGCATGTGCAGCTGGCAGATGGTCGTTTTCTTCTGCGGCCCCTGGGGGATGCCGTTGATGACCTGCGCGCACATGCCGCAGATGCCCTCGCGGCAGTCATGGTCGAAGGCGATGGGGTCGTCGCCCTTTTTGACCAGTTCTTCGTTCACTGCGTCGAGCATCTCGAGGAACGACATATCCGGCGTGATGTCCTTTGCTTCGTACCGGACGAGCCGGCCTGTTTCCTTCGGCCCCTTCTGGCGCCAGACGTAGAGAGTAAGATTCATATAAGCCTCGAAAACAACAGAAGGTGGGAAGTTGGGAGGATGGGAAGTTGAGAAAAAAAGCTGCCTACCTTCTCACCTTCCTACCCTCTTACCTTCGTGGTTTACTTATAACTGCGAACCGCCAGCTTCACATTCTCGAACGTGAGCGGCTCCTTGTGGAGCTCCGGCGTTTTGTCGGCGCCCTTGTATTCCCACGCCGCGACGTAGCAGAAGTTCTCGTCATCGCGCTTCGCTTCTCCGTCTGGCATCTCGTACTCCACGCGGAAATGGCCGCCGCAGGATTCGTTCCGGTGCAGGGCATCGCGCGCCATGAGCTCGCCGAACTCGAGGAAGTCGGCCACGCGTCCGGCCTTCTCGAGCTCCTGATTCAGCTCCGATCCTGTGCCCGTGACCTTTACGTTCTCCCAGAACTCGGCGCGGAGCCGCGGGATCAGCGTGAGCGCGCTTTTTAACGATGCCTCGCTGCGGGCCATGCCCACGTTCTCCCACATGAGCCTGCCCAGCTCCCGGTGGAATTCGTTCACGGTCTTCTTCCCATTGATGGCGAGCAGCTTGCTCGTGAAGCAGGCGACATCCTCCCGCGACTTCAGGAACTCGGCATGGTTCGTAGTCACGGCGCCGGGCGTCGTCCGTGCGAGATAATTTGCGATCGTGCAGGAGATGATGAAGTACCCATCGGCGAGCCCCTGCATCAGGGCGCTTGCGCCGAGGCGGTTCGCGCCGTGGTCGGAAAAATTCGCCTCGCCCAGGACGAAGAGCCCGGGAATGGCGCTCTCAAGATTGTAGTCCACCCACAGTCCACCCATGGCGTAGTGGGGCGCGGGATAGATGCGCATGGGCTGCCGGTAGGCGTTCTCCGCGGTGATTCGCTCGTACATCTCGAAGAGGTTTCCGTACCGCTCGCGGATCGCGCCTTCGCCGAGGCGGCCGATGGCATTGGCGAAGTCGAGATACACGCCGCGTCCGCCCGGCCCGGCGCCGCGGCCCTCGTCACAGACTTCCTTGGCCGCACGGGAAGCGATGTCGCGAGGCGCGAGGTTGCCGAAGGCGGGGTATTTCCGTTCGAGAAAATAGTCCCGTTCGGTTTCGGGGATGTCGTTCGGGTTGCGATTGTCGCCCTTGTCCTTCGGCACCCAGACCCTGCCGTCGTTCCGGAGCGATTCGGACATGAGGGTGAGCTTGGACTGGTGTTCACCGGTGACCGGGATGCAGGTCGGATGGATCTGGGTGAAGCAGGGGTTTGCGAAGAGAGCCCCTTTCTTGTATGCCCGGTATGCGGCTGTGACGTTCGAACCCGCGGCGTTCGTGGAAAGATGGAAGACGTTCGTGTATCCCCCCGTGGCGAGACAGACCGCGTCGGCCGCGAAGGAAGCAACCTCTCCGGTGACAAGGTCCCGCGCGGTGATCCCTTTTGCCTCGCCGTTCACGGTCACCAGGTCCAGCATCTCCGTGCGCGGGTGGAGCCGCACGCTGCCGCCCCTGATCTGGCGCATGAGGCTGCCGTAGGCGCCGAGCAGGAGCTGCTGGCCCGTCTGGCCGCGGGCGTAGAAGGTCCGCGAGACCTGGGCGCCGCCGAAAGAGCGGTTATCGAGATACCCCGCGTAGTCCCGGGCAAAGGGAACGCCCTGGGCAACGGCCTGGTCGATGATGTTGCCGCTCACCGAGGCGAGGCGGTACACGTTCGCTTCGCGGGCGCGAAAGTCACCGCCCTTGATGGTGTCCACGAAGAGTCTCTCGATGCTGTCGCCGTCGTTGGGATAGTTCTTGGCTGCATTGATGCCGCCCTGGGCCGCGATGCTGTGGCCCCGGCGGGGCGTGTCCTGGAAGCAGAAGGCCTCGACATTATAGCCCAGCTCGCCGAGGGTCGCGGCCGCGGACGCGCCGGCCAGGCCGGTGCCGACCACGATGATCCGGTATTTGCGCTTGTTGGCAGGCGAGACGAGCTTCATCTCCTGCCTGCGCTTGTCCCATTTCTCATGCAGGGGACCGGAGGGTATTTTGCCGTCGAGGGTCATAATGTTAAGCTCCAAATTGCAAGCATCAAATCTCAAATAAACCACAAACACCAATTAGCAAATTCAAAACAATTGAATATTGATGCATTCGTAAAAAGTCGAGAAAGTCGTCTTTGCGAGCGTAGCGAAG
>CAYILT010000121.1:0-10204 GCA_964364055.1 uncultured Nitrospiraceae bacterium | reverse complement strand
CAGGCGTCTTTCTTCCATTAAAACCTCTCTTGCGAACTCAGGTTCTTGTCACTTACCGGGCAAGTTCCTTTCGGAAATATTCGATCGTCGTTCTGAATCCTTCGTCGACGGTGACCTTCGGCTGCCAGCCCAGTTTCCGCTTCGCCAGGCCGATGTCCGGCTGCCGCTGGGTTGGATCGTCGGACGGGAGCGGCTTGAACGCGATCTTCGACCGTGACCCGGTCATGGCAATGATCTTCTTTGCCAGCGCGAGGATCGTGAACTCTTCGGGGTTCCCCAGGTTGACCGGTCCCGTGAAGTTTTCCGATCCCATCATGCGCACCATGCCGTCGATAAGATCATCCACGTAACAGAACGAACGTGTCTGCGACCCGTCGCCGTAGACCGTGATGTCCTCTCCCTTGAGCGCCTGGACGATGAAGTTGCTGACCACTCGCCCGTCGTCAGGAAGCATGCGCGGTCCGTAGGTGTTGAAAATACGGACGATCCTGATGTCCACGCGGTTCTGCCGATGATAGTCCATGGTGAACGTCTCTGCCACCCGTTTCCCTTCGTCGTAACAGCTTCGGATCCCGATGGGGTTCACATTACCCCAGTAGTCTTCGGTCTGCGGGTGGACCTTCGGATCGCCGTACACCTCGGACGTTGACGCCAGCAGGAATCGCGCCCGGGTGCGCTTCGCGAGACCGAGCATATTATGCGTGCCCAGCACGTTCGTCTTGATGGTCTTCACCGGATTATACTGGTAATGCACCGGCGATGCCGGGCAGGCCAGGTGATAGATCCGGTCCACTTCCAGCAGAAGCGGCTCTACGACATCATGCCGTATCAGTTCGAAGTTCGGATCGGCAAGATAGGCGTGGATGTTCTTCCTCCTGCCGGTGAAAAAGTTGTCCAGACAAACGACCTCGTGACCTTCCCGGAGCAGCCGCTCGCACAGGTGCGACCCCAGGAAGCCCGCACCGCCGGTTACCAGTATTCTCATTCGCATTCTCCCGCCTGTTTCCTTTCTCTACGAATCACTTCCCGTCACGTTCTTCCCATGCCGTAATAGGTGAAGCCCATCTTTCTGAGCTCTTCCCGATTGAAGATGTTCCTGCCGTCAAAGATGACCGGCGAGCTCATGAGCTTCTTCATGCGCTGGAAATCGGGCGTACGAAACTCGTTCCACTCCGTGACGACCGCCAGGGCATCGGCTCCCTTGAGGGCTTCATAGCTGTCCCCTGCCAGCACTACACGGTCCTTGAATATATTGTATGCTTCGTTCATGGCCGCCGGATCGTGTGCGGTGACCCTCGCCCCTGCCCTGAGCAGGCTATTGATGATCACCACCGACGGCGCCTCGCGCATATCATCGGTCCGCGGCTTGAACGAGAGGCCCCAGATCGCGATGGTCCTGCCGGCAAGCGGTTTCGCTCCCCGGGACCCCGCTCCCGCCTTTGTCTTGAAATGGGACACGATCTTTTGAAAGATGATTTTCTTCTGCGTTTCGTTCACTTCCTCGACCGCCTTGAGCACCCGTGCATCAACATGGTGTTCCCGCGCGGTCTGGACCAGCGCCTTCACGTCCTTGGGAAAACAGGAACCGCCATAGCCGGCCCCGGGGAACAGGAACTCGAAGCCGATCCGCTTGTCGTAGCCCATCCCCTTCCGGACGCTGTCGATGTCCGCGCCGAGACTGCCGCAGATGTTCGCCATCTCGTTGATGAACGATATCTTGGTGGCAAGCATGGCATTGGAGGCGTACTTGGTCATCTCCGCGCTCCTGATGTCCATGATGAGGATCGGTTTTCCCGTGCGCACGAAGGGCGCGTAAAGCTCGTTCATCAGCTCGATGGCCTTTTGTTTCTCCGCGCCGATCACGACGCGGTCGGGCTTCATGAAGTCCTCGATGGCCGCCCCCTCCTTCAGGAACTCGGGATTCGAGACCACGTCGAACTTGTGTTTCGTCCTTGATGCCACCGCCGCCCGGACCTTTTCGCCGGTCCCGACCGGGACCGTGCTCTTGTTCACCACGACCTTGTAGCCGTTCATGTATTTCCCGATATCCCGCGCAACGCCCAGAACGTATTTCAGATCGGCCGAGCCGTCCTCTCCCGGCGGTGTGCCGACGGCGATGAAGATGATATCGCCATGCCGGACCGCCGCTTCCATGTCGGTGGTAAAGGACAGCCTGCCGTGGGAGGTATTGTGACCGATGAGTTCCTCCAGCCCCGGCTCGTAGATCGGCGTCTCGCCGGCGTTCAGCATCTCGATCTTCCGGTCATCGATGTCCATGCAGACCACCTGGTTGCCGCTTTCGGCGAGACAGGTGCCGGTCACAAGACCGACATATCCGGTTCCAATGACTGCTATCTTCATTCTTTTCCCCTGTTCCTAACCCGGACGAGCCGGAATTGGAAATTTAAAATTGTAAATTGCAAAGTGCAAATTTTTCGGAAAACGGCGGTTCAAAAACGGCCATTTCATCCGTTATTTGCAGGGCCTTTATGATTTTATTGAAAATATTCTACCCGTTTTAAGAAGCTTTTTGATTCCTTAGTAACTATATTAGTAACTAATTATTATGGAGAGCACATTATAATGAACATCATTTTGCCACAGAGCACACAGAGGTCGCAGAGAAATGCCATGCTGAGAGGTGCTTAGGTTTCCTCTGAGTCCTCGGTGACCTCGGTGGCGCAAAGAAATGAATGCTCTTGTTAGTTATGAGGTCCGTCCCGCATAGTTACGGTCGATCCATTTCTGATAATCACCGCTCCGGACACTTTCCACCCAGGCCGCGTTCCGGAGATACCAGGAGATCGTGGCGCGAAGCCCCGCGGTAAAATCGTACTTTTGTTTCCATCCCAGTTCCCGTTTTATCTTGTCGCAGTTGATGGCATAGCGCCGGTCATGTCCCGGACGGTCGGCGACGCAGGTGATCAGATCCTGGTAACGCCTGATGCCGGCCGGTCCCTTCACGCGGGGGTTCTCCGTGGCCGGAGCAAGCTCGTCCAGAATGGCGCATATGTCCCTGACGACCTCGATGTTCCGCTTCTCGCACTCGCCGCCGATGTTATAGGTCTCTCCGGCCGCCCCCTTATTCAGGATCTGCCAGACCGCGTTGCAGTGGTCGTCCACATACAGCCAGTCGCGCACGTTCATCCCGTCGCCGTACACGGGAAGTCCCTTCCCTTCCAGGGCATTCAGGATCATGAGCGGGATCAGTTTTTCCGGGAACTGGTAAGGACCGTAGTTGTTCGAGCAGTTCGAGACGGTCACCGGAAGCCCGAAGGTATGGAAGTATGCTCGCACCAGGTGGTCCGAAGCCGCCTTGGACGCCGAATAGGGGCTCCGCGGATCATAGGGCGTGTTCTCGAAAAACGATCCGGTCTCGCCGAGCGACCCGTACACCTCGTCGGTGCTTACCTGGTGGAACCGGACGTCCTGCCGCCCCTGCCACGCGCTGCGCGCCGCATCCAGCAAACGGAACGTCCCGTTGATGTTGGTCTCGATAAAGTCCGCCGGACCATGGATCGAGCGGTCCACATGGCTTTCCGCGGCGAAATGGACGATGATCGGGACCGAATACTTCCGGAGGACGGCCTCGACCCGGCGGGGATCGCAGATATCGCCGCGCTCGAAGAAATACCGCTTCCCCCCAAACATCCGGTCAATGTCCTCGAGGCTTGCCAGGTTCCCGGCGTAGGTGAGCTTATCGAAGTTCACGATCGACCCGCGAAACCCCGTCGCCGTCAGAACATGACGGATGAAGTTCGATCCGATGAACCCGGCGCCGCCGGTCACGAGGATCGTGGTCCTGTCGCTCTCAAGGGCTTGTCGAATATCGCCGCCGGCCGTCTTATTGCTCATGGGAGGATCTCCTGCTCCAGGAATCGGCCGACCGCCTCTTCCCAGGCCGGAATGGAAATATTCAACTTGTTTGAGATCGCCTGATTGCTCATTGCCGAGAACTTCGGCCTCATCGCCGGCAACTGAAAGGAGTCCATGGAAACAGGCCGTATGAACTTGTCGATCCCCTTATTCCGGAGAATGGTCTTCGCCCACTCGTACCGCGAACAATAGCCGCTGTTCGTGAGGTGATACAAACCGCTCACGCCCTGATCGAGAGCATGCAAGGTGACATCGACGACCGTTTCCGTCCACGTCGGCGCAGAGAACTCGTCGCAGGCGATCCGGAGATAATCCCGCGAGGCCGACCATTCCAGGAGCTTTGCGATGAAGTTCTGTTTTCCCGCTCCGAATACCCAGCTCAGGCGGAAAACCAGCGCTCGGTCCTCCAGGACCTCCCTGACCGCCTGCTCTCCGGCCAGTTTGCTCCTGCCGTACTGATTCAGAGGACCGGTAGCATCTCCCTCGCCATACAGAGCGGTTTCCTTGCGTCCGTCGAAAACATAATCCGAACTGTAGTGGACAAGCATCGCATGGTGCTTGTGCGCAGCGACCGCCAGGTTCCGGGGGCCTGTTGCATTAACGCGTAAAGCGCGATCAGGCTCCTGCTCTGCCTTGTCCACGAGATTATAGGCCGCGCAATTCAGAATGATATCGGGCTTTACAGATGCAATGCAGGCTTCGGTCCTGCCGGCGTCCGTGATGTCCAACAGCGATTCGTCGGGCGAAGAGCAATCGATTGACCGACGCTCGAGGCGTTTGATAAAGGCCGAAGCAAGCTGGCCATTCCTGCCGGTGACAAGGTATCTCATGATAGATACCGGAAATTATTATCGGCGTCACGCAGAAGAGGAAGGCACCCGTCCTTTGCCGAAAGAAGCGGTGTCTTCTCACCCCAGGCGATGTTGATGTCCGGATCGTTCCAGATGATGCCCCGGTCGTCAGCAGGAGAATACTCGGCCGTGCACTTGTACAACACCTCGGCGGTCTCGGTAAGCGTCAGGAAGCCATGGGCGAACCCGGCAGGGACGTACAGCATCAGGTTGTTCCTGTCGGACAGTTCCTGCCCCGCCCATCGTGCGTAGGCAGGAGATCCCTTCCGGATATCCACGGCCACATCGAAGATGCCGCCCTTCATGCATCGTACCAGCTTGCCCTGCGCCCGAGGGTCCTTCTGGTAGTGAAGTCCCCGCAGCACGCCCTTTGCCGACCGGGAAAAATTGTCCTGCACGAAATGCTCAGGGACGCCGGCATTGAGGAACTCGGAATGCTTGTAGATCTCGATGAAGAAGCCCCGGTCATCGCCGAAGACCTTCGGCTCGATGAGCACCAGTCCGGGAATATCCATCTGACGGAAATCAAAGGGCACCGGGAACTCCCTGTTCGGCAACCAGCCGGAGATACTCTCCGTAGCTGTTCTTCTTGTGGTCCTCCGCCGCCTTGAGCAGCCTGTCCCTGTCGATGTACCCCAGCGTGAAGGCGATCTCCTCGATACAAGCCATCTTGAGCCCCTGCCGCCGCTCGATGGTCGCGATGAACTCGCCCGCTTCCAGCAGGCTCTCGTGGGTGCCCGTATCAAGCCATGCGTATCCCCGGCCCATCAACTCGACCCGCAGTTCGTTCCGGCCGAGATATTCCCTGTTCACATCGGTGATCTCGAGCTCGCCCCGTCCTGACGGCTTGATGCCCTTCGCGATCCGTACCACGTCATTGTCATAAAAGTACAGGCCCGTAACCGCGTACCGGGACCTCGGTTTCGCGGGTTTTTCTTCGATGGACAGGACGGAGCCGTTCTTATCGAACTCAACGATGCCGTACCGTTCCGGGTCCTTGACATAATAGCCGAAGACCGTTGCGCCGCCGCCCGTCGTAACATCGCTCACCGCCTTGTCGAGAAGCCCGGTCAGGCCGTGGCCGTAAAAGATATTATCTCCCAGGACCAGGCATACCGGGTCCGTTCCGATGAACTCTTCCCCGATCAGGAACGCCTCCGCCAGGCCATTCGGCTGGGGCTGTTCGGCGTAGGAAAACCTGAGCCCCAGATCGCTTCCGTCCCGGAACACCTCGCGGAACCGTGGAAGGTCAAGGGGGGTCGAAATAATCAGGATGTCCCGGATGCCCGCCAGCATAAGCACGGACAGCGGGTAATAGATCATGGGTTTATCATAGATCGGGAGGAGCTGTTTGCAGACGCCCCGCGTGATGGGATAGAGCCGAGTACCGCTTCCTCCGGCGAGAATGATGCCTTTCATCGTTTCTGCCCCTTTTGTTCAGTGATGCGCTGCTTCAGCTGTTCCGTCGATACCGTTGCCGTTCCCACCACGCCGACGACGATGCCCGCGGCGTGGTTCGAGATCATCGCCGCATCGCTTACCTTCGCCCCCGCCGCCATCGCCAAGGTCAGCGCGCTTATGACCGTATCGCCGGCGCCGGTCACATCGAAGACATCCCGCGCCACCGTCGGGATGTGCGTAATGCGTCCGCTTTTCTCGAACAGGCTCATGCCCTGTTCGCTGCGCGTAATGAGCACCGCGTCGCAGGCAAGACGCTTGAGCAGTCCTTTCCCGGCGCGGAGCAGGCTTTCGTCATCGTCGATATCGATGCGCGCGCCGAGGGACGCCTCCCTGGCATTGGGGGTAAGGATCGTGACACCACGGTAGATGCCGAAGTGGCTCACCTTGGGGTCCACGGCCACGATGATCCCGCGTTTTTTCGCGAGACGGACTATGTCCCGGACGAGGCCCCGGGTCACGACGCCCTTGCAATAGTCCGAGATGACGATGGCGTCTATGCCTTCGTCGGCCTTCTCCGCGACGCGCTCGAAGATCTTCTGATGCGTTTCCCGGGCGATGCCTTCCCTGGTCTCCCGGTCGAAGCGCACCACCTGCTGGTGGTGTGCGATGACACGGGTCTTGATGGTCGTGGACCGTCCCTGCTCCATGATCAGGCCGTCCGTGGGGACGCCCCGGGTGTGCAGCAGGTGCTGAAGCTGCCTGCCGGCATCATCATGACCGATGACCCCGCAGATGCCCACCTGACCGCCGAGAGAATGGATATTGTTCACCACGTTCGCCGCACCGCCCAGGAGCAGGGTCTCCCGCGTCACGTTCACCACCGGGACCGGCGCCTCGGGCGAAATGCGCGAAACGCTGCCCCAGACATAGTGGTCCATCATCACGTCCCCCACGACCAGGACGCGGGTCGCGGGAAAACGGTCGATGATCTTCACCAGCCTCCTGGTCGCTGCCGGTGCGGTCATGGCGCTTCGTCCCCCAGTTTCATTTCCGTGAGCGTGGAAACAATAGACCCGATGGTGATGGTGCTCTTCATGAGCACCGGAACCTTCCGGCTGTCATCGGTGAGCCAGATGAAAATCTCGCCCTTGTGCATGAATACCCCTTCATATTTCGGATAGGTCTTGACCTTGATCGTATCGAACTCCCCGAGCGGCGTCTTGAGCTTTTCCCTGCCGAGGACATAGACCTCAACGGACCAGTTCTTGCCGCCGTCGTGTATGTCGAAGACGATCGGCGTTCCCACGATAAAGTCCCTTTTGGTCCGAAGGTAGTAGAGCGATGAAAGGGCGTCCTGTGTCTGCCGCGTAATGGCAACGGTCTCTTTCCTGCCATTCTCGGTAAAAGTGACCTCCCCCGCTTCATGATCGAAGACCAGCTCGCGCCGCTTTTTCCGCTTGCCATGGCTCTGGTTCAGACTGTAGGACATGCTCTCCATGGTCCGGGGGTCGAAGAGGCTCTGCACCGTGTCGCGCACCGGATAGACACTGTCCACCATGCCGATCGTACGGGCCGTTGAGATGAACCGGAAGACTTCCCTGCCGCCCCCGGCCTTTTCCTTTTTGACCTCCATGACCGCGGTCCCTGCCGAGATAATTTTGGACCAGCTGATGGAATAGGTAAGTCTTTCACCGGGATTGAACGGGTTGTGCGACCTTGCCGGCGATGCGGCCAGGGACTCAGCAGCGGAGACGGTACCCGATGGGAGCATCAGGATGATGCCCAGGAAGCACCCAAAAGCAAAGCGCCGCATCTCCTCAGAAAACAAGAACAAATTCCAGTATTTCATCGGTCTCCATAATAGGGGAAAGAGGCCTTTTTGTAAAGTGAATTTTCAGCAGCGCGGCCTACTACCTTGTCCGCATGGGCATTTCCGGTTGCAGTCCCATCGGATTTATACTATCATCCTGGACACAACCTTTGACACGGATCATGCTGATGAGAACCGGATAAAATCGAATTTTCATGTGAGGGCTTTGGAAAGGTAACGTCTGACCTCAAAAACAAAGGCTCGGAGAAATTATTTATCCGCAGATTTCGCCGATTAACGCCGATTAAGTCTTTAGTACACGAATCAAGATGGTCTTTTTGAATCTGCGTAATCTGTGTAATCTGCGGATGAATCTTAGCCTTTCTCTGTTTCTGGCTTGCACTGCTTTTCAACTAATATAAACGACCCAAATGTTATTTAAGATTATTTTCCCATACCACAATGCAGAGATCTCTCACACCCTATAAAAACATCCTTATCATCAAGCCCGGGGCCGTCGGCGATCTTCTCCAGATGACCCCCGTCATCCGGGCACTGACGGCATATTCGCCGGAAGCGAAGATCAGCGTGCTGGTGGGATCTGAGATCACTGCCGCCCTTTTCAAGAACGATCCCCGGATCTCCGAGACTGTCATCTTCGAACGTGACGGCAGGCATCGCTCCCTGTCCTCCCGGCTCGCCCTCTGGAGACATCTCCACACCAAAGGTTATGACCTCGTCCTGAACTACCAGAGAAGCAACCTCAAGACCTGGTTTCTGGCGTCGGCGGCGCTTCCCTGCCGGGTGCTCGTATACCACAAGGCGAAGAACAGGACCGTCCATGCCGTAGTGAACTACCTCGAGACACTGATGCCCCTCGGACTCACCACTACAGACCTTGACCTTGAGCTCTTTCTCGATGACGAGGTACGCGCCTTTGCGCGGAACTTCTTCTCTTCACAGGGTCTTGACGGCAAGACCGTCATTGCCCTGAACCCTGGCGCCACCCATGCGGTGAACCGCTGGCCCGCAGGCCGTTTCGCCGAGCTTGCGGACCTCATAACCGGACAATTGCATGCCTGTCCCCTGATCATCGGCGGGCCTGATGACGTCCCGCTCGCCGACGAGATCGCATCACGCTCCCGCGCAAAGCCGATATCCCTCGCCGGAAAAACATCTCTTCTGCAGCTGGGCGCGGTCCTGGAAAAGTGCGGTCTGCTGGTGAGCGGAGATACCGGCCCCCTCCACCTTGCGACCGCCGCAGGCACGAACGTCATTGGACTCTTCGGCGCCTCGGACCCTGGCCGCACCGGCCCCGTCGGAAAAGGCCACCGTGTCATTCAGGCCGGAAAGGTCCCCTGCGTGCCCTGCCGGAGCCGCAGCTGCGGCAATCAGAAATATCTGGAGTGCATGGAGAGCATCACGGCCAGCGAAGTTGCCGACGTTGCTACAGGGATGCTGCGGAAAACGTGATCTATTATTATCGCTGATAGGGTATGTGATTTACATCATGGAACTCCGCAGACTAGTACGATAGATTGGCCTTGCAACTTACTCCCTGATTGGGTACTATGCTTCTCGGCAACCCAAAGAAAGGACGGTCATGTATGGCAACCCCTATTGTGGATATGGATCTTTGTATCGGATGCGGACTGTGCTCGGAAATGTGTCCCAAGGTCTACGAGCTGAAGGACGACAAGGCATGGGTGATAGACGCCAACGCGTGCGACTCCTGTGACTGCCAGGCGACTGTGGACAGCTGCCCTGTGCAGGCCATCAAGATGGAATAGGAACCTGCTGAGGAACGATCAAGGGAGGACCGGGATGATACCGTTCCTCCCTTTTTGTGAGGTCGCGTGAAATGAAGGTTAGAGCCCTTGTGTTTGGCGCGTTCCTGTCAGGCCTCCTGTTCATGGTGCTCGCCGGTTGCGAGTCCAAGGGCGCTGGGCTGTTCTGGAACAACCGCTGCAAGGAATGCCACACCATCAATGGGAAAGGCGGCTCCTCCGGCCCGAACCTGACCTATGTCGGCGGCAAACGGTCCCGGGACTACATCGTCCAGCAGATCAAGGACCCTAAGTCCCATAACCCCAACACCGATATGCCCTCCTTCCGTGACAAGCTTTCAGATCAGGAGATCAGCGACCTGTCCGATTACCTCTCCGGTCTGAAGTGATCACTGTCCACTCGCGCCACCGACATTTTTCTTGACAAAACCCGCGCTTTCCATGATTATCTGTCCCAGCACACAGGGCCGCTGTGGCGG
>CAYILT010000120.1:0-10205 GCA_964364055.1 uncultured Nitrospiraceae bacterium | reverse complement strand
TAAGCCGTCGCGTAAGCGAAGAATGCGGATTGCGGAATGCGGAATGCGGAGTGCGGAGTGCGGAGTGCGGAAAGAAGGTAGCCGCAGGCTTTAGCCTGCGTGACAAGGAGATCCCATGAGCACAGCCATTAAAGACACCCAGAAAATGATCGAAGAGGTCCTGGATGCCTACCCGGAGAAGTCGAAGAAGGACCGGGCGAAACATCTGGCCGCCAACGACCCGACGGGACAGTGCAGTACCTGCCAGGTGAAGTCGAACGTCAAGTCCCGGCCCGGCGTCATGACCGTGCGCGGCTGCGCTTACGCGGGAGCCAAGGGCGTGGTCTGGGGGCCGGTGAAGGACCAGATCACGATCAGCCATGGCCCCATCGGCTGCGGCCAGTACTCCTGGTGGTCGCGCAGGAACTACTACAACGGCCAGACCGGGATCGACGCATTCGGCACCATGCACATTACGACGGATTTTCAGGAAAAGAACATCGTCTACGGAGGCGATAAGGGGCTCGATCTGGCGATCAAGGAGCTGCACGGACTGTTCCCGCTCGGCCGCGGCATCGGCATTCTGTCCGAGTGCCCGGTGGGGCTCATCGGCGACGACATCGAGGCGGTCTCGAAGCGCGTGGCAAAGGAGATCAACATACCGATCGTGCCGGTGCGGTGCGAAGGGTTCCGCGGCGTGTCCCAGTCGCTGGGCCATCATATCGCGAACGATACCATCAAGGACTATGTGCTCGGCAAGGGCGAGCTCAAGAACACGACACCTTATGATGTGAACCTCATCGGCGATTACAACATCGGCGGCGATGCCTGGGCCTCACGCAAGATCCTGGAAGAGATGGGCCTCCGGGTGATTGCCCAGTATACGGGCGACTCAACGATCAACGAGCTCGGCATTGCGACCAAGGCCAAGCTGAACCTGATCCACTGCTACCGGTCGATGAACTATATCTGCCGCCACATGGAAGAGGCTTACAACATTCCGTGGATGGAGTTCAATTTCTTCGGTCCTACGAAGACCTTTGACAGCATTAGAAAGATAGCCGCCAAGTTCGATGAAACGATCCAGAAGAATGCCGAGGCGGTCATAGCCAAGTACACGCCGCTCATGAACACGGTCGTGGAGCAGTTCCGGCCTAAGCTCGAAGGCAAAAAGGTGATGCTCTACGTCGGGGGCTTAAGGCCGCGCCATACGATCGGCGCCTACGAGGACCTGGGCATGGAGGTTGTTGCTTCAGGTTATGAATTCGGGCACAACGACGACTACAAACGCACCTATCCCGAACTGAAAGAGGGCGCGGTGATCATGGATGACGCGACCTTGTACGAGCTGGAAGAGTTCACCCGCAGGCTGAAGCCGGACATGGTCGGTTCGGGCATCAAGGAAAAGTACTCGTATCACAAGCTCGGTGTGCCATTCCGGCAGATGCACTCCTGGGACTACTCAGGACCCTATCATGGGTTCGACGGGTTCCCGGTCTTCGCGCGGGACATGGACATGACGGTGAACAGCCCCACGTGGAGTTTGATAAGAAGAAAGAAATAACCATTTTGCCACGAAGGCACCAAGACTCAAAGGGAAGCAGGAACAGGAATTTTGAATGCTGGAATATTTCTGAAGTTCTTCGTGCCTTCGAGTCTTCGTGGCAGATTTGGTTCAGCTTAGGAGAAAATCATGAAAATCAAAGACCATAGCGAGCTATTCAAGCAGCAGGATTATCAAGAGCAGTTCGAGCGCAAGAAGGAGTTCGAGAACTGCTGGCCTGTTGAAAAGGTGAAGGAGATCTCGGACTGGACCAAGACCGAGGAGTACAAGGAACTTAATTTCAAGCGGGAGAACATCAAGATCAATCCGGCAAAGGCCTGTCAGCCTCTCGGCGCGGTGTTCTGCGCTTCGGGTTTTGAAGGCTCCATGCCGTTCGTGCAGGGCGCACAAGGATGCGTGGCCTACTTCCGCAGCCACCTCGCCCGCCACTTCAAGGAACCCTTTGCGGCGATCTCCACGTCCATGACCGAGGACGCGGCGGTATTCGGCGGGCTCAACAACATGCTCGAAGGCCTGGAAAACACCCATGCCCTGTACAAGCCCAAGATGATCGCGGTCTCAACGACCTGCATGGCGGAAGTGATCGGAGACGACCTCAACTCCTATATCAAGACGGCGAAAGAGAAGGGCGTCGTCCCCCAGGACCTGCTCATCCCTTTCGCAAACACCCCGAGCTTTGTGGGTTCCCATATCGTGGGCTATGACAATATGATGAAGGGGATACTGAAAGCGCTTTGGGCGGGCAAAAAAGGCGAATCGAACGGGAAGATAAACATTATCCCGGGCTTCGATACCTATACCGGGAACTATCACGAGATCAAGCGGCTTATGGCAATGATGGGCATTGAGGCAACGGTGCTTGCCGATATGAGCGATACGTTTGATTCGCCGAACACGGGCGAGTATAAGCTCTATCCCGGCGGCACGCCGCTCACCGACGCAATGGATGCAGTGAATGCGATGGCCACGGTGGCGCTCCAGAAACATTCGACCGTGAAGACCATGGATTACATCCAGAAGGAATGGGGCCAGAAGACGCTCACGCTTTCGCCCATCGGCATCAGGAACACCGATGCGTTCTTTGCAGAGCTCTCCAAGCTCACGGGGAAACAGATCCCGGCTGCGATCGAAGCGGAGCGCGGCAGGGTCGTGGACGCAATGGTGGACTCGCATCCCTACGTCCACGGCAAGCGGTTCGCCCTTGTCGGCGACCCGGACATACTGCTTGGGATGATGAGCCTCATCATGGAGATGGGCGGCGAACCGGTGCACGTCGTCTGTACCAACGGGGACAAGCACTTCGAGGCAGAGGCGAAGGAGCTGCTCGCCTCCTCTCCCTTTGGCGTTCATGGTACGGTCTACGCGGGCAAGGACATGTGGCATCTGCGCTCGCTGTTGTTCACGGACCCCGTGGACGTCCTGATCGGGAATTCTTATGCGAAGTTCCTGACGCAAGACACGGGAACGCCGCTGGTCCGTATCGGGTTCCCGCTTTTCGACCGGCATCATCTGCACCGTCAGCCGATCATCGGATACCAGGGCGCGTTGAACCTTATCACCATGCTGGTAAATACGGTTCTTGACGAGCTGGATAGAAAGACCGAAGGTTCGGCGAGCTTTGATGTGATTCGGTAAGAACGGAGTAAGGAAATTTGCCACTAAGTCACCAAGACACTAAGAAAAACTTCGAGCCTTTGTGTCTTCGTGGCGGGTAGTTGGTGTTGTTCCAGGTGAACTATGCACAACATCGCAATGACAGGCGTATATTTTTTCGCGATCGCCCTCCTGTATTCGACGGTGGGTCACGCGGGAGCGTCCGGTTATCTGGCTACGATGGCGCTTCTTTCGTTTCCGCCGGATGTCATGAAACCGACCGCGCTTACGCTGAATATCATCGTCGCTCTGGTCACTACCGTCCGGTTCGCCAAGGCCGGATATTTTTCCTGGCGCTTGTTCTGGCCCTTTGCCTTGGCATCGGTCCCCATGGCGTACCTCGGCGGCGGAATGTCAATGGACGCGACGTTCTACAAGATACTCGTAGGCATTGCATTAGTGTTCGCAGCTTTCCATCTCATCCTCAGGAGCAAATTCGGCCCGGATGATCCCGGAAGAACAACGTACCCGGGGATCGGCGCGTCGCTGGCAGTGGGAGGGGGCCTCGGGCTTCTTTCCGGTCTCACGGGGGTCGGCGGCGGAATTTTTCTGAGCCCGGTCCTGATCATTCTGCATTGGGCAGGACTCAGGAGAACGGCTGCGGTGGCTGCGGCATTTATACTCCTGAACTCGATCTCCGGTCTGGCCGGATATCTTCAGAAAGGCGGTGCTTTCCCGGATCACCTCTCCTTCTGGTCCGTGGCAGTGCTTTCCGGAGGGTTCATCGGATCGTCATTGGGGGCTACGAAGTTCAACAGCCCCGTGTTGAGAGTTCTGCTCGGCATCATGCTGGTCATGGCCGGTTTGAAAATGGCCGTGATCTGACCGTAAAATGAAACACAAAAATACGGCATGCCGCGAAGGCGCTAAGTCACAAAGAAAACTTAAAGGCTTCGTGTCTTAGTGGCAAAGATCCGGGATCACACTATGGCTACTACTATCGACAAACTAACGGCAGACGGCTGCAGCACCGCCGACAAGCACAAGATCTGCCGCTCGCGTGGCGGCGAGTCCTGCGCCTTTGACGGCGCCATGATCGTGCTCCAGCCCATTGCCGACACGGCGCATATCGTTCACGGCCCGATTGCCTGCTGCGGTAACTCCTGGGAGGGGCGGGGGACCCTGTCGTCCCAGGGGGACCTGCACCGGATGGGCTTTACGACGGACATGGGCGAGATTGATATTGTGTACGGCGCCGACAAGAAGCTCCATGAGGCCATCGTACGGACACACCAGGCGGTCCAGCCGAAGGCCATCTTCGTCCATGCGACCTGCGTGAGCGGCCTGATCGGCGAGGACATCGAAGCGGCATGCGGAAAGGCCGAGGCGGAGCTGGGCATCAGGGTCATCCCGGTGAGCGCGCCGGGATTCGTGGGTCCCAAGAACCTGGGGAACCGCATCGCCGGGGAGGTGCTGCTCGAGCAGGTCATCGGCACCGGCGAGCCCGCGGTCACGACGCACTGCGATATCAACCTTATCGGCGAATACAATATCGCCGGCGACCTCTGGCTCGTGGAGCCCCTCCTGGAGAAGGCGGGCATCCGTGTCCTGTCCCGGATCACGGGGAACGCGACCTTCCAGGAGATCACCCATGCCCACCGGGCGAAGCTGAACGTCGTGGTCTGCGGCCGCGCATTGATCAACGTCGCCGCGGGCATGAAACGTAAGTACGGCATCCCCTTCGTGGAAGCGTCGTTCTACGGCAGGACCGAGACAACGAAGGCGTTGCGGTCCATTGCAAAGAACCTCCCTTTTGCCCCGGCCCTTACCCTTCCGGGAGGAGGGAACAAGGGTGGGAGCGCTGCCGAGGGGGAGATGTTGCGTGACGTGGTCGAAGCGCTCATCGCAAGCGAGGAAAGGAAGCTCGAAGAATCGCTCAGGGCTTACCGGCATCTGCGGGGGAAAAAGGCGGTCCTCTATACGGGTGGCGTGAAGAGCTGGTCCTTTATCTCCGCACTGCAGGACCTCGGGATCGAAGTCGTGGCCGTCGGGACGAAGAAGAGCACGGTCGAGGACGAGGAAAGGATGAAGGAGATACTCGGTCCCGGAGTGCCGCTCGCCGAGGACGTGACGCCGAAGAACCTCGTGAAGCTGCTTAAGGAAAGGAATGCCGACATCCTCGTGGCCGGCGGCAGGAACCAGTACCTGGCGATCAAGGAGGGTTACCCCTTCGTCGACGTGAACCAGGAACGCCACGCGGCCTACGCAGGATACGAGGGGTTGGTGAACTTCGCGGAGCAGATCAGCAACAGTATGAGGTTCTACCGGGGGAGTTCGGAGTGCGGAATGCGGAGTGCGGAGTGGAATGGAAAATCAACCCGAGAGCCGGCATCAAATTCCACATTCCGCACTCCGCATTCCGCACTCAGAATCGATCCCTTGAAGCATTCTCCCGCCATCGGCGCAGCCATTGCGTTCCAGGGAGTCCACCGGGCATTGCCGGTCATCCACGGGGCCCAGGGCTGCGGTTTTCTCGGCAAAGTGCTGATGACCAAGCACTTCCGGGAGCCGGTGGCGCTCGCAACCACCAAGCTCTTCGTGGAGAACGTGGTGCTGGGGAGCGAGGAGATCCTCGAGAGGACCATCGAGGGCTTCATCGAAAAGAACGCCCCCGATGTCATCGGCGTCCTGACCTCGGGATTGTGCGAGGTAAAGGGGGATGATGTCGGTGGGGCAATAAGAAGGGTCAAGGGTCAAGGGTCAGGGGTCAAGGTGATTCATGTTGCGACGCCGGATTACGACGGCGGGCTGGAAACGGGATATGCGAGGGCGGTGGAAGCGATCATCAAAAGTGTGGAGTGCGGAGCCTTCGACCCGAGCTCAGGCCGAGGGTTGCGGAGTGCGGATAAAAAACAAATAAATATTCTGGTGGGGTCGCACCTGACGCCCGCCGACGTTACAGAGTTGCGGGAGATCGTTGAATCGTTCGGTTTGCAGCCGATCATCCTGCCCGACCTGTCCGCCCTCGACGGAAGCAGAAAGAACTTTTCTGCGCTCGCCGAAGGGGGCACGACGGTTGAGGATATGAAGGCGATGTCAAGGTCCGCCTTGACCCTGGCAGTGGGGAAAAGCATGGAACCTGCAGCGATGATGTTGAAGGATGCCTGCGGCATGGAGTACCGCGTCCTCGAAGGTCTTTGCGGGCTGCAGGACACTGACCGGTTGCTGGCGATACTTTCGGAGGCCAGCGGCAGACCAATGCACCAGCGGTATGATCGGCAGAGGAGGGTCCTGATCGACGGGATGCGGGACGCGCATTTTTTCTACGGAAATAAAAAGGTTTGCCTCGCCCTGGAACCGGACCTGGCGCTGCAGGCGTCGCGGTGGCTGGACGAGATGGGCGCCCGGGTGGAACTCGCGGTGATCCCGACACTGGCGGCATCGGCCGGCCAGATCCTTGCGCGGAGGGTGGAGCTCGGGGACCTCTTCTCGATCCGCGGCCAATTTGATCTGCTGATCTCGAATTCCCATGCGGAGGACACGGCGCGACGGCTCAAGGCGCCGCTGTACCAGACCGGCTTCCCGGTCTACAAGGTCCTGGGCGCCGCCTCGCGGGTAACGATCGGATACCGGGGGACGCTGGCGATGATCAACGAGGCGGGAAACCTGATGATGCACTATCCTGCATGAAGCAGGACCACCGGAGGTGAACTATGAAGGTCGCATTTGCCACATCGGACGGGATCAACGTGGATGAACATTTCGGCAGGGCGGGGAGCTTCGCGATCTACGACCTGTCGCGCACAGGCTATCAGTTCGCCGAACTGCGGAAGTTCGCCGATGGCATCGACCAGGCGGTCGTCGGCACGAGGGAGCAGGGCGCCCTCCACGACGAAGCGGTCCAGGACAAGGTGGACCGGCTTACGGACTGCAAGATCGTCTTCATGACCGAGATCGGCGGGCCATCCGCTGCGCGTCTCGTGAAAAAAGGGATCATGCCCTTGAAGGTGAAGACGGTCATGCCCATCGAGGACTCGGTCAGACAGCTTCACGAGACGATCATGAAATCCCCGCCGCCGTGGCTGAAAAAAGCCTTGAACGGCAGTGCGGAATGCGGAGTGCGGAATTCGGAATAAGGGACGGAATTAAAACCGACAAAAGGAGGACTGAAATTATGAAGATGATCAGGGCATTCATACGGCCGGAGCGGGAGCAGGACGTGGTGCTGGCGCTGGAGGGCGCGGGTTTCCCATCGCTCACCAAGATGCCGGTGTTCGGCCGGGGCAAACAGAAAGGCCTCACGGTGGGCCCGGTGCATTACGACGAGCTGCCGAAGACGCTCATTATGACCGTTGTGGACGACAAGGACATCGACAAGGTCGTAAAGGTCATCCAGGACAAGGCACGTACCGGCTTTATCGGCGATGGCAAGATCTTCGTCAGCCCGGTGGAGATGGCATACACCGTCCGGACCGGGGAAGCGACGTTGTAGCAAATGCGGAATTCGGAGTGCGGAGTGCGGAATAAGAATCGCTGATGAAGGCAGCGGCAAAGCAAATAAACATTGTTCGTCAAGTGCGGGACAGGCTCAACCAAGCCCGGAATGACGACGGGAAGGGGTACGACCCATGAAAGAGATCACCATGATCATCCGGCGGGACAAGCTGCCGGAGACCAAGAAGGCGCTCGATAATCTCGGGTACCCGTCAATGACCATTCAGAGCGTCGATGGACGGGGAAGACAGCGGGGCGCCCTGTGCGCGGAAATGGACGCGGAATTGCCCGAGAGCTATTGCACCACGGCAAAACTGAAGCCGACGCCGTCCACGTACGCGCTGGAGCATTCACTGCCGAAGGTCGCCATGTACGTGCCGAAAAGGATGCTGACCGTCGTGGTGCCCGACGACGTGGTCACTACGATCGTTAAGTCGGTCATCAAAGTGAACCAGACTGGCAAGGCCGGCGACGGCAAGATCTTTGTTTCTCCGATCGACGGCGCCCTGCGCGTTAGAACTGGTGACAAGGACGGAGAAGCGATAGCGTAACCACATTGCGGATTGCGGAATGACGTAGCCGCAGGCTTTAGCCTGCGTTCGTGGAAGGAGGAGCCATGTCCATCATCACCGGAACCACCCGCGGCGGGAAGCCGTGGACGCCGAAATTCGTCGATGCGATCGACGTGGAGAAATGCATCGGCTGCGGCCGGTGTTTCAAGGTCTGCGGCTACCAGGTGCTCGAACTGATCGAAAAACCCTTCGCCGGAGACGATGAGTACGGAGACGATATGGGCAACAAGGTCATGTCCGTGGTCCATCCCGAGAACTGCATCGGCTGCGAGGCCTGCGCGCGCACCTGCACCAAGAAATGCCACGTCCATGTGACGCTCTAAGTGCGGAGTTCGGAGTGCCGAATGCGGAATGAAGGCCAAACCGCCATTCGCCCGGCCAGGACCGGAGACATCCCGGCCCTGTGCGACCTTCTGCGCGACCTCTTCTCCATCGAGTCCGACTTTGTCCCGGACGAGGAAAAGCAGGCTCATGGTTTCAGCGCGCTGATCGGCAATCCTCCGGGAAAGGCGCTGATACTTGTCGCGGTGATGGACGGGATGGTTGTGGGGATGGCAACGGTCCAAACGCTCATTTCCACGGCGGAAGGCGGCCGGGTTGGTCTTATAGAGGACGTGATCGTGGACCGGAGGTTTCGCTCCAGGGGCATCGGTACGCTCCTCGTTGAAGGCATCGTTGCCTGGAGCGAGTGCGCGGGGCTTAAGAGGCTGCAACTCCTCGCGGACCGCGACAATCAACCGGCGCTGAATTTCTATGCATCCCGGAACTGGGATACGACCCGTCTTATCTGCCTGCGGCGCCGGCCCTGATCGCATTCGCCGATAATGAGAAGCATCATGACCGGTTGGACATTTCCGTGTTGTTCCGGATACTCCATGGTGATCACAAATTGAGCACCTGACCTGCCTCAAACCCTTCTTCATCCGCAGTTGTTCCCTAACCTGTTGATTCGACGCGTATTCGCTTTGGCAATAGTCTTGCTATTCCTTATGATAGTACACGAGACAAGGAGGCGGCCATGAATGCAAACAGACAAGCGCAGAAGGACGTCCTGAAGACCCATCCCTGTTTTTCAGTCGAGGCCCATACCAAGTTTGGCAGGATGCATCTGCCCGTGGCGCCCGCGTGCAACATCCAGTGCAAGTATTGCGTCAGGAAATACGACTGCGCCAATGAATCCAGGCCGGGCGTCACGAGCAGGGTCCTGACGCCGTCGGAGGCCGTGGAGCGCGTCGAGGCCTTCGTGGAACGGAACGACCGGATCAGCGTCATCGGCATTGCCGGACCCGGCGATCCGCTTGCGAACGAAGCGACCTTCGAGACCCTGAGCGCCCTGCGCCGGGGCTTCCCGCAGCTCACCCTGTGCGTCTCGACGAACGGTCTTCTCCTGCCGGAACGGCTGACGGACCTGGTCAGGGCGGGGGTCAAGAGCCTGACGGTCACGATCAATGCGGTGCGGCCTGAAACGGCGGAGCGCATCTACTCGTGGGTCCAGTACCGGGGGACGCGGTTGACCGGCCAGGAAGCGGCCAGGACCCTGCTGGCGAACCAATGGGCGGGGCTTTCAAACGCCATCGAGACGGGTCTGCTCGTAAAGGTGAACTCGGTATATCTTCCCGGCGTCAACGATGAGGACCTCGCCCTGGTGGCAAAACGTGCCGGCGAACTGGGCGCGGACATCATGAACGTGCTTCCGCTCATTCCCCAGGGAGAGTTCTCGGGGCTGACCAGGCCGTCCTACGGGGCGCTCCACGCAAAGCGCGACGAGCTGCGGCCCTTCCTGACCCAGATGTCCCATTGCCGGCAGTGCCGGGCCGACGCCTGCGGCACGCTGGGAGAGGACAAAGACATGGAATACGAGACCCTGATGTCCCGCATCGGTGAGGAATATGCCGAATCGGTGGCATAGAGATCAGGAGCCAGGAGGCGGCACTATGGTAGCCATCATTCTACTGTTCGGCATCGCGGTCTTCGCAGCGTCGTTCTTGATTGTGAAGAGCTAC